>JBEGNF010000061.1:0-13170 GCA_041182625.1 Pseudomonadota bacterium | reverse complement strand
GTGTTAGTCCCACCACGGCACAGCAGGTGAGTGATGAATTCGGCCTGCCGGGGGTTGGGCCGCTGGCTGCGGTGCTCGATGGCGGACCAAGCGCTGGCGGCATCGAATCGACCCTCGTTGATCTGACGCGTCTCGAAACGCTGGGCCCTGTGCTGCTGCGCCCCGGTCAGATCAGCGCTACGCAAATCGCCGAAGTGCTGGGACGCATGCCTTCCTTGCCGGATGCGGCCGCTCCGCGCGTATCGGGCAGCCTCGATGCGCATTACGCGCCGCGAACGCCCCTTGTGCTGGCCCGTGCTGAAGAGTTTGACTGGCTGATGCGCCAGCTGGACCGCGCAGAGCGCCGCTACGCGCTGATGCATCGTTCTGCACTGGGCACCTCGGGCAAAGGCCTCATCGCTGCGGAGATGATGCCGGTGGGCGCGGATGCTTACGCGCATCAGCTCTACGCGAGTTTGCGAAAGATGGATGCGGCTGGCGCAGACCTGATCATCGTCGAAGGTCCACCCGTTGAGGATGCTTGGCAAGGCATCCATGATCGACTGCGCCGCGCGGCGTTTGACTCGGCGGGAATTCTCGAAAGACTGTCGGCGAGCTGATCAGCCGATATCAATCGAACCAAAACGGCTGCGGTGGTAGACCAGCCCTGGCTTGGGCTCATGCGCGCAACGTTCCACCTCGCCGACGAAAATGACATGATCGCCTTCCGGGTAGCGGCTGCGGTTATGACATTCAAACCAGGCAGCTACACCGTGCAGTATCGGCAGTCCCGTGGACGACAGATCAAAGCCAATGCCCTGAAAGCGATCTTCGATGCGGCTCGCAAATCGTTCGGCCAGCGCGGCCTGATCAGCAGCCAGCACATTGATTACGTAGTGCGAACTTGCTCTGAACTGTGGCATCGTACGCGCGCCGGCCGACAGACTCCAGAGGATCAGTGGCGGGGTCAGCGATACCGAGTTGAATGAGCTGGCCGTGAGTCCGACAAAGCCGCCATGCTCATCGCGCGTGGTGATCACGGTGACTCCGGTAGCAAACTGCGACAGTGCGCCACGGAAGTCTGCCTGGTCGAATTCGGGCTCCGGCAGGAGTAGGGGCTGACTGGACATAATGGTTAGCAGGTGGTGAACCTGTGATTATGCCCAAAATATCCATTTGCCGTCAGGCAAGCTGTGCTTACAATGCCGGCGATCATGACTGACATCTCTACCAACGCGCCTTCTCTGTTGGCGGCGCTGCAGCAGCATGCAACTACGCAGGGCGAGGCACGCTGCCATCTACTGTCTGACCGGGTGATTACCTACCGCCGTTTCTGGGCGCGTATCGAGCGCGCATCGGCGCGGCTGCAGGGCGAATGGGGTATTGCGCAGGGCGATACGGTGGCCTATGTGGGTCACGGCCATCCGGATGCGCTGGTGCTGTACTTTGCGCTGCTGCGTATCGGTGCGTGTTTGCTCCCGCTGGAGCAGCCAGGCCTGATTCTCGCGGACGTGATCGCGCAGCATCGACCCTCGCTGGCACTCTATGATGGCGTTCGGCCCGACATCGCGCTTCCCGCATCGCCGTTGCAGGGGCTGTTGGCCTTATGGTGCACGCACGATCCTCATCCGGTGCAAGATGGCGGAAGCTCGCCCAGTCTCTCGATGCTCGTCGATGGTCAATGGCTTGCTTTCAGTCTCGACGAGTTATGTGCCGCAATGGCCGAGGCGCCGAAGACGGACAGGGTTGGCAGAGCCATCTTCACCAGAGACATTCTGTGCGAGGTCATTCTTCCCTCCCTCCATCTGGCTCGCCCTCTTCAGTTTGAACTAGGGAAGTGCTGAGGCAATATAACCAACACCTTTTGTAGCGCGCCAAATCACACCAAGTCCTTGATTTTGCCAAATCACGCTTCAGACAGTCGCGCGGGTTCGCCATAAAACGGTAGTTTATCCAGCGTCTTCCTAGCCGCATTTGCTGCCCGGTGATTGTCAGCCTGGCCGTACAGCCTCCCGCCATAAACCCATTGCGATCGAGTTCTTTTTCTCTTTGCTGTCGGGGATGGTCTGCCGGGAGTGGCCAGCTTGCCACATTCAACGCAGATTCGTTCAAAGCGACAGATGAACGTTGCTAATATTAATATATTGGCAATTTTATTAAAGATCTGTCGAGGAGAAAGCGATGAACGAAGAGGAATTCAATCAGTTTGCAGCGATGGCAATGAATGAGCTACAGACCAAGCAGCAGCGGCTCGCAGCCGAGTATCGCCTGTTCCGCTGGGCACGCTGGGCCTTTGATCAAAGCACGGGCAAGCTGCGATTCGAGAATGAGCGGGGGCAGACTATGGTCGATGCGGATACCCTGTATGTAGGCTCATATTCCCAGAATTCGGGCAGCTGGAAATGGGCCTGGGCCAATTTCAATGTGGCGCAGGAGGACAGGGCGAAATCAGAGGAAATCCGCAAGCTTACGAAAATCACGGGATACGATATTTTCGACCACAGAGAGCCGCTCGGCATGGATGAGCAGCTCGCTTTTCAATTGACTGCGATGGCGCTGCATCACTTGAAGGCCGATGGGTTTTATCGTATCCCTAACCGCGATCCGGAGACTTCATTTTTTCTGGGATTGCGGCATATACGGCGGCACCATACCGACCTGTGGCCGAGTGATTGAGCGCCCTGCAGATCGACCGAGTAGCACCTGGCTGAATTCGTTACAATGGCTGTGGCCATGATCCGGAACAGCTATGAGCGAGCATATGAATCATCAGTCAGACACTGCATTGCAGATAGGTACGCTGGGAGGCGGCTGCTTCTGGTGTCTCGAGGCAGTTTTTCAGCAGATGCTTGGCGTGAGCCATGTCGAATCCGGCTACAGCGGCGGGCGCAACCCAAATCCGACCTACGAAGAAGTGTGTGGTGGCGATACGGGGCATGCAGAAGTCGTGCGTATTCATTTTGATCCGACGAAGACTAGCTTTCGCGAGATCCTTGAAGTGTTTTTCACGATTCATGATCCGACCACGCTCAATCGTCAGGGTAATGACGTGGGTACGCAGTACCGCTCCGTAATCTATACCCATGACGCTGAGCAAATGAAGATGGCGAAGCAGGTCATTGCCGAAATGGCGCATGTTTGGGATGCGCCCATTGTCACCGAGCTGGCCGAGGCGCCGATCTTTTACCGCGCCGAGGACTATCACCAAAACTATTTCATCAATCACCCGATGCAATCGTACTGCGCTTTCGTGGTGGCGCCCAAGGTGACCAAATTCCGTAAGATCTTCACCGACCGGGCAAAAAAATAACTCAGGTACCGTACATGTAGCGCCTTGACCAGGGTAGGACATCAGCATCGCGTCCGGCCTTGCCGCAGACGATCTGGTTAAGCGATATCCAGTCATGTTGGAATGCGTGTGCGCAGCCAGCGAGATAGACTCGCCATATCCGGTAGCGTTTTTCATCCACCAGCGTACGGATGTGCGCGCCATGATTCTCGAAATTCTCTGCCCATAGCGCGCAAGTGCGTGCGTAATGCCGGCGCAGGTTCTCGACATCCAGCGCTTCCAGTCCGCTATCCTGCATGGCAGTCAGCACAGCGCCGATGTGCGGCAACTCACCATGAGGAAATACGTAGCTCTCGATGAATTCGCCGGCGCCGTGGCGAGCAGTGCTGTGGTCGGTGTTGGTGGTCGTGATCCCGTGATTCATTGCGAGACCATCTTCGTTGAGCAGACTGGTGATCTTTCGAAAATAGACAGGCAAATTCTTGAGCCCCACGTGCTCGAACATGCCGACGCTGGTGATGCGGTCGAACTGACCATCGACATCGCGATAATCCAGCAGCCTGATACTGACTTGATCCGACAGACCGGCGGCGGCCACGCGTTCGGTCGCAAGAGCCTGCTGATTTTTAGACAGTGTGATCCCTGTGCAGCGCGCGCCGAAATGCTCTGCCGCCCGTATGACCAGAGCACCCCAGCCGCAGCCGATGTCCAGTAACGTATCCCTGGGACGGACGTGGATCTTGGTGAGAATGTGATCGATTTTTTTTTGCTGTGCTGTGAGCAGATCTTCCGTTCCATGCTCGAAGTACGCACAGGAGTACACCATCGCCGGATCTAGGAAGCTCTGGTAGAACTCATTCGACACATCATAGTGATACTCGATCGCTGATTTGTCCTGTCCACGGGTATGAGCGCGTGGCTTGAACAGCTGACCGAGACGCGAGCCAGTGGCCAGTCCTTTTTCTGACAGTGCGTTGGCGACTTCAATGATGGCTTGCAGCCTGCCCTCGACCTCCAGCTTGCCCTCGACATAAGCGCGACCGAGACTTTCCAGCGAGGGATTCAGCAGATAGATCAGTGACGATGGCGAAGGTATGCGTATCGTTACCTCGGGTGCGCTGATGCCCAGATCAAACTGACTTCCATTCCACAAGCGCACCCGCACCGGCAGCCGGGTGTCGCCACGCATCTGCGCTACCCACTGATGAAATTTTTTTTCCCAGAACATTCGATAGTCGCCTCCAGCGGCTGACTATGAAGCTCATCCATCTCAGGGATGTTGATATGGCTCTAACCCAACAACAATATTTGCGCCAAGAAAATTCAGCGATCAGGGTTGCAATCGCTGGCGGCTCCATTGCCCGTTTGGCTGGCGCGTGTAAACGATACGATCATGAAGCCGAGAGCGGCGACCTTGCCAGAATTCGATCCATTCAGGCACCAGGCGATAGCCACCCCAGTGCGCGGGGCGTGGCGGATGATCCCCATGCTGTGCCTCGGCATCGGCGAACTGTTTTTCCAGCAGTTCGCGGCTTTCGATAGGCCGGCTTTGTGCTGATGCGATCGCACCTAATCGGCTCTTGATCGGACGAATGTTGAAATAGGCATCGCTCTCCGCAGCATCGACCTTTTCTACACGGCCCTCGATGCGCACCTGACGCTCCAGCGGTATCCAGTGAAAAGTCAGTGCAGCCTGCGGATTGGCCAGCAAGTCCTCACCCTTTCGACTTTCATAATTGGTGTACCAGGTAAAGCCACGCGCATCGACATCCTTGAGCAGCACGATGCGGAGCGAGGGTTTGCCGTCTTTGCCGACGGTAGCAAGACTCATCGCATTCGGCTCGGGTACCTCTGCCGTCAGCGTTTGCTGGAACCAGTGCTCGAATTGCCTGATCGGATCCGGATCGACATCATGTTCGGAGAGCGTGGCGTGGCTATAGTCGCGGCGAAGGTCGGCGATAGACATCTTTTTTCCTGTTGATGAATCAAGTAGCTAGTTAAATTTTGACGACTGGTCTTGCGCACGCGAGAGCGAGAGCGCCTTGCGCGCCGCCAGCGGCACGCCGCAGGCAATGATGGCGCCCAGTCCCCAGAACACGATCAGCAAGCCCAGCGTCGCGCCTGCCGCGCCGAAGGCCAGCGGCAAAAATGCGGAACTCGCATTGCCAATGGTAGCGCGAATTCCTATCGCTTCCGCACCGCGTCCGGGCGGTGCGTTGGTATGCAGCAGCGCCAGCACATTGGGCTGGCCTGAGCCTAGTGCAAGACCCAGCACAAAAGCGGTTGCAGCCAGCGCCCACGGTTGCTCGGTAAAAGGGAAGAGCAGGTAGCAGCAGGCGGCAATGCTCAACGCGGCCGTCAACACTTGCCACTCGCGATAACGCCTGACGATGCCCGGCATGGCCAGCCGAACCACGAAGGTCGCTGCGGCGAAGGTTGCGAGGATCATGCCTATCGTCGATGCCGAATAGCCTAGTTGCGAGCCGCGCACAGGCGTCACGAAGGTAAACAGATCCCAGGCAGCGGCCAGCAGGATGCCGACAAGGTAAATACGGCGCAGCTCGCGGTCGCGCAGCAGTTGCAGGGGGCTGCCTTTGCTCTGGTTGGCGGGAGCAGTCGAGACAGGAAGACCGCGCAAGGCGCCGCTGGCCGACAGCAGGAATGCCGTCAGCGTGAAAGCACCGCAGCAGAGATAAGCGACCGAGTAGTGGCTGTGGTCGATCACGAAACCCGCGATCAGCGGGCCGGTGAAAGATGAAATCGAAAAGCCCAGCGACAGACGGCTGTAGCTGGCCGTTCGCTGATCTGCAGGTGCGAGCGCGCCAACCGCGTGCTGCGCGCCGATGAAGATGGCCATGAAGCCGGTGCCGATCAGTATCGCCGCCGGGTACAGCACCGTCAGCCCACGCACCGTGGCGGCCAGCACCACGCCTGCCGAGGCCAGCAGACAGCCCGCCATCAGTGGCCTGCGCACACCAATACGGTCGATTACGCGTCCCATGGGCACGGCCAGCAGCATGGGGAATACCGCGAACAAGGCGATCAGCGTGCCGACTGTAAAGGCGGACGCCTGCAGCGACAGCGCATACAGCGCGGTCGTAACCCGTGCCGCGCCCAGCGCCACATGCGCCGTGACGGCGACGGCAATCAGTCGGAGCAAAGGGGACAACTGCGGCAGGACAATCGGCATAAGACCCGCTAGTCTAGAGCATCGCCGCGCTGGTCGTCCGTTAAAATGCTGGCATGGCCAGTGTACTTCCCCTTAATCCAGCACCGACAGACGATATCGACCTCGAGCGTCGCTTCGGCGGCATTGCGCGCCTGTATGGCGATCACGGCTTGGCGGCCTTTCGTCGTGCGCACGTCTGCGTCATCGGCGTCGGTGGTGTCGGTTCATGGATCGTTGAAGCGCTGGTGCGCAGTGCGATTGGCGAGATCACGATGATCGATCTCGATCATCTGGCGGAATCCAATGTGAACCGCCAGCTTCATGCACTGACCGACACCTTGGGGCAGGCGAAGGTCGAAGCCCTGTCAGCACGTATCGCGCAGATCAATCCGTTCTGCAAGGTGCACTGTGTCGAGGACTTCATCGATGCCGAGAATGTCACCGCCATGATTCCGCCGGGACGTTTCGATTATGTGATCGATGCGATCGACGATGCGCGTGCGAAGACAGCTCTGATTGTGCACTGCCGCCAGCACCAGATACCGCTCATCACGGTAGGCAGCGCAGGCGGGCAGACCGATCCCACGCGTATCGAGGTCTGCGACTTGTCGCGTACTGAGCAAGAGCCGCTGCTGGCGCGTGTGCGCAAGCAGCTGCGACGGGTACATGGCTTCCCGCGCGGCACCAAGCACAAGTTTGGCATCGATGCGATCTATTCCTCCGAGCCGGTGACCATGCCCGAGGTCTGTGCAACGGACGAAGAGGGCGGCAATGATGGCAGCGATGAAGGCGTTACCGGGCTCAGCTGCGCAGGTTACGGTTCTTCCGTCGTGGTCACGGCGAGCTTCGGTTTTGTGGCCGCGGCGCACGCGCTCCGCAAACTGGCAGATCGCGCTGACGCACCAGCAGCGCAGACACAGCCGATATCCGATATCAGCTGATCAGAGCGACCGGGTGGCGACAGGCCGGTAACGTACGCCGCCGGGAATCGCTGTGGATTCCACCAGTGCGATGGTGTCGACCGTCCATTCCAGATTATTTTTCCATAGGCGATCGAGGCGCTCGGCATCGCGCGCAAGTGTCACATGCGGCTTGAAAACTGCCGCCGGCTTCAAAGGTACACCATTGTCCAGCAGCGATTGCCACAGCGTGCATTGCAAGGAGATGAGCGTTTCCGGTGGCGATGAAGGTCCCGCCCAGACGATGCGTGGTTTGCTGAAGTAGCCGTATTCATCAATCGTCAATGTGAACGGATTCAGCATGAGCGATTGCAGTATGCCCTCGAGCAGCATCAGCGAATCACGCGGCTGATTACCGAGAAAGGCCAGTGTCAGGTGCAGATTGGCGGCGTCCACCTTGCGACCGTTGATGTCGGCCTGCAGCTCCGCCAGTCGTGCGCGTGTCGGTTCATCTGGCCACAGCGCGTAGAACAGGCGCAGTGAAGGCGTGCGCTCAACGCGGCTTTCACGACTGCTGCGCTTTTGCTCGCGCATCGTCTCACAGCTCAGCGTTCTTCAGTCGCAGTGCATTTGCAATGACGGACACTGAGGAGAGACTCATCGCCGCGCTGGCGATCATCGGTGATAGCAGCAAGCCCAGCGACGGGTACAGCACTCCCGCAGCGATGGGTACGCCGACAAAGTTGTAAACAAATGCAAAGAACAGGTTTTGTCGGATATTGCGCATGGTGGCGCGCGATAGCTGACGCGCGCGCGCAATGCCGCGCAAATCGCCTCTCACCAGCACGATGCGTGCGCTATTCATGGCGATGTCGGTGCCTGTACCCATCGCGATACCGACATTTGCCTGCGCCAGTGCAGGCGCGTCGTTCACGCCATCGCCGGCCATTGCAACCACATGCCCCTGCTGTTGTAGTGCCTGTACATGACGATATTTGTCCTCGGGCAGTACCTCTGCCTGCACGGTATCGATGCCCAGGCTCACGGCGACAGCCCGTGCCGTTTTGGTGTTGTCGCCGGTGAGCATCACGATCTTCATGCCTTCCGCATGGAGCAGGCGTATCGCTTCGCGGCTCTCGGGCTTGATGGTGTCGGCTACGCTGATCAGCCCCGCAAAACGGTCACCGACCGAGACGAACATCACGGTGTGAGCAAGGTCACGCAACTCATCTGCTTTGGCGTCGAGTGCACTGATGTCGATGCCCGCTTCTTTCATCAGCAGAGCGTTGCCAAGCAATACCGGCTGGCCATCGATGCTGCCACGAACGCCTTTACCCGTCACTGCGGTGAATCCTTCAACGGGTAACACCGGCAGTCCTTGTGAGATCAGATGCCCCAGAATGGCTTGCGCCAGTGGATGCTCGCTCATTTTTTCTAACGCGGCTGCGAGTACCAGTACGTCCGCGCGAGCAAATCCCTCGGCGGCGATGATCTGCTGCACTTTCGGCTTGCCTTCGGTCAGTGTGCCCGTTTTGTCGACAACCAGTGTGTCGACCTTCTCCATCAGCTCCAGTCCTTCGGCATCTTTCACCAGCACGCCTTCACGCGCGCCGCGGCCGACGCCTACCATGATGGAGATTGGCGTTGCCAGTCCCAGTGCGCAGGGGCAGGCAATGATAAGCACGGACACTGCCGCGACCAAACCGTTGGCGAGTCCCGGTGTGGGTCCGACCACAGCCCATATGACGAAGGCCAGCAAGGCAATGGCGATCACCGCAGGTACGAACCAGCCCGACACTTGATCGGCGAGTTTCTGTATCGGTGCGCGCGATCGTCCAGCCTGATTCACCAGATTCACGATTTGCGACAGCAAAGTATCGGCGCCGACGCGTTCTGCGCGCATCACGAATGAACCCTGTTGATTCACCGTGCCCGCCGACACGCTGCTGCCTGCCTGTTTTGCGATTGGCGTGGGCTCGCCGGTCAGCATGGATTCATCGACGGTGGACTGACCATCGCTGACTACGCCATCGACAGGCACGTTTGCTCCCGGTTTCACGCGCAACGGGTCACCGATGCGCACCTCGGTCAGCGGTACTTCTTTTTCGCTGCCATCGACACCGACACGGACTGCGGTGGCAGGTGCCAAGGCGAGCAGCGACCTGACCGCCGCATTCGTGCGGGAGCGTGCGCGCAGTTCCAGCACTTGGCCGAGCAGCACCAATGTCACGATCACGGCGGCGGCCTCGAAATACAGCGGCGCCATGCCATACATCTTGAAGGCCTCGGGTAGCACGTTCGGGAACAGCAGACCAACTGCGCTGAACAGCCATGCGGCGATCACGCCAATCGATATCAGGCTGAACATGTTCAGGTGACCGCTCTTGAATGACTGTGCGCCGCGCTCGAGGAAGGGCCAGCCGAACCAGAGCACCACCGGCGTTGCCAGCAAGCCCTGAAGCCATGCGCTGGCCTGCTGTCCGAGCAGCGCTGTGGCATCCATGCCCACTAGCTCGCCCATCGTCAGCAGCAGCAAGGGCAGCGACAGCACGAGGCTGAACCCAAAGCGGCGCGTCATGTCGTCCAGCTCGGTAGTGTCTTCCTCCATCGTTGCGTGCAGGGGCTCTAGCGCCATGCCGCAGATCGGGCAGCTGCCCGGACCGACCTGCTCGATTTCCGGATGCATCGGGCAGGTGTAGATCGCATCGGCCGGCCCGGTGGCTTCGTCTTTTCTGTCGGGTGACAGGTAACGCATCGGGTCGGCATTGAATTTGGCGACGCAGCGGGTGCTGCAGAAGAAATAGGTCTGGCCGTCGTGCACCGCCGACTTGTCAGGGTTGGCTGCGGCCTTCATTCCGCAGACCGGGTCGGTGTACGGCTTGTCATCGACAGCGGCGTGGGGAGCTGCATGGCTGTGCCCGTCGTGGCCGTCACTGTGTGCGTCAGGCTGCTTTTTCGGACGGCGGCTGATTTCCGTGGCTTTCATCGGGCTTCCTTTTTTCTGAGGCAGGTATCGGAGCAACGGCAGTGCAACGCTGCGGGAACTGAGTCTATTTGAGGGTAAAAAAACAGACTTAGGTGAGTGTTTACCCTCGGCATATGTATTTATTTTTCTCTGAAGTGTTAGTAATTAAATACACACTCTAGTGCAATTGCGCTATTTCCGGGAGTGCTCACTCTCCCTACACTCCGTGATGACAAATAAGCAATATTTGTCAGTAAGTCCGGGTTGCCGGTGTTCTGGCGAGTCGGCAAAACAGAAGTCTGATCCTGCTGGCGCCAAATGGGAAGTCCCGAGAGGAAGCCTCAAGTGACCCGGCACAAGGCCAGGCTTCGATTTTCTTACCTGTCATTTGGAGCTGACCTATGAAATTTCTAGTGGAAAAAGTGAGTGATTTCCTGGCTGACGAGCAGGGCGCGACCGCGGTCGAGTACGGCATTTTCGTTGCGCTGATTGCGGCGGTGATCGTGACAGTGGTCAGCAACCTAGGCGGCAAGATCAAGAGTGCATTTGATGCCATTGTTACAGCGTTGACCCCTGCAGCTTGATGTGATGACGGGCGCGTCGGGCAGCAGGCAATAGAAATCACTGCATCGCTTGAGGCGCCCTATACAAGGGATGACGAGGATATGAAATTACTCGCCAACAGCTTACCTGCTCACGTGGCGCTCGCCGGTTTGATGGTCACCGTGATCTGTGCGGCTTGGTGTGACCTAAGACACTGGCGCATACCAAACCACTTACTCGCACCTAGTGCCGCGGCCGCGCTGATGCTGTCAGTATTCGCGCCCGGCGGTCAGGGACTGACCGCATCACTGCTCGGAGGTCTGGTCGGGCTGATGGTCTTCATGCCGTTGTATCTGCTCAAAGGCATGGCGGCGGGTGACGTGAAGCTGATGGGAGTGATAGGCCTGTATTCAGGTGCAGCGCTGACGCTGGATATTGCGTTGCTGACCGCGCTGATTGGTGGTCTCTGGGTGATCACTTTGTTCCAGTGGCAGATGCACGGAGATCCGAAGCGAATCAGGCAGTTCGGAATTTGCCTGCGCCACCGGAGTGTGCGTCCCACTACGAATGCAAAAGCTTCAGCGCAGAACAAGAGTCTGCTGATTCCCTATGGGGCAGTGATTGCGACAGGAACTGTCCTGGCCCTGCTGATTGCAAGCCATTGAAGACATCCTGCAGGAGGCTGCATGAAAAACACAAGAACACTCATCGTCCTCGCCGTGGCCATCTTGTCCGGTCTGATGGCAGTGATACTGGCGGCCCGCTGGCTAGACCACCAGTCCAGCAGCGGCGTGACCCGCATTGCGGTGGCCGCTACCGAGATCAGTCTGGGGCAGCGGCTCGCCCCCGAACTTGTCAAGCTGGTCGACTGGCCCAAGGACAGTCTGCCGCCGGGATCGTATGCAGATATCAGCAAGCTTGAGGGTCGGGTAATCAAGAGCGCGCTGCAGCGTGGCGAGCCAGTGCTCGATGCGAAGCTGGCCCCGCTTGGTACCCAGGGTGGACTGTCTGCCGTGATCGCCGAGGGTAAGCGCGCAATCACCGTGAGGGTGAATGACGTCATCGGTGTCGCCGGATTTGCATTGCCCGGTAATTACGTGGACATCATCGTCAATACGCAAAAAGAAGGCGATCGTACCAACCGTGACCAGAATATTTCGAAGATCGTGCTCGAAAAAATACTGGTGCTGGCGGTCGCACAGGAGGTCGGCCGTGACGAGACCAAGCCACGCGTGGTGAATGCGGTCACGTTGGAAGTCACGCCAGAGGAAGCCGAAAAGATCGATCTGGCGCGCAGTGTCGGCAGCTTGTCACTGGTGCTGCGCAACCAGGTGGATCCGAATGCGATACGCACTGTGGGCGCGACCAAGACGGATTTGTTGGCACTGCAATCATCGATGACGGGCACTTCGTCAGCGGAAAAGCCTGCTGCAACAAAACGTGCGAGCTCTCAGCCGCGTCGGACACCCACTCGCCCGGTGACGCCTGCTACGGAGCCAGTCACTGCCGCCCCACCGAGCGTCAAGAGCGCCGACTGCATCGGCGTCCTCAATGGCCTGCGCAGCTCGCAGGAGTGTTACTGACCCGCCCTCTGCACAGCGAAGGAAAACCTCATGAAGTTCTCTGAACACTTGCTGACACCACGGCCCCTCGGCACTGCATTGCTGGCGGCACTGATCTTCGCTGTTTCTCCGGTCAGAGAGGCGTCAGCTCAGGCAAAGCCTGCAGCGACCCCTATGATGACTGGCCTGACCTGTAATGGAGAGGTTGCCTCTCCAGCGAAAATATCTCTGCCCATCGGCAAATCGACATTGCTTCGTTTGCCGGAGCAGGTCACTAATCGCACTCTGGGCAATCCGAATGTCGCTCAGGCGATGCTGGTCTCACCTGAGACGCTCTATCTGCTGGGTGTATCGATCGGCGCGACGAACATGATCTTGCAAGGCAAGACAGGCGGTTGCAGCGTGATTGATGTGGAAGTAACGATGGATCCTGGCGCACTGATCGCGACTTTCCGTGAGCTGATGCCCGAGGAGCGGGATATTCGAGTAACAGCTGCAGCAGACAGCCTGGTGTTGTCCGGCACGGTCAGTGATGCCATTGCTGTCAGCAGAGCCGTCGATCTGGCAACTGCTTATGTACGTCGCCCGGCATTGATGAGCACGGCTGCTCAGCAAGAAGGCATGGCCAATCAGGCGACCGCGCAGAGTAATCAGCAGATTCAGTCCAACTTGCAGCAGCAACAGGTCAGAGTGATCAATCTGCTCAGTGTCGGCAGCGCGCAGCAGGTGATGCTGGAGGTGAAGATCGCTGAGGTGTCAAAGAC
>JBEGNF010000060.1:0-13293 GCA_041182625.1 Pseudomonadota bacterium | reverse complement strand
ATGACGCGTCTGGTACAGCCAGCTTCGGTGACCACCACCTCGACCAGTGCTTCAACGATCGCCGTGACCACCACAAAAAAATCCGAGCAGCTCAACAACCTACCTGCCGTCGAATGGCAGCAACCTGTCCGGGTAGCCAAGGCATCGAGGAAAGACATCAGAATTCTACCTTCCACAGAGCCTGAGCTCGTGGTAAGGAGCAACGGTACAGCTGTTACCGGTGATGTGACAGAGAAGCGCCCATCGCATTCAAATACGACATCACGCTCAACAGAATCCAAACAGAAAAAACCAACGACCGCTGTCACCGGCAGTAATAAGCAAGTCAAGTTGGCACCAGATCAGGAATGGTTTCAGTTACTGAAAAAAGAAGGACCATTGTCTGCGCTACAGCAGAAGCGTCTGGAGGAGCTGCTGAAGGTGCGGCCAGCACTGGCAATGTCCACGGAAGGCAAGGGGAGCAAGGCACGCTCAGCGCTGTTTTATGCGATCAGCACCGGTAAGGCCGCGGCGGTACGCTTGATCATGGATGCTGGGGACAAGAAAAATCTGCATGAAATACTCATTCAGGTATTCGATGAGACGATGATAGTTGGCAGTCAGGAGCTCGAAGCCTTGAAAGTTTTTCTGTCACGATTTTCAAATCCTGAGCTTGAAAAATTACGCAAATTAATTGAAGAAAAATATTCAACATCCGGGATTCTGAAAAACATTCCCTCAGGATTTTTGAATGTACTTCAGACGTTCGGTTTAAATTTTAAGGAAAACGAAAAGCAAACCGATAATTCCTCAAAAAATTCTGTGAAATTCAGTGGCAACAAACCATCCCGGAAGCTTGGATCAGATCCTGGCGTAAATGAAAGATTTGGGTTTAATGATATTCCTGAAATAGGACATGAGCTTATCCATGCGGCACATTTGGGTAATGCAGAGAAAGTGATCGCTCTATTGAAAATGGATTCAGCTGATAAACAGGCGCTGACAGAAGATCATATGGGTGCGAATGCTTTGCTACATGCCTCCGGTAACGGTTATGTCGAAGTTGTAAAAGCGCTAAAAAAAATGAAATCTATCGAACAGCAAGCCCGATCAGTCGTGAGGCGCACTGGTGCAAACGCATTGATGGCTGCTGCATCCAATAATCATCCCGAGGTGGTGAGAGAGTTACTGACATTGGCATCGGCAGAGGCGATGGTGAAGAAGCCAGATTATCACGGCATGAATGCCTTGATGCGTGCAGCGAGAACCGGAGCGGTGAAGGTGGTCGAGTTACTCAGAAAAATGGATTCCGGAGATGATCAGGCCCTGGCAGTCGATAGCCTGGGAAATAATGCATTACTTTATGCAACGAGGGGTGGTTACTATGAGGTAGTTAAAGAACTCTTGGAAATGGATTCGGCAGATGATCAGGCGGCTGTGCGGAATAGAGATGGCATGAATGCCTTGATGGTCAGTGCCATTCTCAGACATCCAGATATCGTTGATTTGCTCGTCAATATGAAAAGCGGCGAGCAGCAAGCACTGAGCAGAGATAACGATGGAAAAAATGCGCTGATGCTTGCTGCTGAAAAAGGTCACGCAGAGATCGTTGAGATGCTATTGATGATGGATTCAGCCCAAGAGCAGGCAACAGCTCGTAACCACAATGATCGGAGTGTCCTGGAGTGCGCACTAATTGACGATCAAATTGAGGTCTTCATGATGCTGACTGAGTTTCTTCGGGGCGAGTGATGTTGTGTTGTCTCCGGCAGACTATCCTCGAAGGATAGTCTGCCAGCTTGGCGCTTATTCCGGCTTGGCTACCGCGGGCTTGCTGTAAGCCGGTACCTCATTCCCCACATTACCCGACGGACGCGATTGCTCGCGGTTGTAGGCGACAGTCTTTTCCTTAGCCTTGGCTTCTTTCTCGCGTTCTTTGGCCAGCTCACGCTCGCGGGCTATTGCTGCTTCGCGCTCTCTGGCCGCCGCCGCTTCACGCTCGCGAGCGAGTTCTCGTTCTTTCGCTGCTTCGCGCTCTCTGGCAATCTCACGCTCTTTGGCGCGGTCGCGTTCGCGGGCCAGCTCACGCTCTTTCTCTTTCAGTTCGCGCTCACGACGCGCATTGGCGGCAGCGAGTTCCTGCGCGGCGCGCTCAGCCTCCAGTGCGCGTTGCTTCTCTTGCTGCACCTGCTGTTTGGAGAGAGTCTCGACTTCTTTTTTCAGTGCCTCGACATGTTGCACCGAACCGTTCAGGTTGGTGACCTGACCGTTGAGGTCTTTAACGGACTTCGATTGTTCCTTGAGCAGCGCATCAAGACCGGCCAGTTGCTGCAGCAATGCCTTATTAGCTGCTTCGGCGCGCGCTGCTTCTGCCTTGGCGGCCTCGGCACGTGCTTTGGCGGCCTCTGCTCTCTTCTCGGCGGCCTCGGCATCGGCCTTCTTGGTGGCTTCTGTTTTTTCGGGCTTCTCAGGCTTCTCGGCTTTTTCGGTCTTGTCCGCTTTCTCGGATTTTTTGCTCGGCTCGGCGGGCTTGGTCGGGGCCGGAGCCGGTACGGGCTCGGCTGCCTTCTTGGTGGCTCCTCCTTTGGCCAGCTCCATGATGGCAGCAATCTTGTCTTCAATCGCCTGCTGGACAGACTGTGTGTTTTCCTGTTTCAGGTTCAACTCGGTCAGCTGGGTATGGATATCGTCCATCGATTCCATACGGCGTTTCAGGTCCACAGCGCGCTTGCCGACGGCCAGCATCATTTCATCCAGTTGCTCGACCTTGGACTGCAACTGCACGGCGATGAAACTGAATGTGCCGCCGCAGCCCACCAGCACGGCGGCAGCCAACGCCAGCACGATCTTGGATTGGTTGGAGGTCTTTTGCGCGCCATCGATCAGTTTTTCGGCGGCCTTGTTGAGCTGGCCACCCGTCGTGGTGACGTGTGACGCAGAGCGGTTGGCGACCTCGGCGGCATCGAGCACGATGCTCATCAGCGACTCGAGCTGCTGCGAGGCCGAACGGTTGTTCTCGACCAGTATCTGCACCGCCTCGAGTGCACGCTTGGCTGTGTCCTGGGGCACGTGGACCGAGCCGTCAGGCAGGATCGTATCACCGGTATGTTCACCGTCGTCGGCAGTGGCCTCGGCGGCGGGCGCTACGCCAGCTTCTTCCTCGCTCAGTTGCGGGGGAGGTGGGGCAGGGGTGAAGCCATCTCCACCCTCAGGCTTGTCTTTGTCTTCGTCGCTCATAATGATGACAGTCTTTTTTCCAGTTTCTTGGACAAGGCCTCAAGGGCCTCGAGCCTCGCGTTAGCGATTTCCCTCATTTCGTTCACTTTGGCTATTCGCTGCTCAAGATGCACCGACAAGGCCCAGGGTGTGAGCTCCGCCTGCGCTACCTTTTCATGCAAGATGTCCTCGACCAGCTCGTCGCTGGTGCGGTGGTCGATTTCCTCTGCTTCGGCTTCCGCGTCTGCAGGCATCGCGTTTTCATCGCCGCCAAATTCATGCTCGCCCAGCGAATGTTCGCTGTCGGGCATGTCTGCATCCTTCATCTCGCGCCGGTTGGTAGGTCCTTCGGCATCTTCCAGCGCTCGCCGATCCGCCGGACCTTCTGCATCTTCCAGTGCGCGCGCATCGGCGGGGCCCTCAGCGTCTTCCCATGCTTTTACTTCGGCATGCGCGCCGGCGTCGTGCATGGCTGAGGTGATCGCCGGGCCATCCGCGTCCTGCAGCGCACGCGGATCGCCAGGGCCGTCCGCATCATTGTGCAGATGCTTGTCAGAGAGGCCTACGGCATCCAGTGCAGCGCGCGTGTCAATCAGTCCTTCGCCATCTTCCAATTCCCTCAGATCGGCATCGCCGTCTGCGTCGCGCAGTGCGCGCGGGTCGGCGGGACCGTCATCACGATGCGAACCTTCGCCAAACTTCGGTCCGTCTGCGTCGCGCAGTGCGCGTGGGTCCTCGGGACCATCGTCACGCTGCGAACCTGCGCCAAACTTCGGTCCGTCTGCGTCATGCATGCCCCGCAGATCGGAGGGTCCTTCGCCGCGATGCGTTCCTTTGCCTATGCCCTGCGCATCGGCATCGCGCAATGCCCGCGTATCCGCATGGCCATCGCCCGGACGCCAGCCGCCACTTTCACCATGGGCTTGCGCGTCCTGCATCACGCGGCTGATCGCATCACCTTCGCCATCGCGAATCTCGTTCTTGATCGACGGCCCGTTCTCGCTATCCTGCAGCGCGCGTACGCCGCCGGGACCATCTTTCTGGTCACGCAGTGCGCGCGATTCCGCATCCGGTCCTTTGACCGGCTTTTTCTTTTTCCGGTGCTGGTTCTCGGAGATCGCCTCGATCGCCGCTCCGCCCCGGAATACTTGTGCTTCTTCTTCAGATGACATCAGCCACCCCTGTTTCGCGTGAGGCGACCATCAGCGGCCGCTGCTTACCAGCGCGCGCTGCAATGATTTCACTGGCCTTAGCCACGGATCGGCCGGAACGCCCGGGCGCGCCGCAAAGGATTCGGCCTCCTTCTGGTTCGAAAAGGGCCCCGAGACGACGGCGTATTTCACGCCCTGGTCTTGTGTTGTCACGGCCGCGATCCGGCTTTTGCTCAGTGCTGCATACTGCGCCCGCCACTCCTGCGCCTCGGCCATCGAGCCCAGCGACACGTGCTGGACAAAATAGCTGCCTGGGCGTGCTTGTTTCACTGCCTGATCCACGCCGCGCTCGGAGCGCGGCGCGAGTGCTTCTGCAGCGGTCGCGGGAACTGCGGCAGGTACCACGGCAGGCGCCACAGCGGGTACTTCTTTGACGTCGGTCTTGGCATCTGCCTTTGGTTCAGATTTCGCCTCTGGCTTTGCGTCTGCTTTTGGCTCCGGTTTTGTCTCGGCCTTCAGGTCAGCTTTCGCCTCAACCGGCGCTTTGTCAGCACCAGAAGCAGATTTCTCATTGATAGAATCGGCGCCAGCGGCTGGAACTGAAGCCTGGGTTGCGGTCGCCTTGGATTCCTCCAGCTGCGCGCTGGGTGGTTTGCCGGTAATACTGGCCAGCGATTCCATGGCCCACGCTGGCAGGTTGTCCTTCAACAGCGGCGAGTGGTAGAGCATCGGACCGAGTTTTTGCGAGAACAGCAGCAGTACCGCGATGGCGATGACGACCCCGAGCAGCGTCAGCGCGGCTGCCCAGCGCAGCACCACGGAGACCACCTTGCCCCGCAAGGACGGCGCTTTTGGCGCGGGCTTGATCGGCGTGACTGGCGCATCGAGTGAGGGCTCGGTGCGCCCTGAACTGTCTTGCAGCGCCTTCTGGCGCATTGCGGCCAATTCAGCACCGGACATGGTTTTTTCTTCTTTGCGATCTTCTTTGCCCTTGGACGCAGGGGCCTGATCGCGAGCCAGGTCTGGCGCTTGGCCAACCGCGGGTGAGGGCGGCTTGGGTTGTTTTGCATAGCCGGTCGCGGCAAGCACTTTTTTGGCCTCGACATCAAATCCCATACCGCCGGCGACAGCGATCAATGCCTCGCCTTCTTCGCGCGTGGGCGCTTCCAGCGGCCAGCGGAGCATGCGCTGGCCAAACTTGTCCAAAGTTTTCTCATGCAGCAGGATGCCGGGTTTGTCGACCAGCAGGACCAGGGACACATTCGCGCCTGGAAAATCCTGTACTAGCCGTGACAGCAGCTGCAGGTCGCGTTCGCTGATGGCCTTGGCGTCATGCGCGAGCAGTACGCGGCGCGGCGCCTGCGAGGTCTCGGCATTACGGGCTTCGTCGATCGACAGATCGGCCAGTATCTGGTTGAAGCGCTCGAGCAGGGCCTCGGTATTCTGCGGCAGGAAGACTTCGATCTGCAGACCATCGCTCTTGCGCAGCTTGTTGATCATCAGCCGACCATAATGGTCGAGCAAACCGTCGTTGTCGCTAGAGAGCGCGAGCGAGAGGCTATCTTCGCGCACGCCGCGCAGCACATAGTCGAAGCGCTTGCGATCGGCGGTGCGAAGGAAGATACCGTCCGGGCCTATCAGTTCGGTCATGTCGGAATGTCTGTCCATCAGTTAACCGTCTCCTCAGTTTCCAGCCTGCCGTTGGCATCGAATTGCATATTGGGCGGTACGGTCGGCTTCGGACGCTGCAGCGGCCCCGTGCCCGGCTTCACGCTGGCGAGGTTGAACACATAGGCGATCACCTGCGCGACCGCATAGTACAGGTCTTCCGGCACAGGGTGGTCGACTTCGGTGGTGAAGTAGAGCGCACGGGCGAGCGGCGCGGCCTGGAATATCTCGATGCCATGCTTGACGGCTTCTTCCCGGATACGCGCGGCGATGGCGTCGGCGCCCTTGGCCAGCAGAATGGGTGCGCTGTCGCCGTTGGGATCGTAGGACAGGGCGACGGCAAAGTGTTCCGGGTTGGTGATCACGACATCAGCATTTTTCACCTGATCGATCATGCGACCCGCCGCCATTTCACGCTGCCGGCGACGAATCTGCGCCTTGACCTCGGGGCGACCCTCGATGTCTTTCATCTCGTCTTTGACTTCTTGCTTGGTCATGCGCATCTGCTTCATGAACTGCCAACGCTGAAAGGGCACATCAATCAACGCGATCACAGCCAGTGCGCAGGCCATGATCAGTGCTGATTTGGCCAGTAGTGCGCCGGCGACGGCCATGCCGGGCTCAAAGGCCATTTTGCCGATCAGATTCAGCGTGCCGATATTGTCATACAGCACCCAGGCAACAGCGCCGGCCACCAGCGTGAATTTGAGTATGGCCTTGGTCAGTTCTACGGCAGCCTTCACGCCGAACATGCGCTTGAAACCGTTGATCGGATCAAGCTTGGCCGCCTTGGGGCGCACGGCACCCATTTCGAACAAGAAGCCGCCCGTCGCACCGGAGGAGGCGATCGCGACAGCGACCGTCAATAGCAGCAGCGGTGTGACCAGGATAAAGCACTCGAGCAGCTCATGCGCGAAGATCGCAGGGAGCAGGTTGGTGGAGTGCACCAGCTTGCGGTCAAACTGAAAGCCTGAGACAAAGGCCTCGGCAATTTTGGAGATCAGGAATTCGCCCGTGATGTACATCATCGCGAGCGAGGCGATCGTTACCGCAGCCGCTGGCAGCTCGGTCGAGCGTGCTACTTGTCCCTCCTCGCGGGCCTTTTGCAGGCGCCGCGAGGTAGGTTCTTCGGTCCGTTCTTCAGAGGTCTCGGACATATCAGTTCACCAGCCCGACGAGGTCCCGCGCGTGGTTGAATGCCTGCATCCACAGCCACTGAATTCGGCCGATGATGCTGTCCATCGCGAAGATGAGTACGAGGAATCCGGCGGCGATTGATGCGGGAAAGCCGACGGAGAAAATGTTCAGTGTGGGTGCGGCACGGGTGATCACGCCCAGGCCGATGTTAATGAAGAGCAGGGCGACCATCACCGGCAGCGCGATCAGCACGCCGCCCAGAAAGATCATGCTGCTCCAGGCGACCACTTTGCCAAAGGCGACTTGTCCCAGAATATGCTCGCCAATCGGCACGGCGCGGAAGCTGTCCAGCACCATCGAGAGCATGATCACATGACCGCCAAAGCCCAGGAATACCAGCGTGGAGCAGATGACGATGAACTGCGCGATCACGGGTACGTTACCGACGGCCGGGTCGATCAGCGTCGCCATCGACAGGCCCATCGAGGAGGAAATCGTCTGTCCCGCCAGTGTCAGCGCACCGATGGCCACTTGCAGCATCAGGCCCATCATCGCGCCGATGAACAGCTGATTGACGATCTGCAGAATGCCATTGGCACTGATCGGATCGATCACGGGCCACTGGAGCAGCGGATAAACAAAGATAGTGACGACCAGCGCCATCATGATGCGGATCGGCAGGGTGAGTGCGTCCAGCGAGAACAGCGGTGCGGTGACGAGCAGGGCCGAGATGCGCAGCATCGGCCACAGGAACATGTAGAAGCGCTCGACGATTTCCGCTGCAAGTAATGTCATCGCGTTACCCCGAACGCTCCAGAGAGCTCAGGAATCAGGAAAACAGCGCGGGAATGCGCTTGTAGATATCTTTGGTGTAATCGACCAGCATCACCAGCTGCCAGCTGCCGAACAGTGCCAGGGTCACACCCATCGCGGCGAGCTTCGGGATGAAGGACAGCGTCGCTTCATTGATCGACGTGGCTGCCTGAATCACACCGATGAACAAGCCCACGCCCAGTGCAACGATCAACAGGGGTGCGGAGATCAGCACGATAGCCCAGAGTGCGCTGCGGCCGAGGTCAACGACGGTGGCGATTTCCATGATCTTGTCCTTGTTCTTTTATGGTTGTATTCGTTATCTTTTTTAGGGCATCGCGAAGCTGGAGGCCAGTGAGCCCATGAGCATGCTCCAGCCGTCGACCAGCACGAACAGCATCAGCTTGAACGGCATCGAGATCATCATCGGTGAGAGCATCATCATACCCATCGACATCAGCACCGACGAAACGATCAGATCGATCACGACGAACGGTATGTAAATCAGGAAGCCGATCGTGAACGCACTTTTGAGTTCGGACGTCATGAATGCGGGCACCAGGGTGGTGAACGGTACCGATTCCGGTCCGGTCAGCTCGGCCTTGGAGCGAGAAATTTCCATGAACATCGCGATATCTTCTTCACGGGTCTGTGCGAGCATGAAGCCGCGGATCGGCGCCTCAGCAGCGGCCAGTGCTTCTTCAAAAGGCATGCCCGAATTCATGTAAGGGAGGATGGCGTTGTTATACACATCCATCATCACCGGTTGCATGATGAACAGCGTCAGGAACAGCGCAAGGCCGGCCAGCACCTGATTGGGCGGCGTCTGGCCTGTGCCGAGTGCCTGGCGCAGAATGGAGAACACAATGATGATGCGCACGAACGAAGTCATCATCAGCAGCATTGAGGGCAGCAGCGTCAGGACCGTCATCAGACCCAGCAGCTGCAAGGTCAGGCTGTAGCTGGTCGCGCCACCTTTTCCGGCGACGACATTCACGATGGGCAGGCCTTGCGCGAGCGAGGTTTCCGGCAGCAGCGCAGCGACGAGCAACAGGACGAGGGCGAGGACTCGGCGCATGATCAGCTCCGATCCTTGTTGTTCTGTTTTGCAGCGTTGAGCAGATCAGCAAAACGCTTGGCCAGTGGCGCGACCGGTTCATTCGGTGTTGCCTGTGCGGCGTGATCCGCAGCGATCTCGTCTGCGGTCAGCGGGAAGCCGGCGAGGGTGTTGATCTGCTGGACGGTCACGCCGACCAGGATGTCCTCATCTTTCACGCGCAGCAGCATGATTTTTTGGCGTGGCCCGATGGATACCGTGTCAAGTACGCGGATCTTGCGGGGGCTCATGCCAAGCAGGCTGCCGCTTTGCATTTTCTTCAGTCCGACCAGCACCACGCCAAGCAGTACCAGAACGACAGCGAAGCTGGCGATGAAGGATAACCAATCGGTGGCGTGCATGATGTCGTCCGGGTAGTAAGTTCAGTGGGATCAGATATTGCGCATGCGCTCGGATGCCGGTACGACGCGGGTCAGGCGGATGCCATAGCGGTCATTGACCAGCACCACTTCGCCCTGTGCGACAACCGTGTCGTTGACCAGCAAGTCCAGCGGTTCACCGGCAATGCGTTCGAGTTCGACCACGCTACCCTGTGTCAGTCGCAGCAGGTCGCGGATCTTCATTTTGGTACGCCCCACTTCCACCTTGATCGCCACCGAAATGTTTTGCAACACCTCGGGATTGATGTGGTGATGGAGCATCTCGGTGGCTTCTGCCACTGCGGAATCTTCGGCCTGATCCTGGTCCTGGTCTGTAGTGGTATCGCTCATGATGGATCCTGACGTTGGTCGGTTAAGTGGGGTTAGATATTTTCAGGGCTGATCGAATTTTCAATCCGAACGGCTACGTTGGGCCCGGACATGCCTACCTGGCATTCAAAGGCAGGGAGACCACCGATGTACAGCGTGGCCAGTTCAGGCTTCTTGAAGAACAGCAGATCGCCTTCTTTCAGCGACTCGACGCGTGCGTAATCATCGATTACCTGGCCGAGCAGCACCTGCATCTCGAGCAGCGAGTCGCCGACAGCCGCGGTCAGGTCGTTGCGCCACTTCAGGTCGGATTCTTCGCTGCCGTCAGCCTGTACGCGATTGCGCAGCAGGTCGCGCAGTGGCTTGAGTGACGCATAGGGATAGACGAGATCAACGAAGCCTTTGACGCCGCCCACGCTTTCGGTGTCGAAGCGCGATACGATCACGAGATCGTTCTCGTCAGCGATCTGTGCAAACTGCGGATTGATCTCGGAGCCAACGTGCTCAAAATCGACCGGCAGCAGAGGCGCCCATGCTTCTTTCAGCGACCGGAAAAAGACTTCCAGAATAATCTTGATCACGCGCGATTCAGTCGGCGTGAACATGCGGGTGGGGGGCAGCCAGTTCGGCGGCAGGTCTGCATCCTTGTCAGACGCACGGCGACGCTGCGTGCCGGGCATGCCGCTACCGGTACCACCAAAGAAATTGTCCAATGCGGAGAACACGACGGTTGGCTCGATGGTCACCAGCGAGAAACCGCGCAGCGGATTGATGCGAATCGTGTTGACCGCCAGAGGAGGGCGTAAATCTTTCAGGTAATCGCCAAAGCGCACGATTTGCGCGCGCGACGGATTGATACGCGGGCTGGTGCGCAGCACTTCCATCAGGCCCAGGCGGAACAAACGAACGAAACGCTCGTTGATCATCTCCAGCGAGGAGGTGTTAACGCCAAGCGTGCTGTCTTCACTGGCCAGGTCGTGCTTCTTCACGCGCGTGGTCAGATTGAAGCCGGTGTCGATCGCAATGGTGCCGTCGTCGATGCCCGACGCCAGTGCGGCAAGCTCTTCGGGCGACAACAGGTTGCTGGAGGTGGCCATGGCTTGATGTTCCGTTCGTGGTCAGTTCGCGCTCGGTTACTGCACGATGAATTCGGTGAACATGACGTCCTCGATGCCGCCGAAGCCTTCGTATTTTTCGAGCAGCGAGTTGATGACCAGCTTCACGTCCTCTGCCAGCGCCTTGCGGAAATCAGGCTTGAGCAGGTCGGATTCGGTCTTCTGGCGCATCACGTCAAGGATACCTGCGCGCAGCGCCAGCTCATGCGTTTTCACATTCTTGATCACGCGGTCGTCGTAGTGGGTCATGATGGTCAGCGTGACCTGCATGACTTTACGCGATCCGGCGACGTTGGAGAGCAGGGGCTTTTCCAGCGCGTAGTAGTTGAACTTCCAGCGCTCGGCCTCGCCCTCGGGGCTGGCCAGCTCTTTCTGCGGGGCGTCCGCAGCTGGTTTGCCATGGTCGTCCTTCTTGCCATGACCGTCGTCTTTCTTCTCACCGCCGTGGCCGTCACCGGCCGGCGCATGACCGTCGCCCTGGCCTTCCAGCTTGTCGAGCTGGGCATCCACGGCTTCTTTCGGCTTCTTCGAGAAGAAACCCGTGGCGAACAGGGTGCCGCCGACCGAGATACCGATCAAGAGCAATACGCCCACCACGATCAGGATGATCTTGAGCAGCGGACCTTTTTTCTTAGGTTCGCCCTCGACTTGTTCTTCAGGTGCTGCTGCCGCTTCTTCAGCCATTACATCCCCCTACACGATTTCGTTTCGATCAGACCAGTACGTCGAGGCCATTGTTATCCTGGGCCTTGGGCTTCCCGGTTGCCACACTGTCGGAGGGCAGGCTGGCGTTGGCCAGCGAACCTTTCGACACTCCGGTGATTCCGGCAGGCGTTTTATGGCGCCCAGGTGTCGAATTTCCGCCATTTTGGCTGTCTTGTCTTACGTTGACGTTCACATTAGCAACTTGCATGCCTGACTGCGCCAAGGCCTCTCTCAGCCTGGGCAGGCCATCGGTGATCAGCTCACGGGTCATGGCCTCGCTCGCCTTGAAGCTGGCCTCCAGCGCGCCATCTTTCATATCGAGCTTGATCTCGATATTGCCCAGATCCTGGGGCTTCAGGGCCAGCTCGACTTTCCAGACGCCGCGAGCGATCTGGCTCGCCAGTCGCTGGCCGAGCGCTTCGCCCAGTCGCTGAGACAGCTTTTCATACTGCTCGGCGCGCAGGTCGATGTCAGATTGCGGGCTGGCGGCCTGGCCCTGCGCCTGCGATTGACTGTTCTGTTCGGCGACTGACTGCCGGTGTGCCCAGATCATGCGCAGGTCTTCTCCGGTGAGATCGGTGCCCAGCGTCACACTATCCAGTGCTGCGGGTGCCTCGGTCGCCTCGGCCTGGGGCAGCAGACCGTTGTTCATGAACGCTGCCTTGAAGGACTCGCTGGAGGTCGAGCCCAGGCGCTCGGCGCGCAGGCTCAGCTGTTTGGCCTCCAGCTTTTTCGCAAATTGTTTGGTTTCGGCGTCGCCGAGCACCAGAGTGGCTGCGAGCTCTCGCCCGGGCGCCTCGTGTTTTTCGTGTTGAGCGGCGCTCATCGCGGCAGCCGCCTGGCTGACATCAGCAGCCATTTTGGGTGCCTGATCCGGTACCAATGATTTTGCACTATCGGCATGGGTGCCTGGCTGGCTGATGGACCAGCGGATTTTCGCATCGGCGCTGAGCTCAAGCGCGCTCATGCCGTCGGCCTCGGTGAAAGCTTGGGGCAGGTCGGCCTTGTCGGCGACGGGTGTGGCAGCCGCCGTCTCAGCCGTGAGCGTGGCGGCTTGTGCGGCGAGCTTTTGCTGAGCAAGCAGCAGCGCGTCGCCCGTCGCATCGGCGGCAATCTGCCCAACGACCAGCGCGCTGGCGTCGGCCGCCGCGGCGCCAGCGGGCGGCAGGGTGGCGCCGCGCTGAAAGATGAGTGCCAGCGCGGACTCATCCATGCCTTGCGAACGGGCGAACGCATACAGACTGTCGTCGCTCAGCGTCGGTGCCTCGCTGGTGATGATGTGAACACTGGGCCCGAGAATGTGGGATGCGAGCCCCTCTGCAGGGGGTGAGGTCTTGCCAGTCTGGGCGGCAAGATCTTGCCCCTCGGTGCCTGCCTGCAGGGAGTTGAGCATGCCGCTGAAATCGCCGCCATCCTCGCCTTTCAAGCCGCTAACGCTTGATTTGGCGTGCTTTTTCGCGTGATGGGCGGCAGCGACGGCCGGAGTTGATACGGAAGTCATCGTGCTTGGTTTCCTGAGTTGCCAACAAGTGGGTGACTCTAAGCAAGAAACGTGTCAGGTCAGCGGATGCAGAAAAGACCCAGTAATTCATGGGCTTGCGCAAGGCTTCTGACAAGGTGCAGGAAGCTGCGATGAAGGGATTATATTAACTGTAAGAAATTTTTGCAGCAGCCAGGACAGAGCACAGTTTTTATATTAAGAC
>JBEGNF010000059.1:0-16222 GCA_041182625.1 Pseudomonadota bacterium | reverse complement strand
GGTACAGGGCGAGCGCCCAGAAATGCGGTGGTGTCCAGACAAAGATGATCAGTACCAGTATCCATGCCTGCATCGGCACATCATTGGCGATCGCGGCCCAGCCTAGTGCAGGGGGCATCGCGCCAGACAAACCACCGATCACGATGTTCTGCGGCGTCGCTGGTTTCAGGATCATGGTGTAGATCACGGCATAGCCAACGAAAGTGGCAAAGGTCAGCCACATCGTCAGCGGATTGACCAGGTTGTACAACACCCACATGCCGGCACCGCCGATCACGCCGGAGAACAGCAGTGTCTGCGGCACGGTGATCTCGCCGCGCGCGAGCGGACGGCGTGCGGTACGCGCCATGCGCGAATCGATTTCTCGTTCAACCAGACAATTCACCGCGAACGCTGCACCCGCCAGAAGCCAGATGCCGATGGTGGCTGAGATCAGCACGGACCAATCGGGCAGGCCGGGGGTGGCGAGGAACATACCGATGACTGCGCAGAACACCGCCAGCTGTGTGACACGCGGCTTGGTCAGCGCCCAATACTGAGCGATGCGATTGGGCTGGACGGTCAGTGTCGTCATGGGGGTGAGTTTTCAGGCGGGCGACAGGCCAGGACGAGGAACAATGGCGACGCTCTCGGCTGACAGGGTGACTCGATAGTTTAGCATGGCGAGCAGCAGCAACAGGAGCGCGGCACCGGCGTTATGCAGTACTGCCAGAGTCAGCGGCCAGTCGAGCATCACGGTGGCAATACCGATGCAGAACTGCGCCAGCAGCGCCCATGACAACGTGCGCGCGAGCGTCCGCATTCCCGCCATCCGGAGCGACTTGTGAGCGACCCAGGCAATCACGCCAACAGCAACTAGCGCGAATGCACGGTGCGCCCAGTGAATTGCCACCAACGCGTCGAAAGGCAGGTAGTCGCCGGCAGCAGTCATACCCAAATGGCGCCAGAGGGTGAAGCCATGTTCGACATCCATGTCAGGCACCAGCGCCCCCTGACACAGGGGGAAGCCGCCACAGGCCAGTGCCGCGTAATTGGTACTCACCCAACCGCCGAGCGCAATCTGCATGAGCAGCACGACCACCGCGATCATGCCTGGCCAGCGCAGTGACGCTGCTTCAGGAGCGATCACTGGCTGAGCACTTTGTCGCATGGCATGCCATGTCAGCAATCCCAGCAGAGACATGCCCAGCAGCAGATGAATGGTTACGATGATAGGCTGCAGCTTCAGGGTAACGGTCCATGCGCCGAATGCGCCCTGCACGCAAACAAACACCAGCAGTAGCATCGGCAGGCGCGGGGAGTAGCGCGGTGCTCCGGTGCGCTTCCACAGTCGCCACGCGATGATCAGCGAGGCAATGATCAGCACACCGACACCCATCGCCAGATAGCGATGGATCATTTCTATCCACGCCTTGACCACAGTCACCGGGCCGGTAGGCATCAGAGTCTCGGCGGCGCGTATCTCTTCATGGGCGAGGAAAGGATTCGCCTCGCCATAGCAGCCAGGCCAGTCGGGGCAGCCCAGGCCAGAATCGGTAAGCCGTGTAAAGGCACCGAAGACAATTAAATCAAAAGTGAAAAACACCATCACCCACGCAAGCTTGCGAAAGCGATCGGCGCCACGAGACAGATAAACGAGCGTGGCGGGTATCAACGCCACCAGCAAGCCCTTCAAGGCCAGTGCGAACAACATGATCAGCCGATGCCCGACGCCCTCAGCAGGCGGGTCAGGTCTTTTTTGATCTTGTTGGCGTCAGGGTCTTTCGGGAACCGCATCATCAGGTTACCCAGGGGATCGATCATGTAGAGATGATCGCTGGCTTTGGTCGCTTCAGCGCCTTCAAGTACGGGCAGCCAGGCCGCAAGCTTTTGCGGATCAACGCGCATGAAGTGCGTACCGTCGTATTGCTTCATCAGGCTGATGTCTAGTGGCGCATCGTCGGTTACCAGCCACACGCGTTCGACACGATCCATCTCCTTGCCCTGAGTGAGCCGCAGCTGTCGCATGTAGTACAGCTTCTGCTGGCAAGCCGCCTCGCAGCTCGCACCATCGACCTGGAGCAATATCCACTTTCCACGCAGCTGCGCCAGCGAAGCTGGCTGGCCCTCCAGATCCACGCTGGCCAGATCCGGTATCGGGTACGCTCGCGGATCGATCAGGTCGCCGTAATTGGTACGAGCCTGCGGTTTGATCACATAGTAGGTGAGATAGGACAGGATCACGGGAGCCGCACAGGCGGCGATCACGAGGAACAGGGCCCAGTAAGTCTTTTTTTTCACCTCGGTGGGTGAAAGGCTATCACTTGCTTGCACGTCGGAATCCGGTCACAAGAAAAAAAATCAGCGCTGCCGTAGACAGTGCATACCATTGAAATGCATACCCTTTGTGGGTATCGATACCTGTCGATGGCAACGGCCAGTCGCGCACCAGTCTGTCGCCGGTGTCGCTCGTCTGTTCGATTATAAAAGTATGCAGGGGTAGCTTGCTGGCGCGAATAAAATCGGCGACCTCGGCATTCTGAACGATAGCGCCTGGCCTGAGCCCGCCGGGCTCGCCCAGTTGCATCAGCTTGCCCGCAGAGTGCCGAACTTTGCCTTCGATATGCACAGGCGATGACGGCAGCGCGATCTCGGGTAGCCGGGTCGGATCACGCGCATCGCGCGGAAACCAGCCGCGCAAGACCAGGACCGCCTGCGGGCTGTCAACGAGCTTGAGTGGCATGAGCAGGTAAAAGCCGCTCTTGCCATGCAGAGGGCGATTGTCCAGATAGACGGCCCATTCCTTGACAAACTCACCCTCGGCTGTCACGCGGCGGAACTCCTCAGGCAGCTCCCCCGGCTTTACTACGCTGGCATGTAATGGGTCAAAGCCTGCGCGGCCGATCATCTCCTGCTGCAGAACGCCCTTTTCTTCGGCGCGTCGCATCTGCCAGTTGCCCAGCGAAACGCCGATGGCGCACACGACGACCGTGGCCAACAGTGGAACCCAACGCAGACGAAAGTGCATTCGCATTAGAATAGAGTCTTTACTCGCTAGTCATGCACCAGAGAAGGCTTTGCTGGCGCTTGGTGCAGCGTCTCACGCAGCCCATCATGAAAACTGTCGTCGGTATTGCCTTCATCCTGATCATTGCCAGCCTCGGCTCTGCGCTGGTCTTCCTGATGCGTGACAAGGGCCGCAGTAACCGTACCGTGCAGGCTCTGGCGCTCCGCGTCGGATTTTCAGTGCTGCTGTTTGTGCTGATCCTGGTGGCGCATCGCCTCGGTTGGATACAGCCGACCGGCATCGCGTATTGAGTCAGGTTTTCAGCATACCCGAATGTCTTCAGATCCGATCCAGTAAAAAAGCCGCACACCAGTGCGGCTTTTTTGTTTGTTCCGTGACAGCTTACATCCAGTACACGATAACGTAGAGGCCCAGCCAGACCACGTCAACAAAGTGCCAGTACCATGCCGCGCCTTCGAACGCAAAATGATGATCCGGCGTAAAGTGCCCTTTCATCACGCGATACAGCACGACTGACAACATGATCGCACCCATGGTCACATGAAAGCCATGAAAACCGGTCAGCATGAAGAAGGTCGAACCGTAGATGCCGGAAGTTAGCTTCAGGTTCAGATCTTGGTAAGCATGCGCATACTCGTAGGCCTGGCACCCGAGGAAGACTGCGCCAAGCACCACGGTGATGAACAGCCACAGCGCGGTCTTGCTACGATCACCTGCGCGTAGCGCATGATGCGAGATCGTCAGCGTCACACCCGAGGTCAGCAGCAGCGCCGTGTTGATGGTCGGGATCCAGAACGGGCCCATGGTCTGGAACTTTTCGATCGTGCCCGCCGGGCCAGTATTACCCCAATTGGCTGAGAAATCCGGCCACAGAATCTTGTGATCGAGATCCGCAAGCCAGGGCATGGAAATCGCACGAGCGTAGAACAACGCGCCAAAGAATGCGCCAAAGAACATGACCTCGGAGAAGATGAACCAGCTCATGCTCCAGCGGTACGAGGTGTCGATACGCGCGTTGTAGAGTCCACTTTCGGATTCGGCGATCGCGTCGCCGAACCAGTAATAAAGGACCACCAGCGCCAAAATAATGCCAAGGATATTGACTGGCTTGCCCCAGCCCACGCCGTTGACCCATGCGGATGCACCCGCCATCGTCACCAGCAAGGCGGCGCCCATCAGCACCGGCCATTTGGAGGGACTGGGTACAAAATAATACGGCGCTTGACCATGTTGAGTGCTCATCGACTTCCCCTGATTACAGTGTTCAAAATTGTGTTACCCGCGATGAAGATACGGCGTGATTGTTAACACTTATGCCGCCACCACTAACTTTACGACCATCAGCAACCCCAGCACGAACAGCGCGGCTGCGATGATGCCCGCGACGATGACATGCACCGGATTGAGGTTTTGCACGTCGTCATCGTAGTCGCTTTTCTTCCTCACACCGAAGAAAGACCAGAGCACCGCCCTGACCGTGGCGCCGAACGACATCTTGCGCTGCACGGCTTCCTTCAGCTCAATCATCAACCTGCTCCCATCAATTCGACTTACCCTTCAGCCCCACCTCGAAAAAAGTGTATGACAGGGTGATCGTCTCTACATTTTTTGGCAGCGCCGGATCGATGTAAAAGCTCACGGGCATCTGCCGCGACTCTTTCGGGCCCAGTGTTTGCTGCTTGAAACAAAAGCACTCGAGCTTGCGGAAGAACTGTCCTGCTTCTGTAGGCGCATAGCTCGGTATGGCCTGAGCCTCCATCGCCCTGTCCTGCGTATTCACTACTTCATAGACCACTTGTGCCATCTCGCCTGGATGCACCTGCAGACTGGCGACGACGGGCTTGAACCGCCAAGGACCCGTCGTGTTCGCATCAAACTCCACCGTGATCGAGCGACTGGTGTCCACCTGAGTATTCGCCGGCCTCACATCCACCGTTTCCTGCACTGCGAGCACATTGATGCCAGTGATCTCGCAGATTTTCTTGTACAGCGGTACCAGCGAATAGCCGAAGCCGAACATCAACACCGCGACCATGATCAGCTTGCCGAGCATCCGCGTATTGCGCCTCTGCTTGCGCTGGCCGGCACTCTGCTCCTGCGTGTCCATGTGCTCTAGCGCAGCAGCGTGTGCTTGACGATCACACCAATGAAAAACGCCACCGCCACCGACAACAGAATCAGCGCAGTGCGCAGATTGCCAGGCTTGTTCTGATCAGACATCTGAACCTTTGCTTCGGGTCATGCTACGAGGCAGGCTGACGGTTCACGTCAGCCTGCCCATGGATTACCTACCCCGGAATTACTTGACCGTCGGCGGTGTCTCGAAGGTATGGAACGGTGCCGGGCTGGGCACGGTCCACTCAAGACCCTCGGCACCATCCCAAGGCTTGGCCGCAGCCTTCTCGCCACCGCGGATGGAAGGCAGCACGACGAAGAACAGGAAGTACGCCTGCGACAAACCGAAACCGAACGCACCGATCGACGCGATCATGTTGAAGTCAGTGAACTGCGCTGCGTAGTCAGCATAGCGACGCGGCATGCCAGCCAGACCCAGGAAGTGCATCGGGAAGAACGTGACATTGAACGTGATCAGCGAAGCCCAGAAATGGATCTGGCCACGGGTCTCGTTGTACATGAAACCCGTCCACTTTGGCGCCCAGTAGTAAAAGCCTGCGAACAGCGCAAACAGCGAGCCCGCCACCAGCACGTAGTGGAAATGCGCGACCACGTAATAGGTGTCCTGAAGCTGAATGTCAACTGGCGTGATCGCACAGATCAGACCGGTGAAACCACCCATCGTGAACACAAAGATGAAACCGATTGCCCACAGCATCGGTGTCTCGAACGTCATCGAGCCCTTCCACATCGTCGCGATCCAGTTAAATACTTTCACGCCGGTAGGAACGGCGATCAACATCGTCGCGTACATGAAGAACAGCTGACTGGTCACCGGCATACCGGTAGCAAACATGTGATGCGCCCAGACGATGAACGACAGAATAGCGATCGATGACGTCGCGTATACCATCGAGCTGTAGCCGAACAGCGGCTTGCGGGCAAAGGCCGGGATGATCTGCGACACGATACCAAATGCCGGCAGAATCATGATGTAAACCTCGGGATGGCCGAAGAACCAGAAGATGTGCTGATACATCACCGGATCGCCGCCACCTGCTGCATTGAAGAATGAAGTACCAAAGTGGCGGTCAGTCAGCGTCATGGTGATCGCGCCGGCCAGAACCGGCATCACGGCGATCAGCAGGTAGGCAGTGATCAGCCAGGTCCAGACGAACATCGGCATCTTCATCAGCGTCATGCCGGGAGCGCGCATGTTCAGGATGGTGGTGATGATGTTGATCGAGCCCATGATCGACGACGCACCCATGATGTGCATCGCGAAAATGCCCATGTCCATGCCGATGCCCATTTGCGTGGTCAGCGGTGCGTAGAGCGTCCAGCCCGCAGCCGTTGCGCCGCCGGGAACCAGGAAGGAGGCCACCAGCAAGATCGCCGCCGGCGGCAGCAACCAGAACGAGAAGTTGTTCATGCGCGCGAAAGCCATATCGGCGGCGCCAATCTGCAACGGAATCATCCAGTTTGCGAAACCAACGAAAGCCGGCATGATCGCGCCGAACACCATGATCAGGCCGTGCATGGTGGTCAGCTGGTTGAAGAACTCCGGCTGAAACAGCTGCAGACCGGGCTTGAACAGCTCGGCGCGAATACCCAGCGCCAACAGACCGCCCGTCAGCAGCATCACGAATGAGAACCACAGGTACAGCGTGCCGATATCCTTGTGATTGGTCGCGTACAGCCAACGACGCCAGCCGTGCGGATGGTGATCGTCGTGGTCGTGGGCGTGGTCGTCAGCGTGACCGTGTGCGTGATCAAGGGTTGTGCTCATGAGATTCTCCTGATTTCTCGATTACTTGCGCGCAGCCAGAACTTCGGCGGGCTGAACAATGTTGTCGGATGCCTTGTTCGACCAGGTGTTACGAGTGTAGGTAATGACTGCTGCGATCTCGGTGTCGGACAGCGTGGCCTTCCAGCCCGGCATGCCGTTCTTGCCGTTCAGCAGAATGCCGATCTGGCCGTCCTGAGGACCGTTAACCATCTGCGAGCCGTCCAGCGCAGGGAATGCACCGGGAACACCCTTGCCATTGGCTTGGTGGCAGGCCACGCAATTGGCTGCGTACACTTTCTCGCCTCGCGCCGAGAGATCGGCCACGGTCCAGGTCTTGTTCGGGTCATCCGCGCTGGCTGCCATCGCCTTCTTCTGCTCACCCACCCACTTTGCGTAATCCTCCTCGCTGACCACATTCACTACGATGGGCATGAACGCATGTTCTTTGCCGCACAGCTCGTAGCAGTTGCCGCGGTAAGTACCGATCTTCTCGGCCTTGAACCAAGTGTCTCGGACAAAACCGGGGATCGCATCCTGCTTCACGCTGAAGGCGGGCACGCCCCATGCGTGGATCACGTCATTTGCGGTAGTGACGATGCGGATCTTCTTGTTGACCGGAACGACCAAGGGGTGGTCGACTTCGAGCAAATAGTTGTCGCCTTTGGGGGCCAGATTCTGGATCTGATCGCGCGGGGTAGACAATGCGGACAAGAAAGCGATGCCCTCGCCTTCGCCCTTCAGATAATCGTAGCCCCACTTCCACTGCATGCCCGTGGCTTTGATGGTGATGTCGGCGTTCGACGTGTCTTTCATTGCGACCACGGTCTTGGTGGCGGGCAGCGCCATCAGGACGACGATCACGAAGGGGACCACGGTCCAGGCGATCTCGACGGTGGTGCTCTCATGAAAGCTGGCTGCCTTGTGACCCAGCGATTGGCGATGCTTGAGGATGGAATAGAACATCACGCCGAACACGGCGATGAAGATGGCGACGCAGATGACGATCATCCAGATGTGCAGCTCGTACACGTCAGCCGCGACAGAGGTCACCGGTTGCTGGAAGTTCAGCTGGCGAACAGCCGGACCGCCGACCATGTCATTGACCGCCAACACTGAGCCGGACACTAGCGTCCCGGCTGCAGCCATGAGCGAGAAGAGTAGGCGCTTCGCGTGTTTCATATAGTCCTCAAAAGCCTGATTGAAATGCAGTTCTCTGATCATTGGTTCTGTACAACCGCCTGTGTAGCCAGCCGGTAGCCCGATAATTCACGGTTCAGCTCATGCGCGAATTCCTGTCGCTTGCGCTCGGTTAGGTATCTGCCAACCTCAACCCGTTCACCGTTGGCTTCGAGTCGGATCAGTCGCTGGCGAGGCTCTGGTATCGCGACCCGCGTGCGACGCGGATCAAAACGAAATGACAGATTTTGCTCTGCCTGCACCAGATCAACCCGAAGCTCTGCTTCGCTTAGCGAGATGCATTCCCTGTCCATCGCATGACGACCAAAATAAATGAAGGCCGCCGCCACCGCGCACATCTCCAGCATCGCAAACACCATCACCAGCCAAGCACCGTGCATCACGAAATATGCCGCGACAAGAAACGATGCCATGCACAGCGCCGCGTAAGCTTGAGCGAGCTGTTTCGGCGAAATCGAGCAATTTTTTTTCAAAACCCACTCGCGCGTCGCCATGTCACCACACCTTGACCCAAAAATGGGCTTGCAATTGAGCCAAATAAAGCTCCGGGAGTATAAGCGAAAAGAATAAGGCGGGCAAACCGGTAGACCGCGGTTAAAGGCACGTAAACTCTACGGTTTTTTTTCACACGTAAAATTCTCTGCTCACCGTCGATGAAGGTGGACAATGCTTTCCCCGGCGAGGTTTTTTTTCGGCAGCGAACGGAAAGCATGCCCATAAACTACCTCTACAGACAGCGAAATTCGTCCATCTGCTGCCTTCTGCTCCTCCAGTGCCTGCTTGAGCGCCGCGAATCCTGTGCGGCCTGTCAACCCAGCTTTACGCTCCAGGAGCGGATTTCCCCCGAAAGATCTGACATCGGCGAGTAATTCATCGCTTGATGAATAAGTGATATTCAGCTTTTCCATATCCATGACCGGGTCAGCAAAACCCGCGTCGATCATCATGTCGCCGTAGTCATGAAGATCGACGAAGGGCAGCACGGCAGGCGCCAGGCCCGCCTCGGCATACGCGGTCCTGAGCTCGGCAAACGTGTCAGGACCAAACGCGCTGAACATCAGCAAGCCATCCGCGCGCAAGACCCGCGCCCATTCGCGCATGACCCGATGCGGCTGAGGGTGCCAGTGCAGCGCGAGATTGGACCACAGCATGTCCATACTGGACGCAGTGAGCGGCAGCCTGCCGAAATCGGCGCACGCCTGATGCGTTGCCTCCGCAACGCCCGAGCCCGCGCGCCAGCGGCGAAGCAATTTTTTCATACGCGATTCCGCCTGCTGGCTGCGGTGCCGCGACATCGCCAGCATGGCTATCGACGCATCCACGCCGAACAGCTCGGCCTGCGGGAAAGCCTGCTTCAGTGACATCAGATCGTCGCCCTCGCCACATCCCGCATCCAGCAAGCGGGAAGGATGGGTCTTGATCAGCGACAGTCGCTCGAACATTCGGCCCGATATCTCGCGACGCAAGAACTGAGAGCGTTCGCAGCGAGAGGGCGCGGAAAAAAGCTGACGCACCCGGCGCAGCGAGATAGGTGCGCTCGCCCGACTGCTGTCATCTTTGTCGGGTACTGGAGACATGAATCCGTCAACGCAAATGAAATAATGCTGCGCAGTGTAACGCAGCCGCTCAACCTCTCAGACCGGGTGCCTCTCGACACATCACAAACGCATACATGCCAAAGCATTTCAGCATCAAGCCACAGAGATGGCGCCCATGGGTAAATCCACTGGCTCGCGCAGTCTCACAACGACTTCTGCCTTCTGATTGCCTGATGTGCGGCATGAGCCACTCCGCAGCGCTATGCAACGCCTGTATGAGTGACCTTGTGGGCGGCGACACATCGCGCTGTATCAGGTGCGGGCTGAAAATGATAAGCAGCGTCCACACCGATACCCTATGCGGTGCCTGTCGAAGCGAGCCGCCAGCATTTGACCAGACGATAGTCGTGGCAGACTACGCGCCGCCGATCGACTCACTGGTGCAAGACCTGAAATTCCGCGCGCAACTGCCATTGGCGAGCGCGTTTGGGGGCTTATTGATCCGTGCTGCTGGCTCGTCGTTGCAAGCGGCGGATGTTCTGCTACCCGTACCACTATCGCACGAACGACTGGAACAACGCGGCTTCAATCAGGCGCTTGAAATATCCCGACCGCTTGCACGCGCATGGAACATGCCGCTGATCATCGATAGTTGCGTGCGCACCAGAAACACCCGCGCCCAAGCAGAACTGCCTCTGGCGCAAAGGCGGGTTAACATGCGCGGCGCATTCGCGGTACGAGATCGCCGCGTCATCGAAAATCAGCATGTCGTGATCGTCGATGATGTGATGACCACCGGGCATACTTTGCAAGAACTGGGCGCTTGCCTGAAGCGACATGGCGCTGCACGAATCAGCAATCTCGTGCTGACGCGAACGCCGACACGCTGAATCTTGCGGGGTGCATGATTCAATCAGCGATTTTTGGATGGAGAATTCATGTTTCATGTCGTACTGGTGGAGCCAGAAATTCCGCCAAATACCGGTAATGTCATCAGGCTATGCGCGAACACTGGCGCTCAGCTGCACCTTGTCGAACCACTGGGATTCCCGCTCGAAGATGCGCGCCTGCGTCGCGCCGGTCTGGACTACCATGAATACGCCGAGATGAAAGTCCACCAAAACTGGGACAGCTTCCTGCACAGCACCCAACCGGATCCCGCGCGGCTGTTTGCATTCACCACGCACGGCTCGGCGCTGTTCGCGACCATGAAATTCTTGCCCGGTGATGTGTTCGTGTTCGGCTCCGAAACCAAAGGACTGGACACGGCACTCCGAGAATCTTTCCCGCAAAATCAGCGGATCAGATTACCCATGCGCCCTGACAATCGCAGCCTGAATCTGTCGAATGCCGTAGCGATTACTGTCTTCGAGGCGTGGCGCCAACATGGATTCGCGGGCGGATCTTGAGTTAGCTGCAGTTTTATAATCTCGTGCAGTGAAACCCATTTTCAAAGCAATAGAAAAGGACATCGTCATGCTGAAACGAATCGCTCTGACCCTCATCTTGCTGTCGACAGTCACTGGAGAGGCGCTCGCTGTAGCGAAAAACCCGATCGTCATCAGCCAGGCACAAGCCCGCGCTTCGGTGGGCAAAATGCCCAATAGCGCCGCCTTCCTGCAGATAGAAAACCGGGGCAAAAATGATGACGCACTGCTATCTGCCTCCAGCCCTGCTGCCGAGCGCGTGGAGATTCATTCCATGAACATGGAAGGCGATGTGATGAAGATGCGTGCCGTCGACAGCCTGGCGATCAAGGCCGGCGAAAAAATCGCGATGCAGTCTGGCCACGGCTATCACCTGATGCTGATGGGGCTGAAAAAGTCGCTGAAGGCCGGCGAGAAGATTCCGGTCACCCTGATTTTTCGAGACGCCGGCAAGATCCGGGTCACCGCCGACGTGGTCGAGACTGGCGCGCCAGCCAAACCCGCCAACGGCATGCATGAGCATCACGATCACTGAATCAGCCCGCTGAGGCGGCGAACTACGTACACAACATCATCGGCACAGTTTGCCCGACCCAGAGCGACCACCCAAGGCCGCGTCGCGCGCAAGACGCGCGACGCAATCCATCGGCATCGCTTTAGCTGAACATGGCCGGCGCGCTCGGTGCTGCGATCAGTGGCCGAGCGTTCAAGGGATTGGCGATGGTCGTGCTGATCGAGGGTATCGGATCTAGCGAGCGGACACCATCGGCATTCCACATTGCCTCGACGGGTGCCAATCCCGCCAAGCCCAGCGGTGTGGAAGTCGTCGAATCAGGGAGACCGCGCCAGCTTTGATCGGCACAACTCTCCAGGCCTTCGCGCAATTGCTCCCAGAGGATCTCCATCGCGATCAGATGACGGTCGTACCCCAGCGATTCCATCTTCCACTGGCTAAGACGCGTCTCCTTGAGTGAATTACCTGTGCCATACAGATCAATCTCTGCCGAACCATGCTCGGTAATAGCTGAACCATTCACCCACGCCTGATTGTCCTGGCCATAGACCTCCACGCGCTGCCCCCGGTCATGCGCCGTCAGATCGTTATCGCCCAGCATCGTGATCGTGTTGCTGCGACCGGATAAGTCCAACGCGGCCCCCTCGGCCATCATCAGCGAGCCACCCGTCATCTGTACCTGATTGCTCTGGCCAAACACACTGACCGTCGTGCCAGCAGCGCTGCCCTTGATGAGCAGCTCGTTGTCGCCTTCCATCACCACTTTGTCATTACGGCCAGTGAGCTGAAGCTCGGCCCCCGCCGCTAGACCGACGAGCGCATTGTTGATCGTTGCGATATTGTCCTCGCCCCAAACCATCAGCCTGCCGCCCGTGGCGGTTCCAGAGAGCGTGCTGTGCCCCTGCTGCGTGATGTCATTGTTGCGACCATTCACCGTCGCGCTGCTGTTCTCCTGTAAGGCGATATCCGAGTTGCCCAGATTGACGACTTCCTTCTGCCCGGTAATGACGACCCGGTTGTCCTTGGCACCGCCTGCCGCTTTCAGGGTATTGCCCGTGCCGCCCAGATCGACAAAGTCCTCACTGCCGATCGTGATCTGATTGCGGCTACCCTCGACCTCCATGCGAACCTGCCCCTTTTCCGCATTGATCGTGTTGGCGTCGCCATGGACCTCGATGAAGGACTCGCCCGTGCCGGTGTTCACCTTATTGCCAGTGCCATTCACCACGAAATGGGTCACGCCCGCATTGCCGTTCATCGTCGTGCCGCCACTGCCCACCAGTAGCGTCTGGCGAGAATTACCGGCGTTCAGCACATCCCCCTTGCCACCAATGAGCAGATTGATCCCACTCATCGATGCATTGACCGTCTGGGCCGCCTTGTCCGACAAGAGCTGTATCGTTCGGCCATCTGCGGTGCGCACCGTGGTGGCCTGATCGGAGAGGTAGATCGAGGTTGCCGATGCGCTCTCGCCAAAGTTGAACAAGACCTCGGCCATTTGACCGCTCGAATTGCCGCGCCGGTTGCTGATACCGAAGTAATTGACATGGGTGATCAGGTTGCCGTTGTCATAGACGTTTCTGGCGGAGAGATCTTTGACGCTCAGATAGGTGATGCCGAACTCCTCGAGCGTGTGCAATTCGCCTTTCTGGGTCAGCCCATCCACGTTAATGTCAGTCCACAGCCGTAGCTCCCTGAATGCTTTGTCGCGGTAATCGATCTTGCCGTTGCGCATAGTGTCTAGCTGGGCCAGTGCAGCAAACCCGGTTCGGGGAAGTCCTCTCCGAGAACATTTCGGAAGAGTCATCGATGACGCCATTGCGGTTGCGGTCGCGCACCAGAAACGCATGGTCGGGCGTGATCCAGCCAGTGCGCACCTTCTGACCATTGGCTGCCATGTCGAACATGACGGTCGAACCTTGCAGGTTGGTGGTATGGACCGAGCCGCCGCCCAGCTTCAGTACCAGCGGATCGATGTAGCTGCTTGACCAGTCGTAGGAGGAGAACCCTCCACCGTTCCACCATCCCTGATCACCGTCAAAGCCATAATCGATAACATCGCTGTACACGAAGGTGCTGTTGTCGAGTCCGAGATCGACATCGGAGAGGCTGTATTCGTAGTCAGTGAGGTACTCGGACGGGATTGGGGGCAGGCTTGATGGCGTATCAAATTCCGGCAGCGGATAGACGGCATTCCATGGGCTGCCACTGCTCACTTCCATGTTGGCTTCCATTACGGATTGCAGGTCATAGGCGGCCAGTGTGTTGTCGCCACCATAAAGCCACAGGTTCTTCAGGGACTTATCGGCAGTATCCCAGCGATAGGCTTGCAGCCGAATGGCCTCGGCCTCCGCAAACCAATTGTCGAGATCGTCGGCAACGGTGTCGGTCAGGCGGATGTTCAAATTGTCCAATACCGACGATGCTTGCGTGTGATGTTCATCGTGCAGGCCGTAATCTGTGCCGGGCAGATTGATGATGTGATCTGAGTTCTGAGGCGAGTAAGACGCATTGGCCAGATCAAGGAATCTATCCAGTTTGTCCAAGGTCGGCTTGCCAACAATGACGCCCTCTGCGTCAACCTCGCCGTCGGCTATATGGGTGACCTCAGAGATGCCATTGGCAGGATTGATGTTGATCTGCGTTTCTTCATAAATCTCGCCATAATTATCTTTGAACTGCTGCATTGCTCCGGTGACGCGCAACATGTGATCCAGCGTCACGGATTGCGCCTCATCCTCACGCGCGCAGCTAAAAACAAAATTGCCCTCGCTATCTTTCAGGCAGCTGTAGATCGTTCCATCGGTTTGCGTCAGCTCGGCAAGCGTCTGGTTTCTGGCGCTTGCGGCAAATTGTTTTCCCCACACCGCGATCTGTTGGGTAACATTCTGAAATACTGTTGACGGCGCATCATAAAACGCCATTTTTGCAGAAAAAGCGACAATAGCCAGCGTGCCATAGGCCTTTTCGGTGGGTTCAAAAGTAGAAAAATTCTTGATAATTCCAGAGACAAGCGTTGAGTCGGCTTTGAAAAGAAGTTCAGACTCATTGGGTTTTCCCGCCGCATGTTCATACTCTAAATCATGGTTTCGACACAGAAGGTCTAATACACTTGTAGATTTGCTTCCATCTGGCTTTTCGAAAGTATAAACTCTCGCATTAACGGATTCGTCATCGGTCGCTGCCGGATTTCTTGTGCCGTTAGTATACCCGGGGCCGCAATTGTAAAACGCTGTCGGAATCCAAGAGCTGGGTGAAAAAATGCTGAATTCCCGGATGGCGAAAGAGCTGGGTGAAAAAATGCTGAATTCCCGGATGGCGATTCTTCCGAAATCTGATGTCATGGACACTTTCCTTGATGAGAAGTTGATGTGACATCTGGCCTCGGAAAGTTATTAGTGATGTAGTTTTAATGGGATCAGCGTAGATTCGCTCACCAGGGGTGGAATGACCGGAATCCATTTTTCGGTTTTTAGGTCAAAATAACCAAGAGCACTCGTCCCTTGCTTAGTTCTAAGGGGTGGCCCCCCATAGATGAAACCCACATAGTCTCCGGCGGGAGCAGCTACGTATTGCGAGACTGATGCCATGTTCATCAAGGGTTCCCGCCATACGGTCGTATTATCTGAGTGGTTTTTCCTGACTAAGGAAATCCCTACTTTCGCTACCTCGGCTTGGTAAAAAATATCCCCTTGAAGATCGATAGTAGGAAATTTTGCGTAAGCTAAATCGTAGTAGCTTGGCTCTGGCGCAAATCGCATACCGCGTTTGATACGAAATATCTCGCTACCTCGGTACTGATTTAGATAGTCGGGACGTTCGACGGTACCCGTATGTTCTGGAAATATGGCCCCGGCGATGATCTCGGATTCTGACAAATAGCTAATCACTGCTGCATGATAGAAATTGATCGGCCCAGCGAAAAGCTGGTGCTCTCCCGACTTGAAATCGAATTCCCAAATTTCAAAAAATGCTATGTGCATTCCCCGTGATCGCGGCTTATCGGAGCTCGCCACGAGGTAGGCAAGTTTTTGACCCGAAGGGGATAGCGCAGGACCAACAATTCGATTTCTTGGAATTGGTAGAACGCGATAGCCACTGCCATCACGATTCATGATCACTATTTCGCCGTTAGCATAGCTATTCATGATGTCGGCATGATCGCCTTTTGTCGAAGGTGGCTGGCGGACAAATACAATTTGCTCGCCGGATTGTGAGAAATTCGCCTCCACGTAGCTATAATTTTTTGGAAGATCTAAACGCTGATAGGTATGATCTCTCAGATTGTAGATGAGTAAGTAGCACACCGAATAAGGCGTAAATGCATCGCTGTATTCCGAAATCAGCCATTCCTCACCGTTGGGGTGAATGCTGATGCTCTGGAAGCCCCTTCCGGTCTTGGCTGGCTCAAAAGGAGGGGTGCGCGTGTTGTCATACGCCCCAGCAGTAGAGGCCGTGAAAATTGAAATCCATGCAGCGAGTCGCTTGAAAAATTTTTTCAACATAATGGAAGTCTTTCGCGGGTAACCGACGACGGCGTGTGCCTGACCTGTTGGGATGCGGTGCGCAGAACCCCGAAGGGTCCGCGCCTTGAGCCACCCCCGGCAGGAAGAGCCAACGGTAGTCAGAGAGCTC
>JBEGNF010000058.1:4280-25286 GCA_041182625.1 Pseudomonadota bacterium | reverse complement strand
TTGAAGCTCGGGGTCAGACCCGGGCTCTTGGTCAGGCAATTGCGCGTCGCCCAGCCGACCCCATTTGGCAGCGGTGATTTTCTGAATATCGGTGAGCTACGTTTCGAGCTCGATTTGATGCCGCTGCTCCGCGGCCAGTTGCGCGCAGAGCGTCTGTCGGCCTCTATGGTCAGGCTCGATCTCAGACAAACGGCAGCAGGTGCCGCGAATTGGCGATTTGATGCTGCGCAGACCGAGATACCCTCGCAAGCCGATGCACAAGAGACCGGTGCCGCCGAAGCCGCAAAGATCGCTGCGCACATCGACATTCGCGAATTACAGATCACGGGTCTTCAGATCAGGTTTCAGGACGAAGGCGCGAAGCCCGTCTATGTTGCGCTGGATTCTTTTGACGCGCGCCTGCCCGCTGACGCTGGGTTGATCGCCACCGCAAAAGGCCGTGTGCAGCAGGACATGGAATATCAGCTTCGTATCACTGGCGGCTCATTGCGTGAGCTGGCCTTGGGTAGTCCGCGCTGGCCGCTCAACCTGCAACTGGAATTTGCCGGCAGCACACTGAGTCTGCAGGGTCATCTCGGCGGCGCAAACACTCAGTTGCGTTTTGGCTTGGGCACCACCGACATCGCGCATTTTGGCAAGCTGCTGGACATGAATTTTCCGGATGCCGGTACCGCGGGTGTTGGTGGTCAGTTGACGCTGACGCCGGGCTCGGTGCGGATTGACGAACTATCTGCTCAGCTCGGTCTTTCCTCTCTGCGCGGCTCGCTCATGATGGACTTGCGCCGCGAGCGTCCACGGCTTGAGGGCGAGCTCGACATTGCGCGACTGGACCTGAAGCCTTTTCTTGGTCAGGACAAGGACGAAGACACGCCGACTGACTTGTCTGCACTGTACCGAAGTCTGTCGCGCGCGAAGCTGGATCTCTCAGCCCTGGACCAGCTTGACGCCCGGCTTCATCTATCCGTCGGGCAGTGGATCAGCCTGCCCGGTGATTTGCGCGACGCATCGCTGACGCTGAATCTTTCCGAAGGCCGCTTGCAGCTTCCCATGAGCGCGCGCATGGAAGGCGTTCCCATTCGCGCGCTTCTCAGCGCCGATGCGCATGCATCCTCTCTCAGCGCTGAGATCAACAGCGAAAAATCACCGGTCGGCGGGCTGGCGCAGATGATCACCGGATTGCCCGGGATCGAAGGACACCTTGGAAAGCTGCGCCTTCACCTGAGCGCAAAGGGCAGGGATGGCGCATCCCTGATGCGTTCTCTGTCCGCACATCTCCGATTGGAGGAGAGTCAGCTCAGCTACGGCAACGTCGATCAAGGCAAGCCTGTCGGTTTGTATGTATCTCAGCTCGCCATCGCCATGGAGGCAGGCAAGCCGCTAGAGGGCAAGTTCCGTGGCACGCTGCTGGGCAAGCCGCTGGAAGCCCGTCTTTCGGGTTCCGACATTCGCTCGTCAATGATGGGCAGCGACTCGCGCTTCACGCTGATCGCGCACTCACGAGGCTTCGCGGCGCAGCTGCAGAGCAGCGTCGATGTCGACAAAGGGGTCGGATCGCTGAGCTTCAGTCTGGGCGCGGAACGCGCAGGCGATGTGGCGGTCTGGCTGGGACTGCGCAAAGACACGAATCTGCCGCTGGCCATGGCGGGGCGCATCGCTGGAACCGCCACGGACTGGCGGCTGACTGACATGGTGCTGCAGGCAGGGCGCACCAGCGCACTGCTGAACATCGAACGCACACAGTCGCAGAGACGAGCCTACTACCGTGCAAACCTCGAGGTGACAGGCGCCGATCTCGCGGAACTCGATAGTCTGCTGCCACCGCCCCAGCTGGACGGCCGTCGCGATCGTCAGCGCAGTGTGACCTTGGATATCCCGATATTGCCACGCACGCTGGCGCTCGACGATGCCGACGTGCGCGTGCGGGTGCATGGCGTTCAGCGTGCGCCGGTGGCGATCGGCGAGATAGGCGCGGACATGGTGTTGCGCGATGGCTTCATGCAGAGCTCACCATTTTTTGCCGAGGTGGCCGGTCAGCGTTTTGATGGGGCGCTGATGATTGATACCCGCAGCACCGAGCCGCATGCCCAGCTCTGGGTGTTCGCAAAACAGATCGACGCGGGACAACTGGCACGCGATCTCAAGCTGGCACAAGGGCTTGATGTATCGGTTGGCTCGGTATCGTTGTATCTCGACAGCCGTTCGGCGCGCTTGTCCCGCTTTATCGCCAATGCGCACGTCATGGGGGAGGTGGCCTCCGGTCAGCTGACCTGGCGTGACCCCAGTGGCAAGCCGGCTGCGCGTCTTCGTCTTGAGAAAGGCAGTTTGTCTGCTGCACCGGGACAGCCCGTCTCGCTCGCACTGCTGGGCGATGTGGATGCGCTGCCGGTCAATCTCTCGCTGCGCAGCGCGACGGCAAAAGATTTGCTCGATCCCACGCGCCGAGTGCCCTTCGACCTGACCTTGGCCGCGGCCGACAGCCGGATCAGTTTGTCCGGCACGCTCGACCGCACCCTGGGCACGCGCGATCTCGAACTCCAGATGAAAGCCAGCGGAGACAGGCTGGACAAGCTCGACCGGCTAGCGAGAATTGCTCTGCCACCCTGGGGCCCATGGTCGCTCAACAGCCGGCTGCGCGTGTCTCTTCAGGGCTATGCGCTGCAGAGCATGACGCTCACCCTGGGAAGCAGTACCCTGCATGGCGAGGGCATGCTGGACACCAGCGCATCGGTGCCAAAGATCGATGTGCGCTTGAAGTCTCCGCAGATTCAGCTGGATGATTTCCCACTGGCCGGGTGGTCGGCCACTGACTCACCCAAGTCAGCGCCGCTGGAACGGGCATCGGACACGGAGTCTTTGCGTAAGCGAGCGACGCAGGCGAGTGACCAGGTGCAGGGCCTGCTTAGCCGGCAGACACTGCGTCATCATCAGGGGACGCTGAGCGTTGATGTCGATCGCGTGCTGTCTGGCCCCGACGTGCTCGGCGGCGGAAAACTGCAAGCGAAGATCGGCGACGGACGTGCCAGCATCGCGCCGGTCAGTGTGCAGATGGCGGGCGGGTCGGCGAGCCTGTCCCTGTCTTACGAGCCAGGTGAGCGCGATGTGCTCGCCGATCTCAAGATCCATGCCGATCGTTTCGATTACGGCGTTCTGGGGCGTCGGCTGAAGCCGGGTGCTGATCTGGCCGGTCGCTTCAGTCTGAATGTTGACGTACGCTCGCGCGCGCCCAAACTGTCGGAGGTGCTGAGCCATGGTAGCGGTACGCTGGATTTCGCGCTCTGGCCGCAAGACCTGAAGTCGGGGGTATTCGATTTATGGGCAGTCAATCTGTTTCTGGCGCTGCTGCCGAGCATCGATCCAAAGGATGAATCTCGTGTGAATTGTGCGATTGGTCGTTTCACCGTAAACGATGGCAAGCTCACGCAGAAAAAACTCGTGATTGATACCAGCCAGATGCGAGTGACCGGCAAGACGACCATCGATCTGGCGAAACAGCAGTTGCACTTGCGCCTGCAGCCTCAGGCCAAGACGGCGCAATTTCTCAGCCTGGCGACGCCACTGGAGGTCAAGGGGAGTTTTTCCGATTATTCGATCGGACCCAATCCGGGTGATGTCGTCGAGACCGTACTGAGGTTGGCGACTTCAGTGGTGTGGGTACCAATCAAAAAACTGTTTTCTGAGAAGATGCCCGAAGATGGTCGCGATGTCTGCGAGCTCCAGTGATGATCCCGGCGAGGTGAGGGAAGGGTTTTACACCCAGTCGCTCGGCAAATGTGTTCGCAGCAAATCGGGGATGCTCTCCGCACGCTGCGGCGCGCCGTGCAGATAGCCTTGTATCTCGTCACAGCCAAGTTTGCTCAGCAACTCTAGCTGATGGCGAGTTTCCACGCCCTCGGCCACAACGCGCAAGTTCAGGCTGTGCGCCAGCCGAATCAGCGTACTGACGATAGCGTCGGCATGACGATCGGCAGGATCCGACAGTGCGCTGACAAATTCACGGTCGATTTTCAGGCAATTCAACGGCAGCCGCTGCAGGTACACCAAACTGGAGTAGCCGGTGCCGAAATCATCCACCGCTACCTGAACACCCATCTTGTGCAGCGCATTCAATGTCTTGAGGGTGAGTCTGATATCCGACATCATCAGCGATTCAGTGAGCTCCAACTCCAGCCGCTGCGGCGAGAGGCCGGAATCGTCGAGCGCAGACTGCACGATGCGCAACAGCTCAATGCCATTGAGCTGACGAGCGGAGAGATTGACGCCGATTCTCAGCGAGCCCAGCCCGTCGCGTTCCCATTGGGCGGCACACTGCAAGGCTTGTCGCACCACCCACTCGCCGATCTGATTGATCAGGGGTGTTTGCTCTGCCAGAGGGATGAATTGGTCTGGCCTGAGTTCGCCGAGCCTGGGGCTAGCCCAGCGCAGCAGCGCTTCCAGGCCCTCGATGCGCCCGGTTTTCAGCGAGATCTGCGGCTGATAAACGAGATAAAACTCTTTCCGCTCGAGCGCATGGGGAAGTTCCGATTCGATAGTCGAGCGATACTGCAGCTGTGCATTGAGTTCATTGTTGTAGAACTGACAGAGGTTGCGCCCAGATTCCTTGGCCACGTACATCGCCGCGTCCGCATGATGCATCAGGGTTTCCGCGGAGTGACCATCCACCGGATAAGTCGCGATACCGATGCTGCAGGTGACTTTGAGTTCATGGCCGTCCACCGTGACAGGCTCGCACACGCTGTCCATCAGGCGCTCGATGACTCCCGGGGTCAGATGATTTTCTGGGCCGCCGCGCAGCACCAGCACGAACTCATCACCCCCATATCTGCCGAGCGTATCGTCCCTGCGCAGAGCATTCGTCAGACGATCGGTTATCACGCGCAACAGTGTGTCGCCCACGGCATGACCAAAGCGGTCGTTGACCTGCTTGAACCGGTCAAGATCCACAAAGGCGACCCAGACCGGGAATCCATGCCTGTCTGCAAACCCGATGGCGTCATTGAGCTTGTCGATCAGCGAGCTGCGATTGATTGCGCCTGTGAGTGAGTCGTGCGTGGCCTGATAAGCAAGCTCGCGCTCCAGTCTTTTCCGGTACGAGATGTCACGCGCGATGATTTGCCTTGCCGGCTGTCCGGCATAGAGTAGCGCCGCCCGCCGGACCGACACTTCAAAGTGGCTGCCATCCAGGCGCTTGGCGATTTCCTCGACCTGAACCGGTTCTGTGAGTTGTCCTGCGCGCGAGAGCCGCTCGGCCACCTGCTCGCGGTATTCTTCGGCCGCGAGATCGAGCACGGACTGTCCCAGTAACTGCACGCTCTCAGAGTCAAGGAAGAGTTTTTTCGCGGCTTCGTTCGCAAATACGACTTTTCCGCCGGACTCGATCAGAATCGCGTCAGGGGAGAGTTCGACCATCAACCGGTAACGCTCCTCGCTCTCACGCAGCGCGTCCAGCGCACGCTGACGCTCCTGCATTTCGAGAAAAAGTTCAAGACTTTTCTCCTCAAGCAGACGTTCCGCTTCCTCGCGCGCCCTCGATTCGCGTGCGAGCTGACGCGCGTGTAGCTCCTCAGGGCTGTTCATGCAAGCGGGTCAGCGTGAACTGTGAATGGGCACCACGGCCATCTACAGGGAGATCGACACGCTCTACATGCATGGGCTCGCCGAAATGCTCGATGCATCCCTCAATCAATCCTTCCGCAAAATCTGCCAACGCGCGGGCGGAGCGGTAGACCAAGAGCATTCGGTTGTCCGCGAGGTGTTCGTGCTCGAACGAAGGTAGCTCGGCATCGCGGTACAGCTTGCGAACCTCCACGTGGACGTGGTCGTCTAGCACGCTGAGCAATTCAAACGCGCTCTGGTGCGTTGTTACGTACTGCGGATGGATGACCGTGAATCGCTGGAACAAATGACGGCCGAAATGCTTCAACAGATCAGGCACGGGTTTGCGAAGTCGGATGGAGAGTTGATGTACCAGTTCCACCATCTCTTCATGAGGATAGGTGCCGACGGAAGTGTAGGACCCGGCCGAGGCTAGTTTTGATGACTCAATGATGGCGTCCGCCGTCTCCAGCGAGAACTGGTCTTCGACCATCTGTATGAATTCGCGAAAGACGATGCCCTTCATAGGTATGCTTTTTGTTATGTTTCCTCTACGGAAAGACTACCAGAAGTAGATATAGCGAGAAAGGCCTTCTTTAATAAAAAAAAGAACGATCATGCCTTTTGATTTCGTCTTGATATCGCGATGGGTGTCGCTCTGACTGCGAATTGCACAAAGTGCGTGAAAAGGTGGCTATCTCAGCCCGATATCGCGCCGACTTTTCACGCATGAAAGGGTGCGCTCCCAGAAGATTTCACCGCTCCCGCCATAGCGAGAGGGAAGCCGCAGCATTTTTTTGTGCGTAGAGGCCAGCGCATCGAGGCGTTCGGGCGTAAGGACGCCCAGCTTGTCCAGTTCCAAATAAGCTTCGCAATTCGCCTCGATTTCATCGCGCTTTGGATCCTGAGCGTGCGCGCATTCATGATAAAAAACGAAGTCCGACATGTGGGGATCACTTGCCAGCATCGCGCGAAATACTACCGAATCAAAAAAAATCACCGGCCATCCGTCTGCACCGGGTCGCACGACCGCCGCAGCTCCACCCAGCGCGGGATGACGATCGCCCACGTCTCCATGGCCCAGCCACACCTCGCGAACGACGCGCGACTCGCCATCGCGCGTCACCTCGCAGTGGACTGTGGTGCCGTCGGAGCGTTCAAATGCGAGGCCGGAGAAGGGCGCCGCCAGCATGCACGACAGTGCAAGGAGGGCGGCGCGATGCATGCTCAGGGATTCAATTGTTGAATGCCGAGACCGGCAGTATCGGTGCGCTGATGAATTGTTTAGGCACGTCTCCAGTCAGCGTATGGAGAAAGGCCACGATGTGCTTCACGTCTTCGTCGGACAACTGCTTGCCGAGTTGGAGTCGTGCCATCACGCGTACTGCGTCGTCGAGTTTTTCGACAGAACCGTCGTGGAAATAAGGGGGTGTCATCGCCACATTGCGCAGCTGCGGTACTTTGAAAATGAACTTGTCCTCAGGCTTCTGCGTATCGTGCCAGCGACCCATGTCGCGACCTTTCAGTGCCTCGACTTCCTTGCTGCCGGTAGCCAGCCAGTAGTCTTCCACGAGGCCAAACTTCTGATACATCTGCCCGCCCACCGTGACGCCGTTATGGCAACCGGCGCAGCCGACGCTCATGAATTTTTCGAGCCCGATTTTCGCTTCCGTGCTGATTGCGCGCTGATCACCTTTGAGATACTTGTCAAAGGGCGCTGGCGTGAGCAGCGTGCGCTCGAACGCACCGATAGCCTTGGCCCAGTTTTCGGCGTTGACCGAGTTTGCCTCATTCGGGAAGGCTTTGTCGAACAAGGGCTGGTAACCGATGGATTTCAGTTTGGCTTCTGCCTCTGCGTAGTCTTTGTTACCGTAGGCGAGCGGGCTCAGGAGAGCTTTCATCGAATACCGTTGAGGCATTGCGTGGCAGTTTCTTGCCATGAACGCCGACAGAAAACGCCAGCGAGTCCGCGCCATGGTAGCTGGGGCTGTGACAGGCGGCGCAGCTCATGCGTCCGTCGGAAGATACGCGCGTCTCAAAGAACAGGGCCTTGCCCAGATCAATGCGCGCCTGCGAGTGAGGATAGTCATCCACGCGCGCGGTGTCGGGCAGGGGCTTGAACAGGCTGCGCGCCTGCTCCAGCAATGCTTTATCAGTATCGGCGGCGCCCACCACGCCGAACACCACGGCGGTGCACAAGGCGGAGGCGGTGAGCAGGGCTCGCATCGGGATCTTGAACGTCATCGAAAGCTCCGAAAAATTTGATGATTATTTTTATTATTATCGTATTAGCGAACGCCGCGCGGGTCCAAGCCGAATTGTGCTTCATTTCCAGCCGGTTTGCTGGGGTGATTCAGGGATTATCAAAACACTTACCTTCCTTGCCCATTTACCTGCATGCCGATGGAAAAACCCCGATAAATCATGAAAACCCTGATTGCGGTGACCGCTCGGTCTCCTTACACTGGCTTACAGCCTGATTAACCAATAATAAAGGGCCGCTCTCGCGAGCCTACTAATCCATGAAACTACTTGTTTTTCCCGCATCAGGCCTGAGATCTCTGCCGGGCACCTTCCTTGCCAAACCTCCGTTGCGCAAGTGGTATGGCGCCGGGCTCGCTTCTCTTGCCGCCTTGGTGTGCGCCAGCGCGCTCGCAGCGCCAGCCCGCTGGCAGGATGATCTGACTCCGATCGCGGACAGTGACTGGAGCCGTGCCCGTGCCACGCATCTCCTGGAGCGCGCCGGCTTTGGTCCAACCCCCGATGAAATCGACCGCTTTGCGCGGCTGACGCCCCGGCAAGCCGTGCGTCAGCTGGTGCGCTACCAGCAGATCGCCAATCCGCTGCCGGCATTCGAGGACTCGGGCGCCTTCGATCCCGGGCTTGAGCCGTTCTCGCCCTCTCGCCCCGCAGCGACCGAGCAGGCGCGCGACACCGGCGAGGCCCTGGGTGTGAAGGTCAAGCCTGAGGGTAACCGCCGCATTCAGCAGGTCGCCGATCGTTATCTGTACTGGCTGCGCGCCACCAAGCTGGAGAGCCAGCGTGTCGCGTACTGGTGGGCCAACCGCATGCTGACAACCCGGCGTCCGCTGGAAGAGAAAATGACGCTGTTCTGGCATGGACATTTTGCGACGGGTGACGAAAAAGTCCGCGACTATCGCAAGATGCTCAAGCAGAACGAGATGCTGCGCGCGAAAGCGACCGGCAATTTCCGCGACCTGCTCATCTCGGTCGCCAAAGACCCGGCGATGCTTGCGTACCTCGATGCCGCAGTCAACGTCAAAGGCGCGCCGAACGAGAACTTCGCTCGCGAGATCATGGAATTGTTCACCATGGGCGTGGGCAATTACACAGAAGACGATATTCGCGAGGCTGCCCGTGCCTTCACCGGCTGGAATTACAAAGGGCTCGAGTTCGTGGTTAATCCTGCGCAGCACGATGCGGGCAGCAAGACCGTGCTTGGCAAGACCGGCCATTTCGATGGCGTGCAGGTGATCGATATCATTCTCTCCAAGCCGGTCACGGCTGAATTCGTAGCCACCAAGATCTACAAATACTTCGTTCGTGAAGACGTCTCCCCCGAGCTGCGTGTCAAGCTGGGCAAGCTGCTGCGCGATTCGCGCTATGAAATAGCACCTTTTCTCGAGACCGTGTTCAGCTCGAAGGATTTTTACAGCGATGCATCGATCAGCACCCATATCAAGTCGCCGGTCGAGCTCGTGATATCGACTTACCGCAAGATGGGCCTGAAGGAAGTGCCGGGCATACCAGACTTCAATGATCTCACCGACTCCATGGGCCAGAAGCTGCTGTTCCCGCCGAATGTAGCGGGATGGGCCAGCGGCCGCAGCTGGATCACGCCCGGGCTGCTGCTGGTGCGGGGTAACTTTGTCTATGACACGGTGTTCCCGGCGATTGATTTTGTGCCGATGGACCGCGTGCCGGGCAGTCAGTATCAAATCATCTCGGTCGCCGAGCAGCTCGCACTGGGCAAGGATGTGACCACGGCGACCAAACCCGAGGGCAAGGAGATGACCTCCATGTCGATGATGTCGGCCGACCGCGATGAGGATTTCAATACGCGATTGGCGAGCTATCACGCATGGCGCAAGGCGATCGAGAAGGTCAAGCCTATCCCGCGCGCTCCCGCCAGGCTCGATCTGTCGGGCATGGTGCGCGCCGCCGGTTGCAAGACCACGCAAGAGGCGGTCGATCACCTGATCACGCGCTTCATCTCTGCACCCATCGAGCCGGGTGTTCGCGAAAAAATCGCGGCACTGCTTGCAGAGGATCTGGGTACTCAGGACCTCAAAGCCGCCGACACCTACATGGAAGATGCGCTGCGCAATGCGCTGCACGTGATCTTATCGCTGCCAGCCTACCAACTTGGATAAAAAATACAAAAAGAACAGGCATGAAACCTACTTCTGAACAGCACATTAACCTGACGCGTCGCCATTTGCTGGGTGCGTTGGCCGGGGCGGGACTCACTGCAGGACTCCCTTGGATGCCCGCCCATGCGGCCACAGACAGCTCGCGCCGCATTCTGGTGGTGATGGAGCTATCCGGCGCGAACGATGGCCTGAATACGCTCGTACCGTATGCCGATGATGCGTACTACCGCTTGCGTCCTAATCTCGGTATCAAGCCGGCCAAAGTGCGCAAGATCGATGAGCGCTTTGGTTTCTCGCCCGGCATGGCCGGTTTCGAGCGCCTTTACAAAGAAGGGCGCATGGCGATCGTTCATGGCTGCGGTTACGACCAGCCGTCATTCTCGCACTTCACCTCGGCAGACTTCTGGCGCACCGGCGTGCCGAATGGCGGAGAGCCTTATGGCTGGCTGGGGCGTGTCGCTGATGCGATTGATCCGCAGCTGACCCCGAACTTCCTCGTCAATATCGACGAGCGTCAGTCGCTCGCGGTCCGCTCCGCACGCCACGTGCCAGTGGTGTTCGACGATCCCGAGCGTTTCATGCGCAAGGGCCTGATGAATAGCCGATCGCTGCTCGATACGCCGGTCGCCGGCGACCCGGTGAATGCATCGCAGCGATTCCTGGATGAAGTCGCAGGCAGCGCCCGACAGGCCTCGACTCTGGTGCGTGCTGCATGGGAAGCGTACAAGACGCCGATCGACTACGGCATACAGTCGGTCGATCTGCCCAAGGTTGCCGCGATGATTCATGCAAACCTGCCGACCCGTCTGTACTACGTCAGCTATCGCCACAATGCGTTCGACACTCATGTTCAGCAGGCAGAGCCGCACCAGCGCCTGCTGACCTATGTCTCCGATGCGGTAGCCGGCTTCATGAAGGACATGGAGCGCATCGGCCGTGCCGATGATGTCACGCTATTGGCCTTCTCCGAATTTGGCCGCCGCGCTGCCGAGAACACCAGTCTGGGCACCGACCATGGCACCGCCAATCACATGTACGTGGTTGGCAAGCAGGTGAAGGGTGGCCACTACGGCGGCATACCTTCGCTGACCGATTTGGATGAGGGCGGCAACCTGAAATACACTACTGACTTCCGCCGTGTGTATGCGACCCTGATTGAAGGATGGCTCAAGCATCCCGACAGCAAGAGCCTGCTCTCCGGCGACTTCAAGACCTTCCCGATGTTTGGATAAATCCATGGCTGCGCATTTCGATCTTCCGGATATCAAGCTCTTCGTCAATATCGCCGAGGCCAACAGCCTCACGCGCGGTGCGGAGCGCTCGCACATGTCGCTGCCAGCGGCATCGATACGCATCAAGAATCTGGAAGAAGGGCTGGGTGTCAAGCTGCTGTATCGGACCAGTCAGGGTGTAACGCTCACGCCGCCGGGCCAGGCGTTCATGCATCATGCGCGACTCGTGCTGCAGCAACTGGCCGATCTGCGTGGTGATCTGGCCGAGTATGTGAAAGGGACGCGGGGTCATGTGCGCATCTTCGCGAACACCACCGCAATGGCCGAATTCCTGCCGGCGCTGTTGCCCAAATTTCTGGCTTCGCATCCGGACGTGAATGTCGATCTGAAGGAGCGGCTCTCGCATGACATCGTGCGTGCAGTCTCCGAGAACAAAGTGGATGTCGGTATCCTGGCCGGCAATGTGCGAACCGAAGGCCTCGAAACCCTACCTTTTCGCGAAGACCGGCTGGTGATGGTGACATCCGCGACCCACCCGCTGGCAGAGCGTGGTCGCATCGATTTCAGCGAGGCGTTGAGCCATGACTTTGTCGGCATGATCGAGGCCAGTGCGATCCATTCCTTCCTCGCACAAAACGCCAATAGCCTGAACCGACCGATCAAGATCCGCATCCAGGTCGGGAATTTCGAGGCCGCTTGCCGAATGATCGAAGCCAATGTCGGCATTGGCGTCGTCCCGTATTCCGCCGCCAGTCGTCATGCAAAATCGCTCGACATTCGCATGGTTGAGCTGACGGATGAATGGGCGGTACGCAAGCTGCAAGTCTGTGTGCGCAGCCTGCAGTCGCTACCCATGTTCGCACGCGAACTGGTGGAGTTACTGGTCGCCGAGAGCAAAACGCATTCGCTGGAGACGGTCGCCTGAGCGGTCGCCAAATCCGTTGAATGTCGCTAAATAAGCTTATCTTTTCGTATTTTCTTTTAAGCTTAGGGTTAATTCTCCTCGAAGCCCAGCTTACGATTTTCTGAATTGTTCATAGGGGTGGGATCGGTCACACTTTCGGTCGTGAGTGCTGCTGCGCAGCATGCTCTCTGGCGTCTGTATTCGTGCACGCGCAAGCCCCTTCCCAACAGGACTTTCCATGTCAGTGTCTCCCAATGATTATCAGGACATTCGCGACGCCATTCGTGATTTGTGCGGCCAGTTTCCGGCGGAGTATTTCCGTCAAGTCGACGAGGAGCGTGCGTATCCCGAGGCGTTTGTCGACGCACTCACTCAGGCTGGCTGGCTTGCGGCATTGATCCCGGTCGAATACGGTGGCTCGGGTTTGGGCATGGTCGAAGCCTCGGTGATCATGGAAGAGATCAACCGCAATGGCGGCAATTCGGGCGCTTGTCACGGTCAGATGTACAACATGGGGACGCTGCTGCGCCACGGCTCTACCGCACAAAAAGATTTTTATCTGCCCAGAATTGCCAGCGGCGAGCTGCGCCTGCAATCGATGGGTGTGACCGAGCCCACCACCGGCACCGACACCACCAAGATCAAGACGACCGCCGTGAAGAAAGGCGATCGCTATGTGGTCAACGGACAGAAAGTGTGGATCTCCCGCATCCAGCACTCCGATCTGATGATCCTGCTCGCGCGTACCACGCCGCTGGCCGAGGTGAGCAAAAAATCCGAGGGCATGTCGATCTTCATCGTCGATCTGCGCGAATCGATCGGCAAAGGGCTGGAGGTTCGTCCGATCCGCAACATGGTCAACCATGAGACCAATGAGCTGTTTTTCGAGAACCTTGAGATACCCGCAGAGAATTTAATTGGCGAAGAGGGCAAGGGTTTCAAGTACATTCTCGACGGACTGAATGCCGAACGTGCATTGATTGCTGCCGAGTGCATCGGTGATGGCTACTGGTTCATCGATAAAGTGACCAAGTACGTGAACGAGCGAGTCGTTTTCGGCCGTCCTATCGGGCAGAACCAGGGAGTGCAGTTCCCGATTGCGAAAGCCTTTGTGAACATCGAGGCCGCCAGTCTGATGCGATACAAAGCCTGCGAGCTTTTCGACGCCGGCAAGCCGTGCGGCGCAGAGGCCAATATGGCCAAGATGCTGGCTGCCGACGCGTCGTGGGAAGCGGCCAATGCCTGTCTGCAGTATCACGGCGGCTTCGGTTTCGCGGCAGAATACGACGTCGAGCGCAAGTTCCGCGAGACTCGCCTGTATCAGGTCGCGCCGATCTCCACCAATCTGATTCTTTCTTACGTCGCGGAGCATATCCTTGGTATGCCACGCTCGTTCTAGCTCAACGGAAGACGCCATGAAAACCAACGTGACGCCCAGTGCCCAGCTCGCTTTTTTTGCCGCCGAGTTGAACTATGACGACATTCCCACCGAGGTGATGCGTCGTGCGGAGGACTTGTTCCTCGACTGGTTCGGCTCTGCACTCGCCGGCAAAGTCGGGCGCCCGGTGCAGGCGATCGAAGCGTTTGCCCGAGAGATGGGCCCGAAGGATGGCGGCTCAGAGGTACTGATTTCCCGTCGCAAGACATCACCATTGTTCGCCGCGATGGTGAACGGCGCCTCATCACACTATATCGAGCAGGACGATGTGCACAATGGTTCCGTGTTCCATCCGGCCGCAGTGATCTTCCCCGCAGTTCTGGCCATCGCGCAAGATCGCGGTCTCAGCGGCAAGGACATGATGACCGCCGCCGTCGCTGGCTACGAGGCGGGCATACGCATCGGCGAGTTCATGGGTCGCTCGCATTACAAGGTGTTTCATACGACCGGTACCGTGGGAACCGTTGCGGCGGCTGTTGCGGTCGGACGGCTGATCGGCCTCACTCCCGAAAAAATGCAGCATGCGATGGGCTCGGCGGGTACCCAGGCCGCAGGACTATGGGAATTCCTCAAGGATGCCGCCGACTCCAAGCAGCTGCACACAGCCAAGGCTGCTTCCGATGGCCTGATCGCCGCCCTTCTGGCCGAGAAAGGATTCTCCGGCGCCAAGCAGGTGCTGGAGGGCGCCAAAGGCATGGCCGCCGGTATGTCTCAGGATGCCGATGTCGCGTGCCTCACCGATCGTCTGGGTGAGCGCTGGGCAACCATCGAGACCTCGTTCAAGTTTCATGCTTCGTGTCGGCACACCCATCCAGCTGCGGATGCACTGCAGCAGGTGATGCAGCAGCACGGCCTCCAAGCGGACCAGATCGATTCCGTCATCACGCGCGTGCATCAGGGCGCCATCGATGTGCTGGGCCCGGTGGTCGAGCCGCGCACCGTGCATCAGGCGAAGTTTTCGATGGGTACCGTGCTGGGCTTGATCGCCCTGTACGGCAAAGCCGGCGTACGGGAGTTCGAGCAGTCTTTCCGTGAGACCGAGGTCCAGGACTTTCGCCAGCGCGTGAGCATGGCGCTTGATCCCGAAGTCGATGGTGCCTATCCGGTGCGCTGGATTGGCAAGGTGACAGTCAAGACAACGGATGGCCGCGAGCTGCAGGGACGCGTGGATGAGCCCAAGGGCGATCCTGGCAATACGCTGTCACGCGCAGAATTGGAGACCAAGGCTATCGCACTCGCTGAATTCTCAGGCGCTGCTACTGCAACCGAGATGCGTGCGTCGATGGATGGTATCTGGAATATCGCAGCGCTCAAGGCCGTGGGAGATTTGCTGCCGCCGTGGTCGCAGGACGTTTAAGCGCAGGTGGGTTCCCGTCTTTCACGCGAGAGAGCAGTGTGTGCAACCCGGCTTCAATCGCCGCTTAAATGACGAATCAGGCGCCGAACACTACCCGCTCAAAAAATAGAACCAAACCCACGACCATCACTACCGCGGACAGGGCCCGCACTACCCGCGCCTCATGGCGGGTTTTTCGCAGCTGCATCAGCAGAGGCACTGCGATCAGCACCGCCACCAGCTGGCCTGCCTCGACCCCCAGATTGAAATTCAGCAGCGACCAGATCAGGCTGTCTTTTGGCAGCCCGATTTCTTTGAGCACTGAAGAAAAACCGAAGCCGTGCACTAACCCGAACAAGAAGCTGATATGCCATCGGTGAGAGAAAGCGAAGCGCGGGAACAGGTTCTCAAATGCGACATAGGCGATCGATAGTGCGATCACGGCCTCGACCAGCGTCGAGGGCAGGGTGATGATATCCAGCGCCGCTGCGCCCAGCGTGATGCTGTGCGCGAGCGTGAACGCAGTAATGATCTTCAGCAGCGATATCAGATTGCCGCCACACAGGATCAGCGCCAGCAGGAACAGCAGATGATCATAGCCTGTCGCGATATGCTCGACGCCGAGCAGGAAGAAGCTGCCGGCACTCTGCGGCGTTTCGGCGCCGGCGAGCGAGACGCGCGCCTCACGCTCAGTGGCTGAGAAATTCAGTGAGCTGCTGCCGCCGCTCCAGGTCATCACCGCAATCACATGATGCTTCTCGCCAAGAGTATCGGCCATGTCGTCGCGGATCAGCAGTGCTTTCGGTGGTGCAGGGCAGACGTACTCCACTTGCATGCCCTGTGGCTCGGCCGGAACGCAAGCTTGCTGATCAGCAGTGACCGTGACTTTTTCGCGAATCAGCCGGACAAGTGCGGCATCGTCTGTGCCGCTGGTGGTGGGCGTGTAACGGTAGATAACACTGCTGCCGTCGATACCCACCGAAGCGAATCCGGTGGCATCACCCGAGTGAGAAAACGCTGGCACTGACGCCAGCAATGCCAGCCCGGCCAGCAGGCTGCCCAGCAGCGTCTTCATCGTTTCAGCTTGGTGCCCTGAGAGGGTGCGGCGGCCGGCGCGGGAGCGTTCTTGCTGACGGCATCGATCATGGCCATCAGATTGGTGATCTGATATTCAGGAATCGTCACGGCTTCAGCCGCGCCCACCGGCAGGATGTAGCGGCTATAGCCATCCGGACTCACCGTGCCGACCGCGAAGCGCCCAACAGGATCGGTCTTTCCCGCGCGATAGATCATGATCAGGATATCCGGCCGGCTGACACCGAACTCGTCCTTGCCGGGCTCCAGCGGAATGGGTTGCTCCTTGCGGGTGCGGCTGAACATCGCAATGGCTTGCACAATCGTGTTTGCGGCGAGCGGGTCGGCGCGGTGTGCATGTTCGGCCGCATTCGGACCATCCTGCTGGCCATGATAAAACCAGGTGCCTTTCTCATCTTTCTCGAAACGGTGCAGCTGTCCTTTGCGCATGACTTCAATAGCGCCGACGTCATCCAGCGGAATCGGAAATAACCATTTTTCATCTTTCGGACCTGCTGCCGACTCGATGGTTTGGATGTATTCGCGTTCCTTGATAAAGATCACGACCCCCAGAACGGCGATCACGGCTCCGATGATCGCCAGTTTGCTTTTACGGCTGCTCATCGACGCCTCCACCAGACCACGACACCCAGCGCTGCCATCAGCAGAGGAATAAGGATCAGTGACATGATGAAGGTGCCCTTCATCTGTGTATTGGTCAGGTTCACATAGGGCAGGTCATAGGTGCGCGGCTCCAGGCCGATCAGGTTCTCGCGCGAAGAAAGGAAGTTGACCGCGTTAAGGAACAGTGCACCATTACCCAAAATGTGGAAGAAGGAGTTGGTTGCGAAATCCGAATCACCAGACACAATGATACGTGCTGGCTTGCGATGGGTCGCCAAGGGCTTCGCTTCTTCGACCTTCTCGCCACGCAATTCCTTCATGATCATCGTGGCGGAATCAACCGCATTGGGGTTGAAATTGGAGATGACCATCATGGTCAGCGGACCTTCCTTGCTTTCTCCCTTGACGAATTCGGCACGCGTCTTGTCGATGGAGCTGAAGCTGTTCTTTGACGAGTTCACCAGCGGCCTCACGGAGACGCCCGCCACGGGCTTCGCGGTAGGGAATAACGGTCTCGCGCCTGGGAAGAAGGTCAGCGGCAGCTTGGTCGTCACCTCGTGGCGGTTGTAGTCGGTGACCGCAGGCGCGGACACATCAGCCCAGAAATGGCTGGCCTCATCGATGATCATGCCTTTGTCGGCGACCACGCCAAACTTCGCGAGCACCGGCTCAAGGCCGACCTGCACGAAAGGATCAAGCAGGAATAACGCGTTGCCGCCGTTGTCGAGATAGCTGTCAATCGTCTTCAACTCACCCGCCAGCAAGGGCAGTGTCGGGCCAGCGACAATCAGGAGAGAACAGCGCGCCAGATCGGTGTCGCTGCGGGTTAGCGCGACTTTCTCGACTAGATAATTCATTGCCTCCAGCGCGCCGCGCGCCTTGGCCATGCCATGCTTTTCATGCGTGACAATTTTCTGCTCCAGCCCGTGCGAGTGACCGGCGGCACCTTCCGTATGGTCGTGAGACTCAAGGCTGAACGGATCAGGCTCGCCATGCCCTTCAAGGAAGCAGGCCACCTGCTGCTTGCCCTGCGTGACGCGCAGGATGCCGTTGGCAATGTCGGTCTCGGTTGGGCCGTTGACTGTTAGCTTGCGCCCCTCACTTTCCATCAGCGCTGTGCCGGCGAATTCCACGCCGCGCATCTTGGCCTGAGAGGGGTTGAGCATCGGGTCAAAAAACTCGACCGTGATTTTGTCGTTTTGCGCAGCGAACTGCTCGTACAACTCGACCGTCTCGCGCATCCCCCGGTCATGGAAGAAGGTGATGCGTACCGGTTTGTCGATGGCCTTGAGCATGTGGATGGTCTGCTGCGCCAGCGAATGCTCACGGTTGGCCGTCATGTCTATGCGGGCTGGGAACAGCGACGAGGTCCAGGCAATCGCAACATACAATGCGATGAGCGCAGCGGTCATCACCAACAACTCACCACGCTGGCCGCGCAGCAGCAGTAATAGTTCGTCGCGGAGCTGCCACACTGAGTAGCTCGACAGCCCCAGCCCGGCCACCATCAGCGCAATGGCGAATGCGGAAGAGTTCACAATAAGCGCGCTGGCGAATGACGAGCCCGCCAGCAGCAGCAAGCCTGCTACCAGGAACAAGCCGTAACGGAATGATTTATCCATGGATCAAATACCTAGAAATTCTGGTCAGCGACGCAGCTGCAGATAGCTGGTGTTCAGGGTGAGCGCTGTGGCGATCACGGCGGCGAAATACAACATGCCCTCAGACCGCAACAGGCCGCGGATGAAATCCGCGAAGTGCAGCGCAAAGGACAAGTGAGCCACCAGATCGCGCATCAACAATGAAGATTGCAGCGTCTGCAGATGACCGACGAACCAGAACCCAAGGAGCACCGGAATAGTGATGAGTGCTGCAACGATCTGGTTCTCGGTCAGCGCCGAGAAGAACTGACCGATCGCAATGCAGGCCATGCCAAGCAGGATGAAGCCGATATAACCAGAGATGATGTTCAGCGTCTGCGGCGTGCCATACAGGTACAGCGGTATCAGGTTGATGCAGGTGGCGGCCGTCATCAGCAGGAAGATGCTGACTGCGCCTAGGTATTTGCCCACCACGACCTGCCAGGTTTCCAGCGGCAGGGTCATCAGCAACTCCATCGTGCGCGCGTTGTATTCTGCCGAGAAGATGCGCATGGTGAGCACCGGCGAGATGATCAGCAGCAGAATCCCCATGTTCTGCAGCGTGGAATCCATGGTGCCGATGCCGGTCAAGAAAATATTGTAAGTAAAAAAGTAGCCCGTCCCGAGCAGGAACACGGCAATCACGAAATAAGCAATCGGCGAGCGGAAATAGCTGAGCATTTCCTTCACATAGATAGCCCGAAGGCCGGTCAGCGCATTCATGCGGCCTCCTTGTGCGTGTCGGTGGAAGTCGATCCGCCGTCGTGGCCGATGTAGCTCAGGAAGACATTTTCCAGGGTCGGCTGTCGGCGTTCCAGGCGATAGAGTTCGCCTGCGCCGGTGACTGCACGAGCAATGCGGGCTTCAATTCCTTCGGTATTCTGGACCAGGCAGTCGATGCTCAGCACGCCAGCACGTACCGGATGCGGATGAATGACGAGGCCAGTGACGCCATCGACCGAGCGCAGCGACTGCTCAAGTGCATTGCGTTCACCGCTCGCATCCAACATCACGCTGTTGCTCTGATCAGCTTTGCGCTGCAGACCTTCGGGAGAGTCGACGGCGAGGATACGGCCGCCGTTGATGATCGCCACGCGCTGGCAGATCAGCGTGACCTCCGGCAGGATGTGGGTCGAGATCAGCACCGAGTTCTCTCGACCGAAGTTGCGGATGACTTCGCGCGTTTCCTGAATCTGTCCCGGGTCGAGTCCGGCGGTGGGCTCATCGAGCAGCAGCACGTCCGGATTGCCCAGCAGCGCCTGCGCGAGTCCGACGCGCTGGCGATAGCCCTTGGACAGCTTGTAGCATTCTTTGGTCGTCACGGCTTCCAAGCGGCAGGCGGCGATCACACGCTCCAGATGCTGGGGGATCTGCGGCACCGGCACGCCCTTGGCGCGCGCGACGAAGGTGAGGTAACTGGTGACATCCAGGATGTCATACAAGGGGGGACTTTCGGGCAGATAGCCCAGCCGTGCTGCGGCTTGCGCGCGCTCGGTGGCCATGTCAAAGCCTGCGACTTTCACGGTGCCTGAGGTCGCTTCGGTGAAACCGGCGATCATGCGCATGGTGGTGGTCTTGCCCGCACCATTTGGACCGAGGAAGCCGACGATCTCGCCTTTTTTTACATCGAACGAGATGTTGTGAATGATGGTCTTCGAACCGTACCGCTTTACGACATTGTGTAGTTCTATCATTGCAGCAGATCTTACTTCGCTTGGGGTCTGTCCGGCACGAGCAAGGGGACACGGCACCCGAAGGGCGATCGCGCCATCATGCTGCGACAGACAACACGACTGCCGTGACGCCGGGCAGTACGCTGGGGGTTAAAAAAAGCCCCCGCATAACGGGGGCTTTTTGAGCTTACAGCAGATGAAGGATTACTTCATCCACTTGCGGCCGTTCTTTTCAAACTGGCCAGCATCGTGCGGGAAGAACAGCTTCGCGCCTTCCAGGTCACGCATGAACTTCAGGCGGTTAGCCGAGTTGCTCCATGCCTGAACGCTGAAGTTGAGGCCAGCGACGTAGCCGTCAGCATTTTCCTGCATCCAGATCGCATCCTGGGAGATGATCACACTGCCGGTCTGGGGCAGCTTGACCTTCAACGACTGGTGGCCGAGCGTGTGGCCAGGCGTCGAGAGGATCTGAACCGTGCCGTCGCCGAACAGGTCGTAGTCACCTTCGAGTTCCATGTAGTTGTAGTTACGAGCGGACACCAGGTCGTTCAAGACGAAGGTGCCGTTGGTCTCGCGACCCTGGAACTTCTCAGGCCAGTAGCCCTGATACAGTTCCTTCTTCTGGAACACGTGGATCGCCTTCGGGAACATCGCGATGTTACCGGAGTGGTCCAGGTGGCTGTGCGAGCTGATCACGACTTTGACATCGTCAACCTTGATGCCCACCTTGGCCAGCTGCTGGTCGATCACGTCGCCGCGGGTCTGGCTTGGCTTCAGGAAGTCGCAGCTGCCGGCAGCCCAGTACTTCTTGCAGTTGTCAGCGCCATCCGAGATCGCCACGTTGTTACCCGTGTCGAACACGACCACACCTTTCGGGTGCTTCAGGATCCACATCGACACGGGGATCGTGATGTCCTTGGCTTTCGGGTAGGTCGGGATCAGGCCCTGGATGTTAAAGGGACCGAAGAAACCACTGGTTGTCCAGTAGAGTTCCTGCGATTGTGCCGACGGCGCCGTGCTGATGCAGAGTGCTGCCAGCATGGATGCCAACAAACCGGTTTTTTTCATGAGTGTTCCTCCGTGGTGATAATAAGTCGCC
>JBEGNF010000058.1:0-4274 GCA_041182625.1 Pseudomonadota bacterium | reverse complement strand
CCTGCCTTGCCGTTCTGTAGCGCAGGGCGCCCAGCCGATTCTTCTTTTTTTGCTACGACATGGGACAAGAGGCGTCTGGATGACCCAAACGCCTTTTGTCTTGGAAACATGTTGCATGGCTCTTTTTTTCCTGTCAACAGCTAGTTAGTATTGTCCTGTCATCGAATACCGATAGGTCGAGCATTGTTGGCAGTTTTGTTGCAGTGCGATTTCATAGGGGAAAAGGTCATGTAAAGGCTGAATTCGCGGCCTATTTGGTGCTGTGCGCCAGTGAGTGTTAGCGGATTCGTATTTTCAAAATGGGCTCTTTAAAAAACTTGTCTTGCCGAAAGAACCTCGGTCGGTCAGACTGCAACGATCCCTGCCAGACGATCAATCAAACAATAGTCAATTCGATAACCTATTCGTTTCGCAGGCGCGCCAGATGGTCATGACAGAGCTCAGTGCACCTGCTTATTCCCTCAGCCGGCCTCTTGGCAGCGCCGCGCCTCGGTGCGAAAAATAATCATACGGATCAAACATTTGAACGGCTTTCTTCGCTGGAGACTTTAAACATGAAGCTACATGCACTACCCCGCCTGCTTGCAGGCATGGCTGCCGCGCTGATGATGTCGGGTGCGATCGCTCAGACCAAGCCAGCCGAGCTGAAAGTTGGTATCACGACTTTCCTCTCCGGTCCGGCCTCGGTATTCGGTGTGCCTGCCAAGGCAGCGGCCGAGCTGTACATCGAGCAGCTGAATGCAGCGGGCGGTATTGGCGGCGTGAAGATCGTTCCGACCTTCATCGATGAAGGCGTTGGCGCGGACAAGCTGCTCTCGGAGTATCGTCGCGTAGTGCAAGAGGGCGATACCAAGGTAATGCTGTCGGCGATCTCCAGCGGCAACTGCAACATCATCGCACCGGTGGCAGAAGATCTGAAAGTGCTGAATATCCTGTGGGACTGCGGCACCGAGAAAGTACTTGAAGACAAACGCTACAAATACGTGGTTCGTACCCAGGCGAATGCGACCACAGAAATGGTCTCGACGGTTCTGTATCTGCTCAAGACCAAGCCCGACCTGAAAACCATCGCGGTGATGAATCAGGATTATGCGTGGGGCCGCGATTCCTGGGAGCTGTTCCGTAACACGCTGCTGGCCATGAAACCGGATGTGAAGATTGTCGCCGAGCTGTTCCCTAAATTCGGCGCGACCGATTACTCGACCGAGATCAGCCGCCTGCAGGCGCTGCGCCCTGAGGTCATCCTCTCCACATCGTGGGGCGGCGACCTCGACACCTTTGTGCGTCAGGCGTCTCAGCGCGGACTCATGAAGACGTCGCTGTTCGTCCTGCCGCTGGCAGAGAGCTCGCTCGAGCGTCTCGGCCCGGCGCTACCCGATGGCGTGATCGTCGGCGCGCGCGGTGACCATTATTTTCTGCATCCTCAGTACAAAGACGAGCCCAAACTCAAGAATTTCGTGAAGAAGTTCCAGGACAAGACCGGCGCCTACCCGATCTATTGTGTCTACCACATGATTCAGGGCCTCGATGGCCTCAAGGCGGGTATCGAAAAAGCGATCAAGACGAACAAAGGCCAGTGGCCTAGCACCGAGCAGATGGCCGACGCCATGCGCGGTCTGGAGTTCCGTGGCCTGACCGGCACCGTGAAGATCCGCGAAGATGGTCAGGGTCTCGAAGATCAGTTGCTGGGTCTGACCCGCAAGACACCGAGCTACAACTTCCCGACACTGGAGAAGATCGTCATCTATCCGGCGGATCTGATCACGACGCCCGTCGGACAAAAGTCGCCGGAGTGGGTGAAGACGCTCAAGCCAGAGCTGGTCAACAACCCTCGCTTCAAGCAGTACTGATCTCGGCACTTAAGCGTGACACGCCAGCGCCGGTGTGTCACGTGAGCTGATTACTTCTCAAAAAACCAAAAGGCAGCACATGGCGCAGGACATTTACATTCTGGCGGTGTTGGACGGGTTGTCCTACGCCGCCTTGCTTTTCCTGGTGGCGCTGGGCATGACGCTGGTGTTCGGCGTGATGAACATCGTTAACATGGCGCACGGCAGTTTCTATGCGTTGGGCGGCTACATGGCTGCCAGTCTCGGGCTGTGGGCGACATCGCAGGGCGCCGCGCCCGCGTGGTCGCTGCTGATCTTGCCACTGGCCGCGATCATCATTGGCACCGTGTTTGGTGCGCTGATGGAAACCACGCTGATGCAGCACATCTACAGCAAAGATCCCATCCTGCAGCTGCTGATCACCTTCTCCGCGTTCATGATCTTTGAAGACCTGCAGCGTCTGGTGTGGGGGACGCAGCCTTACTTCGTGTCGGAGATCGTCAATTACCTCGGCACCACGGAAGTGCTGGGGATTACCTACACGCGCTATCAGTTGCTGGTGCTGCCAGGCGTCGCGATTGCAGTGTTTGTCGCGCTGCGCAGCTTCTTGAAATTTTCCAGCATAGGCCGGCAGATCGTCGCCGTGTCTCACAACCGCGAGGTATCGACCGCACTGGGCATTAATGTGAAGCGGATCTCGCTGATGACTTTTGTTGTGAGTTCAATTCTCGGTGCGCTGGCGGGCGCGCTGGCGTCGCCCACCGTGTCCTGGGTGCCCGGGATTGGTGGTGAGATGATCGTGCTGTCGTTCGCGGTGGTCGCGACGGCGGGTCTGGGCCAGATCGAAGGCGCACTGGTCGCCGCGGTCCTGATCGGACTGGCGCGCTCATTCAGTGTGTATTTGTTCCCCGAGATGGAAGTGTTGGTGCCCTTCCTGATCATGGTGCTGGTGCTGCTGTTCCGGCCTCAAGGATTGTTCTCCGTCGCACAGGCGAGGAGGGTGTGATGGCGCGCGCAAGAATAGTGGTGGTCGTGCTTGCCTTGCTAGCGCTGCTTCTACCGGTGGCCATGCCATGGATCAAGACGCCGCTGATCCTCGGCACGGCATTCGGCATTGCCGCCTTGGGGATCTCGATACTCATTATCTCTGGGCAGATTTCATTCGGTCACGCCATGTTCGTTTGCCTCGGTGGCTACGCGGTGGCCTTCATCGCCCGGCAATGGGCTCAGCTCGATAGTGCCTTGCTGCTAGCGATCGGTGCCGCTACCGGCCTCATATTCGGTGTCATCGTCGGCTCTTTCGTGGTGCGCTACCGCGCGATTTTCTTCGGCATGTTGAACCTCGCACTGTCGATGGTGCTCTTCGCCGCGCTCGGCAAATTCTTTAACCTGACCGGCGGTACCGATGGTCTGCGTCTGGAGCGCTCGCCGTTCTTCGGCATGACGCTGGGCCGTGATGAGTTTGAAAGCCTGCTGCTGGTCGTAGGTGTGGCGCTGGCTTTGCTGTGCGGCTGGCTGGTGCATCGCTATCTGCGTTCGGTCGCAGGGCAGGCGCTGGCCGCGATCAAAACCAACGAGACTCGGCTTGAATATGTAGGCATCTCTGCCTATCAGGCGCTGTGGATCGGCTACATCATCTCGGCGACCTTGTGCGGACTCTCGGGGGCGATCTTCGCGATCGCCCAAGGGCTGGTTACGCCGGAGATGGGTTATTGGGTTCGCTCGGGCGAGATCGTGTTCGTCGCCATTCTTGGTGGTGTCGGTCATCCTGTCGGCGCGTTCATCGGCGCAGGCATCTTTGAATTCGTGAAGCTGTTTGCGGCGGCCTACCTGACAGGCGCCTGGCAGATGGTGCTTGGCTTCGTGCTGATCGCGATGGTGTTCCTCGCGCCGCGCGGCATCTCGGCCATGCTGGAAGACAAATCCGCGCCGAAGCAGGAGGACGCATGAGCACGCCACTGCTTCAGACCCGAGATCTGCAGCTGGCGTTCGGCGCAGTCGTGGTCGCTGACCATATCAATTTTTCGTTGAGCGAGGGCGAGCGACTGGCCGTGATCGGACAGAACGGCGCGGGTAAGACGACCTTCATCAACATTTGCACGGGCCTGATTCGACCGCAAGCGGGACAAGTTTTCTTCGAAGGCAAAGACGTCACCGGCATGTCACCGCGAGCGATTGCGCTGCGCGGCATGGTGCGCTCTTTCCAGCTGCCGCAACTGTTCACTGAGCACAGTGTGCGCGACTGCGTTCGTATCGCTGCGGCGGGCAAGCGCAACAAGCTCAGGCTGTGGACGCCGCTGGCTAGCGCGGTTGATAACGACGAGGTCGAGCATGTGCTGGAGATGGTCGGCCTCGCGCGCCGCGCCGATGAACTCTCCGGGGCACTGCCCGAAGGTCAGCGCAAGCTGCTGGATATCGCGATGGCACTGGTGATGAAGCCGCGGC
>JBEGNF010000057.1:0-23946 GCA_041182625.1 Pseudomonadota bacterium | reverse complement strand
CCGCTGGAATCTGTGCTGCGCGAGCGCTTCGCTCAAGTGCGCATTGCCAATGATTGCGTGGCAGCGCTGCACGGTGAGCGTGCATTTGGCGTAGCGCCCGCCAATTCAATCTATGTCACCTGGAGCACGGGCATAGGCTTCGGTTTGTGCGTTGACGGTCACATCCTGAATGGCAAGGCTGGCAACGCAGGACATGCGGGCCATATGCTGTTGTCAGATACCTCGGAGGCCTTATGCGGCTGTGGGAATCGTGGCGATCTGGAAGGAATGATCGGCGGACGTAATTTCGGCAAGCATCTTGGCCGACCGCTGGAGGCGATCTTCCATGACGCGCAGTGTGGCGATGTGGCCTCGCTGTCCGCCGTGAAGGAAGCCGCGCGCTGGTTTGGCCGCGCGCTGTTCAACCTGACGACGATCCTCGATACGGAAGCGATTTTTGTCGGGGGCAGCGTGTGGCGGCATAACGAAGCGCTGTTGGCGCCGCTGGTACGAAAGGAAATCGAAGCACGCTTTCCGGCGCTGACCCACGGCGTGATTGTGCAAAGCGCTTCGCTGGGCGAGTTGGTCACGGATATGGGGGCGTCCGCGATGGTGATTCCGCCAGCATGGATCGCGGACTGGCGTAGCCGTCGCCCATGGCAAGCGCTGCACACCATACAACTGACAGACGCCACCTGAACTTATCGCGCGGTTGCTCACGTCTCTCACCCAAAGCCGCTACAATCTCTGGTCAAAAAAGAACTGGAGATCGCTTGTCTTCTCTCTTTCCCGATCCGCTGGTTATCAGCGAGTTGCGCAAATCCTTTGGTGAACGCCATGCGGTCAATGGCGTAAGCTTTTCCGTGGGCGCCGGCGAGTTCGTCGCACTGCTGGGCCCGAATGGCGCGGGCAAATCAACCCTATTTCAAATGCTCTCTGGCCTGTTCGTGCCCGATTCGGGCACGGCCAGCGTGACCGGTTTCGATATCGGCAAAGAGCCGATTGCTGCGCTAGCGCGACTGGGGATCGTCTTTCAGCAGCCGGCGCTGGATCTGGATCTGACAGTCGAAGCCAATCTACGTTTTCAGACCGACATGCATGGCATTCCACGCAACGAAGCTAAGCTGCGTATCGCACACTGGCTGCAGCGCTTTGGCTTGACGGAGCGTGCGGCTGAACCTTGCCGTCAACTGTCGGGCGGCACGCGCAGAAAAGTCGAGCTGGCGCGCGCGCTGCTGTCTCAGCCGCAGCTGCTGCTGATGGATGAGGCCACAGTGGGCATTGACCCGGCATCACGCAACGCAATCCTGACTGATGTGAAAACTCTTTGCCGCGAGCATGCGATGGGCGTGTTGTGGGCGACGCATCTGGTCGATGAGGCTGAAGCTGCCGACCATATCATCGTGATGGCGGAAGGCACGGTGCGTTTTGCCGGCACGCCGAAAGAGCTGATCAAGCTTGATGGCCACAAGAACCTGACTGAGGCTTTCCTGCACCTGACCCGCAAGGAGGCGCGCGCATGAAACTGATGCATGGCTGGCTGGCGCTGCAGGCCATTACCGGGCGCGAGGTACACAAGTTTGTCAGGCAACCAGGCCGGCTGGCCTCGTCTCTCGTGCGACCGCTGCTGTGGATGGTGGTGTTCGCGGCAGGCTTTCGGCAAATGCCCGATCTGGGTAATGTGATTCCTTTTGATCCTAACCTCGACTATCGGCTCTACATGGTGCCGGGGCTAGCGCTGATGGTCTGCTTGTTCAACGGGATGCAGTCGTCGCTGGCGATGGTCTATGACCGCGAGATGGGCGTGATGCGGCTGCTGCTGACTGCGCCACTGCCACGCGGCTATCTGCTCGGGTGCAAACTGGTCAGCGGCGCTTTCCTGTCGCTGCTACAGGCGCTGGCCTATATGGTGATTGTCGTGGTGTGGAGCATCGGGCTGTCACCATGGCAGGTGCTGATCTCGTTGCCGGTACTGCTGGCCGGAGCGCTGATGATCTCGGCATTCGGTCTGGTGCTGTCGGTGTATATCCGGCAGCTGGAGAACTTTGCGGGCACGATGAATTTTGTGATTTTCCCGATGTTTTTTCTGTCGTCGGCACTGTATCCCATACAGCGCATGCACGATGCTGGCGCAGAATGGATCTATCGCGTGGCGATGTTCAATCCATTCACACACGCGGTAGAAGCCATGCGCCATGCGCTGTATGGTGATTTAGCAGGGCTGTCGCTGAGCGTGGTGATCGCATCGACCATCGTGTTTTATCTGATCGCTGCTGCGGGGTACGATCCCCAGCGAGGACTGGTGAAATCCAGTCGACTCTGATCTCCAAGCGCCGCCGCTCACGCAACGATTTGTGGCCAATCGCGAAAGCAATAGACGTGAAAAATCAGAGTTGCATCCTGTCAAAACAGGAACCGATATGCGGAAATTTGTACGATTACAGGAACAAATCAGCTCGTACTGTGACTGAATTTAGACCATGCCTAGAAGGTTTAGATTTTTCATTGCCGAGAACATCAGTTATGCGAACTGTCAAAGATTCAGTCACACTACCTCTGAATGGAGCGCTTAACCAAGCCAAATTAAATGAGATTGAGTCGTTTAGAACCGGCCTTAAATCCAATGAACGAGTTCTTATCGGATTTGGAGAAGGCAATAAAATTATTTTTAGCCGTCATACAGAGTCAAGCAAAGAAAAAAGTCTGCGCCAGATTGGTAATTTCTTAAATAGATTTAAAAATAATGCCGGTATTAATCGTAGTTTAAATTCACTGGGCGCAAAAGCAAACTATATAAAAAACTGGGCTCCAGAAATTTCACATATCCACGCTCATGTTTCAGAAAAATTCCATGCTTCTCATAAAATTTCTCTTAGCGCACATAACTTTCAAGCATTAGCTAACTCGCTTTCTCAAAAGCTCGCAGTACCGGTTTTTGATAACCTAAACAAAGATGGCATCAAGGAAAGCTTGAAAGATTTGAGTTTTCAAAATAAGACGGCACCTCACAGCAGTCCCGAGGTAACCTACTTGGCACGCCCAGGGGAAAACCTTAAGCAGGTTTCAGAGGAATTTTCAGCCTTTTTTAAATTTGCAGCTGATCAGGCTGACGGGAGGGCGGGGCTCTACCCAGACCAAAAAGCTGTTGCTTTTGCGGAACGCTTGCAAAAAATGCCGAACGACACGCATGAAAATTTAGCGCACCTTTTTGGCAAGACAAAATTTGAAGCTATTTCAACTGCTGCGGATGAACTACTTAAATTTGTCAAACCAAAGTCAGCCTGATTATCATTGTTCTCAGAAAAGATATCGTGCTACCCGAAAAACGCGGCAAACCGCGTCAAGCGAGCACCTCCATTCCGCCATCAAACATGGCTGTTCAGGCTGCGTGGCGGCCTGCTTCTCCTGAAAGATGCGCCACTGGATCGAGATTAGCCAGCAGCTCGGCTTCTTTTTGCTTGGCATTGCGCAGATGGCGCTCTTTCACATGACCATAGCCACGAATGTCTTCGGGGATGCTGGCCAGCGCGATCGCGGTGGACAGATTCTCGTTGGACAGCCGGGGCAGCAAGCTCGACATCAGATCGCGATACTCCTTGATCAGTGCGCGCTCGGTCTTTCGTTCTTCTGTATGACCGAACGGATCAAGGAAGCTGCCGCGCAGGAAGCGGAATTTCGCCAACAGCGGGAAAACCCAGCCAATCCAGCTGCCAAACTCACGCTTGATCAAATGGCCGTTTGCATCCTTTGATGACAGCATCGGCGGGGCGAGATGGTATTTGATCTTGTAGTCGCCTTCAAACATTGATGCGATGCGCTGTCGGAAAGCTGGATCACCGTGAAGCCGCGCGACTTCATACTCGTCTTTGTAGGCCATCAGCTTGAAGTAATACTTCGCGACGGCTTCGGTCAGCTTCAACGCACCATGCCCAACCAGCTGGCTCTCGGCGGTACGCACCTGTTCGACCAGACTTTGGTATTGCTTCGCATACGCTGCATTCTGGTAGCCGATCAAGAAGGTAACTCGCTTGCTGATGATGTCTTCCAGCGAGGGCGCACGCTTGAACTCGATCACTTGGGCGGGCGATGAGGCCTTGATCTCGCGCTGTACGGTTTCCATATCGCTGGCAGCGAGACGGCCCCATGCAAACGATTGCTGATTGAATCCTACCGATACGCCATTGAGTTCAATGGCTTTCATCAGTGCGGTTTCAGACAGCGGCACCCAGCCGCGCTGCCACGCGTAACCGAGCATGAACATATTGGTCGCAATCGCATCGCCCATCAGTGCGGTCGCCATCTTGCCGGCGTCAAGCGCCGCTACAGCTGCTTCACCGCACGCCTGGCGGATCGTGTCCGCAGCGGAGGTATCAGGGTATTCCCAGTCGGGATTTCTGACAAAAGCGGCGGTTGGCGCTAGCGTCGCATTGATCACGGCGTGCGTGCGTCCCTGCCCCATGCGCGCGACTGCATCCTTGCTGGCGGCAACGATCACGTCGCAACCGATCACGAGATCTGCAGCGCCAGTGCCGACGCGTGTGGAGTGAATCTGATCATCGCTCGCCGCAAGCCGCACATGCGACATCACAGGGCCGCCTTTTTGCGCGAGACCGCTCATGTCGAGCACGCTGCAGGATTTGCCTTCCACATGAGCCGCCATTGCCAGTATCTGGCCGACAGTGATCACGCCGGTGCCACCGATGCCAGTGACCAGCACACCGAAAGGCTGTTCCAGCGCTGGCATCGAAGGCTTGGGCAGCGCTTCTGCGCGCTCAAGTGCTGATGCGCCGCCGCTGCCCTGGGCTGCAGCTTTTTTCGGCTTTTTCAGTTGTCCACCCTCGACGGTGATGAAGCTGGGACAAAAACCGTTAACACAGGAGAAATCCTTGTTGCAGCTGGACTGGTTAATCTGGCGCTTGCGGCCGAAATCGGTTTCCAGCGGCTCGACGGACAGGCAGTTGGATTTGACGCTGCAGTCGCCGCAGCCTTCGCACACGGCCTCATTGATCACCGCACGCTTGGCAGGATCGGGATACTCATTGCGCTTGCGACGGCGGCGCTTCTCGGACGCGCAAGTCTGGTCGTAGATGAGTGCCGACACGCCTTTGATCTCGCGCAACTCGCGCTGCACCGCGTCGAGTTCGCTGCGATGACGGATCGTGGTCCCGGGCGCCCAGTCGATGTTTGATGGATATTTGTCTGGTTCATCAGTCACGACGACGATAGGACGTACACCCTCGGCTGCGATCTGACGCGAGATGGACGCAGGATCGAGCGGGCCATCATGCGTCTGCCCGCCAGTCATCGCGACCGCGTCGTTGTACAGGATCTTGAAGGTCATGTTGATCTTCGAGCTCGCAGCCGCGGCTGCGCGTATCGCCAGCAGACCAGAGTGATAGTAAGTACCGTCGCCAATGTTTGCGAAAATATGCTGCTCATTCGTGAATGGCGCATGACCAATCCAGTTCGTGCCTTCTGCGCCCATGTGCGTGAAGGTGGCGGTGGAGCGATCCATCCACAGGGCCATGTAGCTGCACCCAATACCCGCCGTCGCGCGACTGCCTTCCGGCACGCGTGTTGACGTGTTGTGCGGACAGCCCGAGCAGAAATACGGCGTGCGATCTGCCTGCGGATTGGACGCGCTGACTTTCAGTACGGCCTCGCGCGACTCCAGATAGGCGATGCGCTCGCGTACGCGCTGCTCGACCGGATGGCCAGCAAAGTATTTCGAGATGCGCGCCGCAATCGCTCGCGCGATCAGCGTAGGGTTTAACTCGTAGGTGGCAGGCAGCAGCCAGTCACCATGACCACTCTTGCGGTTGTTGCTCCACTCGCCAGTATCATCAAACTTACCTACTACGCGTGGACGTACATCATCGCGCCAGTTGTAGAGTTCTTCCTTAAGCTGGTATTCGAGCAGCTGGCGTTTTTCTTCAACGACCAGAATCTCTTCCAAGCCCGTCGCAAACTTGCGAGTACCCTCAGCCTCCAGCGGCCAGCTCATCCCGACCTTGTGCAGACGAATGCCGATATCGCGCGCGACCTGCTCATCGATGCCCAGATCTTGGAGGGCCTGGCGCGTATCGAGATACGATTTCCCCGTGGTGAAAATGCCGAAGCGAGCGTTCGGGCTGTCCCAAATGGTACGGTTCAGACCATTCGCGCGCGCGTAGGCGAGCGCCGCATACCATTTGTAATTGACCAGTCGCTCTTCCTGCTCGAGGATGCCATCGGGCCAGCGAATGTTCAGACCGCCGGCGGGCATCTCGAAATCGTCGGGCAACAGGATCTTTACGCGATCGGGATCGACATCCACGGTCGCGCCGGATTCGACGATGTCGGTCACGCATTTCATCGCCACCCACAGGCCAGCATAACGGCTCATCGCCCAGCCATGCAGGCCATAGTCCAGATATTCCTGCACCGATGACGGATACAGCACCGGTATGCCGCAGGCTTTCAGGATGTGCTCGCTCTGATGCGCGGTGGTGGAGGATTTAGCCGCATGATCATCGCCGGCCAGTGCCAGCACGCCACCATGCTTTGCGGTGCCCGCAGCGACCGCGTGCTTGAATACATCACCGGAGCGGTCGACACCCGGACCCTTGCCGTACCAGATCGAGAACACGCCATCGTATTTCGCACCGGGGAAGAGATTGGTCTGCTGCGTGCCCCAGACCGAGGTCGCAGCCAGATCTTCATTCACGCCGGGATGAAACTGCACGTGGTGCGCCGCAAGGAATTTTTTCGCCTTGGCCGCTGTCTGGTCGACTGAACCTAGCGGAGAGCCGCGATAGCCGGTGATGAAGCCCGCCGTGTTCAGCCCGGCCGCCTGATCACGGCGGCGCTGCATCATCGGCAGGCGTATCAGCGCCTGGGTACCGGTGAGGAAGACCCGGCCACGCTCCAGCGTGTACTTGTCGTCGAGGGAAATGGCGTCCGGCTGTAGTGCTTGCTGCCGGTCGAGCGGTGCATTCATGAGTGTCCCCGTAGTAGTTTCAGCCCCTCGAAGAGGCTTTTTTTGAAGTATATACGCGTGATGGCTGGGCCTGTTGAAACCGGGCGCCCGGGCCTGCCGCTGACGCAAGGTTTTTCGGGCCATCTGCAGCACGGGCGGGGGTATTACTTCTCTGCAATGTCTGCCAGATCATCTGTAACAAGGGGTAAAACCCCTGCCCGATGCGCCCCCCTTGGGCGAACATGCCTTCATTCATCCACATGACTGGCCGAGGTAAACCATGAAACTCCGTATTGCTGTTCCTCTCATCCTGGCGGGATGTCTCTCCAGCGGCATCGCGCTCGCCGATCATCATGGTGGCGCCGACATGCACAGCGAGATGCATGGTGACCGGGTACCACCGATGTTCTCTCAGTTCGACAAGAACAATGATGGTCGCGTCAGCCGCGATGAGGCACGCGAAGGTACCGACCGAATGTTCAACGAAATCGACACCAATAAGGATGGATTTATTTCGAAGGAAGAAATGCAGGCACATCGCAAAGCAATGCATGACAAATTCCGCGAAAGCATGCGCGACAAAATGCGCGAGCACTGGAAGAGCGCCGACAAGGATGGCGACGGTGCGTTGAGTCGTGCCGAGGTAGACGCTGCAAAAATGCAAAAGCTCGCGCGTGATTTTGACAAGCTCGACAAGAACAAGGATGGCAAGCTGACTGAAGATGAGATTCGTGCCGGCATGCCTGAACGTCCGGCACGCTGAACCAGATTCACCCTCCTCTTGGGGCCGCCCCTCGGCCCCGCCTCCGCGCCTGATGGCGTGTTACGGATCCGATCAACCCGTCGGATCCGTTTTTTTATACTCGTGAAAGCATTTCATTAACAGCATACACGCGAGCGGCATGAATAGCGGCTGCGATATGCTCGGCAGGACGCTCAGGAATGTTAGCAGTCACTTCTGCTGCGATCACACCTGCGTTCACCCCTTGCGCTGCGGTTAGCGCTTTCAGTACATGCGTGGCTTGGGGAAAAGTACGATCAGCAAAATCTGTACGGCTGCGATGGAGGCCTTCGCATACCTTCAGTAATTCTGAAAAGCGCACAGGCTTGCGAAATGCATCACAACGCTCGAACAAGCTCACGAGATCCACGGCGTGCATCTCGATTGCGCGCGACACATTGCCATGCTCGCGCGCGGTCAGCACCGCTAGCTCGCGCACCTCAGTCGGCAGCTTCAGTCGGCGGCAGACTTGCTCTGCGAGCTTCTCGCTACTCGTCTCATGAGCGATGTGACTAGGCCATGGCTCACTACGACTCGTACCCTTGCTCAGATCATGCACCAGCGCGGCAAAACGTACGGAGAGGGGAACGTTCTCGCTGGCGGCTCCATCGATCACCCTCATCACATGCACGAAAGTACCGGTCTCGGGATGATGTTCTGCCGACTGAGGCACGCTTGCCAGCGAATCCAATTCGGGAAAAATCCGCGCCAGCGCGCCGCAGGCCCGAAGCACCTCGAACATTCTCGACGGCCTCGATTCCATCAAGCCGCGCGAAATCTCTTGCCATACACGCTCGGGCACCAGCGCATCCACCTCACCTGAAGACACCATCTGCTGCATCAGCGCCCGCGTCTCCGGTGCAATACTGAAATCGGTAAACCGTGCAGCAAAGCGGGCGATGCGGAGTATGCGCACCGGATCTTCGGTAAAGGCGGGAGATACGTGACGAAAGATCCGGGCTTTGATATCTTTTTGTCCGCCATAGGGATCGATCAGCGTGCCGTCAGCGCTCTGCGCAATCGCATTGATCGTAAGATCACGTCGCAACAGATCTTGCTCCAGCGTGACATCAGGTGCTGCATGAAATGCAAAGCCGGTATAGCCAGGTGCGGTCTTGCGCTCGGTGCGCGCCAGCGCATACGTCGGGTGTCGCACCCACCACCACATAGTCTTTATCCTTGACCGGTAGACCGAGTAGCGCATCGCGCACTGCACCACCAACGACATAGGTCTTGAGCAACGACATGGCCGTCAGCGCCTGGCGAGATAGTCGGGCGCGACGGCTTCAAGTGGCGTCGGTCGCCAGCCGGCAGGAGAAGGGTAATGATTACCGGCGACGTTATCGGATTTCATCGAATCAAGATTGTCACGGCTCATCAGCGGGCCGCCGGGGAGATGTTCGAGGAAGAAAGCCTGAATTCGAGCAAAGCTATCGGGCAAACCAATCACCGGACGCGGATGACCGCTGTAAACGCCGGTCAGGTGCAGGAGTTCTCTCATGCTGTACACCCGCGGACCGGTGAGTTCATAGACCTTGCCATAGGTCTCAGGATTGTCGAGCGCATTGATGAAGGCTTGCGCAACATCGCCTACATAAACTGGCTGAAATTTAGCGTGCAGTCCTCCCAGCACCAGCACCGGCAACAGCGACTGCAGCTTTGCGAACATGTTCAAAAAATTGTCATCAGGACCGAACACGACGGAAGGCCGGAAACTAGTGACTTGCAAACCGGGCGCATCAAGCATGATGCGTTCGCCCGCCGCCTTGGAGCGCTGATACATGGAAGGTCCGTGGCTGTCCGCACCCAAGGCGCACATGTGCAAGCAGCGTGTCACCGCCTGCCGCTGACAGGCCGTGACGATACGTCGCGGCAGCTCGACATGCGCGCGCTCGAATGCAGGCCCCCAGGGTCGCCCCGGGCGCGAGTGCAGGACGCCGACCAAATTGATCACTGCATCGGCCTGCGCCAGTAGCCGATTCAGCGCCTGCTGCTCGAACACGTCAGCCTCGACCACTTGCAGGGTCGGTAGTACCCACAGATGACGCGGCGCGTGGGCACGATCACCTGCCGGCCGCTCGCCACCAATCCAGCGACGATGTGCGAACCGATGAAGCCGCTGCCGCCAATGACGAGGATGGATTCGTGCTTCATCGCTTGCCTGTCAAGGAAGATCGCCCAGTTCGCTCAGCATCGCATCGCGTGGCGATACGACGCCCAGTCGCGATTTCAGCGAAGGCGCTTTGCTATCGAACAGCGCGGCATAGCAAGTCGCATTCGCGAGCACATTTTTCACATAGCCTCGCGTCTCGGAAAAGGGAATCGTCTCGGCGAAGATCGCGCCTTCGACAGGCTTGTCAAGCGTCGAGCGCCACAGCCGAGGGCGACTGGGTCCGGCGTTATACGCTGCGGTGGCGAGTGTCTGCGAACCGCCCAGACTGCCCAACACCATGTTCAGGTACTGCGTGCCCAGCGTGATGTTGGTGCGAATGTCATTCAGCCCGCTGAGCGTAAATCCAGCCATGCCTATTTTGCGTGCGACATAATGAGCGGTCGCTGGCATGATCTGCATGAGTCCCGATGCGCCGACATTCGAGCGCGCGGCTTTGACGAAGCGTGACTCCTGACGCATCAGACCATAGACCCATGCCTTGTCCAGCCCCAGCGGCTGCACGGCAGCATTCATGATGTCGTCATGCGGTGTCGGAAAACGCTGACTGAAATCAATTTCAGATTTCGCACGATCAGCCGTGGTGACCATACGGTCAAGCACTTCGCTCTGTCGGGCGAATTCGCCGGCGGCGAGCAGTTGTCGCTCGTTCAGCTTGCGCAGTTGCCAGTTCCATTCGCGGTTGCCTTCGAAACGCAACTCCAGCTCGAAGAATTTCAACGAATGACGAAAACCTGTGTTCGCAGCGGCCTCAGCCATCTCTTCCGCAGTTGGTGGCTGCGGACGCGGTGGCACGGCGAGTTTTTGTCCTAGCTCTTCAGCAGCCAGCAGGCCATAGAAAGTGTGCTGCATGGCGATGCTCTGCAAGAGCTTGTTCGCAGTCTCTGTGTGATGTGCGGCCTGATGCGCCCGTGCGCGCCAGTAGACCCAGACAGCCTCCTTCTGCATTTCTGCGGGCATGCTGTCAATCGCTCTTGCTGCCATTGGCCAATCTCCATCACGCAAAGCGGCACGCACCCGCCAGTGATAGCTATCCGGCGACAAGGTCGCATCCCAGCTCTTGCGCCAGAAACTGACCGCATCTTTCGACAAGGCTAACGAAGCAGGAAGCGCAAGCTGCGCCCAGGCCTGGGCCTGCTCTTCATGACTTAGCCTGAACAGCGCCTTGTGCAAGGCCCGCTCGGCGCGGTCGCGATGATCTTTTGCCAACCGGCCCAGCGCGATGATGAATAATTCTTTTGTCGCGCGCGAACCTGCGGCGCCGCGCTCGACGATGATGCCAGGTTTGTCAATCGCGGGCATCAGCTGCCGCTCGCTGACATCGAGCTGGTAAGCAATGCGACGCGCCGCACTGAAGTTGCCATATTCAACGGCGATACGAACCTGATGCCAGAGATCAGTCTCGTTGAATTGCTTGTTTTGATATAGCCGGCTGATCAGATCGGTACACGCCTCACCATAATTCTTTGGCTGCACCAGCAGTTCTCGCGCGGCTTTGACGACGTACTCGCCTTTTGCTACCCGCGAAGAGAGTGCGTAGCATTTGACCTGCGTATCATCGTTTAGCACGAATAGTGGGTACTGTTCATCAAACACGCGCCAGTCGCGTGCACGGCCCAGCATCAGCAGCCAGTCATTCCTGAGTCGATCTGCGATCGCGGTGCCGTCGTAACGGTTGAGAAAGCCGCGGATCTCGCCCTCGGGCGTAGAGACGAGGCGCGGATACATCCGGTAATATTCAACATAGGATTGAATAGGGTAGTCGGCGAGACGTGCTGCGAGTCTTCCTGCATCGCCGGTATCACCGCGCAGCGATGCTTCGCGCAAGGCGATGAAATCGGCGTCGGCCGCGCTCACCGTCATGACTGCCCGTTTAGGCGTGGCCGTCATCGCTGGCGATGGGACGAGTATGACCGACGCAGACAACAATAGTCCGCCCATCCATGATTTACAGCTTTTGCAGATCATCAAAACTTTCAACATTCTGAGAGAAGAGGTTCTCTTTAGAATACCATGCAGTAAATGATTGAATACATCAACCCAAGTCTATTTTTGCGACGGACAAGCTGTGATGGATAACCCAACTGTCAAAGCGGATTTGCGCCGGCAGCTGATTGCAGCACGACGCGCGATGTCAGCGGATGTGAAGGCGCAGTCGGACGCCCGAATCATGGCGGCATTGTGGTCTTGGATTGATGAGCATCAGCCGCGATCGCTCGGCGGATATCTGGCGATGGCGGGAGAACCAGAATTGATGCCGCTATACGAGAGCTTGTCATCGCGCGGGATCACGCTGGCGATGCCGGTCGCTGTAGAAAAACACACGGCGCTGGTCTACCAGCGCTGGCTGCCAGGCGAGTCGCTCTCCCGTGACGCGAGCGGCATGCAGGCACCGACCGCAAGAGATGCGCAGATCGCGCCGGATGTCGTGCTGGCGCCCTGCGTGGGCTTCAATGATCAGGGGTTCAGACTGGGGTTCGGCGGCGGCTATTTCGACCGCACACTGGCGGTTGCACCCCGCCCCACGGCGCTAGGCATTGCTTATGCGAGCACGCGAGTCCGCTTTACTACAGACCCGCATGACATCCCGCTGGACCTGATCATCACGGACTGATCAGCCGCTTCCAGATCGTCTGGGTGGGCTCTGTCTGGTTCAGCGAATAAAAATGCAACCCGGGCGCGCCACCTTTGATCAGGCACTCGCACAAACCTGTCACCACATCAAGGCCAAACGCACGGATGGAGGCGCTGTCGTCGCCAAAGCTCGCCAGCTTGAGTCGTATCCAGCGCGGTATCTCGGCACCACACATCTCGGAAAAGCGGGCGAGCTGCGTATAGTTTGTAATCGGCATGATGCCCGCAACGATAGGCACATCGATACCGATCTTGCGCGCCTCATCAACAAAACGAAAATACGCATCAGGATTAAAGAAATACTGCGTGATCGCCGAGTCGGCACCGGCTTTGATCTTGCGTGCGAAGTTCTGCAAGTCATCCTGTGGGGATTTTGCCTGCGGATGCATCTCCGGATAGGCGGCGGCTTCGATGTGAAACCAGTTGCCGGTTTCAGCGCGGATGAATTCGATCAGCTCATTGGCATGGCTGAAATCCCCCGCCGAACCACCAAAACCACTGGGCAAGTCGCCGCGCAGCGCGACCAGTCGCCGTATGCCCGCCTGCTTGTATTCGGCGAGTATCTCCCTCAGATCGTCGCGCGAGCGGCCAATACAAGACAGGTGAGGTGCGGCCACATGACCTTCTTTGTGCATCTCGAGGACCGTATCGCGCGTGCCGGCCTGCGTAGAGCCGCCGGCACCGAAGGTGACGGAAAAATATTCCGGCTGCAGCGCTGCCAGTATCTTGCGTGTCGCGCGCAGTTTTTCGGCGCCCTCGGGCGTCTTCGGAGGAAAGAACTCCGCACTGAATCGGGTCGCGGAGGCAGAGAATTTTTCTGACATTTATTTTCTGAGGAATAGCGTGGACAGCGCCCATGAGAGCATGCTGTAGATGAGCGCGCCCAACATGGCCGCGCCAAAATTATCGACCTGAAATCCCTTCACCAGATCCGCAGCTGCCCAGAACATCAGGCCATTGATCACGAAGATGAATAAACCCAGCGTCAGCAGAGTGACGGGCAGAGTCAGCAAGATCAGGATCGGGCGTAGCAAGGTGTTTACCAAGCCAAGCACCAGTGAAGCGAGCAGGGCGGTGGAAAAGCTGTCGATCTTCACCGAATCCAGCAGCTGCGGGATAGCGAATAGGGCAAGGGTGTTGATCAGCCAGATCAGCAGCAGGCGCATGGAAGAGTTTCAGGCATGAGACCCGGTCATACAGCGCGCTTGGCCTTTCACAGGCCGAGGCGCCGCATGACCGGTGAACCGCGAACAATCACATAATCAACGCGTGATTAGTAGCGGTAGTGCTCCGGCTTGTACGGACCTTCTTTCTTGACGCCGATGTAAGCCGCCTGCTCATCGCTGAGCACGGTCAACTGTGCATTGAGCTTCTTAAGTTGCAGCACAGCGACTTTTTCATCCAGATGCTTGGGCAGCGTGTACACGCCCACCGGATAGGCTGCGGTGTTGCAGTACAGCTCGATCTGGGCGATGGTCTGGTTGGCAAACGACGAGCTCATCACATAGGACGGATGGCCGGTGCCGCAACCGAGATTCACCAGACGGCCTTCTGCGAGCAGGATGATGCGCTTGCCATCCGGGAAGATCACGTGGTCGACCTGAGGCTTGATGTTTTCCCACTTGTACTGCTTGATCGCAGCGACTTCGATTTCATTGTCGAAGTGGCCGATGTTGCAGACGATGGCCTGATCTTTCATTTTCTTCATGTGCTCATGCGTGATCACATGATAGTTGCCAGTCGCGGTGACGAAGATGTCAGCGTGCTCGGCCGCATAGTCCATCGTCACGACGCGGTAGCCTTCCATCGCCGCCTGCAGCGCGCAGATCGGATCAATCTCGGTGACCCAGACTTGTGCGGATAGGGCACGCAGCGCCTGCGCCGAACCTTTGCCGACGTCGCCATAACCAGCGACCACGGCGATCTTGCCAGCGATCATGACGTCAGTCGCGCGCTTGATGCCATCGACCAGCGACTCGCGGCAACCATACAGATTGTCGAACTTGGACTTGGTGACCGAGTCATTCACATTGATCGCCGGGAAGGCCAGCTTGCCTTCCTTGTGCATCTGGTACAAGCGGTGCACGCCGGTGGTGGTCTCTTCGGTGACGCCTTTGATCTGAGCCAGGCGGGTCGAGTACCAGGTCTTGTCCGTCGCGAGCTTTTTCTTGATCGAATTGAACAAAGAAACTGCCTCTTCGGAATCCGGGTTGCTCAGCACGCTGAGATCTTTCTCCGCGCGTGAGCCCAGATGCAGCAGCAGCGTGGCATCGCCGCCGTCATCGAGAATCATGTTCGAGTAGCCACCATCCGACCATTCGAAAATACGATGGGTGTAATCCCAGTACTCGTCCAACGTCTCGCCTTTGTAAGCGAATACCGGCGTGCCACTGGCAGCGATCGCGGCCGCAGCATGATCCTGGGTCGAGTAAATATTGCACGAAGCCCAGCGCACTTTTGCGCCCAGCGCTTCGAGCGTCTGGATCAGCACAGCGGTCTGGATAGTCATGTGCAGCGAACCGGTAATGCGCGCACCTTTCAGAGGCTGCTTGGCCGCGTATTCTTCACGGATGGCCATCAAGCCAGGCATTTCGGTTTCGGCAATACGGATTTCTTTGTTGCCCCAGTCGGCGAGACTGATATCAGCAACGTGGTAGTCGTGGGAACTTGCGGGTTTGAGTACGGCGCTCATCACGCCCTCCTTTCCTTGGAAAAAAGTAACGTGAGCGCCGTTGCATGATGATTTGCCAAGCCTGGCAGGGCGTGAACCCTGTCGCAACGCTCCTTAGCAGCGCGCATTGTAATCGAAAACGTGAAGACGTTCATGCACCTGCGTCAATGCGAGCCACAGTAAACCGCTGCACGCGCCGTACCAGTGAGCCACCGCTATCACCGGAAACTCGTTGCTGGCTTGAGCGCCGATCATCAAACGGACAAACAGCGCAAGCAAGGCGAGCAGGAAAATTTTTTTTCGTTCAATGAGATATCGGTAAGCCGCACCACCGGACCACAGCCCGTGCAGCACACCAGACAGCCCTGCATACCACTGCAACTGAGGCTGCAGAAGCCATAACGACAGACTGATGCCGAACGCGCTCATCATCGCGAGCGATATCCACTGCGCGCTGCTCAGTGTTTTACAGGTCAGCTCACTCACCAACCACAAAGCGAGTAAGTTCATTAGCAGATGCCGAGGACTCAAATGAACGAGATGCGCGCTGAGCAGTCGCCAGTAGTCGCCCTCGTTCAGCGCGGCTCTCCGCCAGACGAGCGCATTCGTAGAAGAAAAGCCAGCCAGAAGCGACAGCGCAACGACGATCACGATCAGCATGGCAGGCGCCGAGCGACGGTCCCATGAACGCCAGATCAGCGCCATGAGATACGGTGAATCATGATGCGTCTGCGTGCTTGCAGGATTTTTTTGCATGGCGTTGCCGGCGGATCAGCAACCAGCCTGCCGCCAGCCATAGGCATTCATCGCCAAAAGCGCCGCCGCCTCCTGAGCCGCCGCTCGCCACACTGGCGGCGGTCGCCGCAGTCACAGAGATCGAAAAATTCAGCGGCACGCTGCTGCCATCATGGTCACTGGCGGCGATGCTGACATCGTAGCTGCCCGCGGGCACCGCATACGGCCAGCTGAACACGCCCGCCGTACTCAGGCTCGCACCCGGCGGCAGGGCCAGCGGATGAAACACGGGTTTGTCACCATCGGCATCGGTCACTTTGACTATCAGTTTCAATGAGCCGCCGGCCCGCACTGAGGGATTGGCGATCGCCTGCAGCACAGGCACGCTGTTGACTCGCACACTGGCGCCCGAGGTGCTGGCAGCGCCACGATCGTCGGTGACGGTCAGCGTGAACTGGTACGTGCCTCGCGCAGGCGCGATGAAACTGGCATTCGGTGAACTCGCATTCAGCAGCGTGACTACCGAGGGATTCGACGCAGCTGCGCGCCACGTATAGCTGATAATCGGGTGGCCGCCGGGCGAACTGGCGCTGGCATCCAGCGCAACCAGGGCACCGGGCGAGGCGACCTGAGAAGTTCGCGCCAGCCCGATCACCGGCGCGACCGACCGAAGTGCCGCCTGCGCATCTAGCATTCCCGCGCCGCACAGTCCCTGATTGTCGGCCCGAGCGCAAGCACTGGAAGCCGGGAAGGCCCGCGCCGATGACCGCAGTATGGAGATCACCTCGTGTCTCGACATCGAAGGGTTCATCGAGAGCATCAGCGCAATCGTGCCAGACACATGGGCCGTGGCCATGCTGGTACCGCGCTTGAGCGCGTAGGTGTCATTTGCCGGCAGGCTGACGCCGGTATTCCCTAATGAGTAAACAGCCGGACCATTAACGCTCATGCCCGGCGTGCAACCTGACGTCAGCGTGCCACAGCCACCACCAGGTGCACTGATCACCGTGTGCACGCCAATGTTGGCGTAGTCGGCATTGTCGCCGTCAATACTGTGCGCAGTGACCGCCAGCGCGCCATTGCAGTTCGCTGGCTGGTTCACGCTGTCGTAGCCACCATTGCCGTTGGACACCACGACGATGGCGCCTGCTGCATTGGCATCGTTGATCGCGTTCTGGAAAGCAGCGGAACAGCTACCCGCACTCCCCAAGCTGAGATTGATGATGCGCGCTGGATAAAGATTTTTCGCTACACCGGGCACCTCGAGACCGGCGGCCCAGCGGATGCCATCCACGATGTCAGAGGTATAGCCGCCGCACTTGCCCAGCACGCGCACGGGCAGCAGCCGGACATTAGGCGCGACACCCGTGCCATAAAGCCCATTGTTCATCAGCGCGGCAATCGTGCCGATGACATGTGTGCCGTGCCAGCTGGAGCGGGCAGCCGAAGCCCCACTGCCACACTCATTGGCCGCCACATGATCGCCCGGATCGCGCGCATCGGCATCGCGACCATTGCCGTCATTACTCATACTGGCGACGCTAACGAAGTCATATCCCGGCAGCATTGCCTGCAAATCGACATGCGGTCGGTACCCTGTATCGAGCACGGCAACGGTGACATTGCCACTACCCAGGGTGAGATCCCATGCGGCGGGCAAGTCGGCACCGCCGGCATTCAAAGCGGTCGGCGCCATGTAATGCCACTGCCCGGGTGAGCCCGCATACGCGGGATCGTTCGGCGCCATGCTGAAGGGGAAGATGGCATGGGCCTGCATCAGCAAGTCCGGTTCAGCCGACTCGACTTCGCCGCTGGCGCGCAGCCGGGCCGACAATGCGCGCGCTTCATCCATGTTCAGAGGCTCTGCCAAACGCAGCAGATGGGAATCCCCAGAAAGAGAGCGTTCCACGCTCAGGGACTCGCTGGCAAGCGCTGACAGACGGCCATGTTCCTGATGGGCGAGTTGTGCGCCGAGCTTGCGGCCGCGCGTTGAATGCAGCTTGATGATCAGCCGGCCAACCTGTGCAACTGGGGGCGATGCGGATGATGCACCGGCGGTCGCACCCGATAGCAAACCTGCTTTGAGGCGCGGCTCTGGGGATTGCGACCGCGAAGGAGTGCTGAGAAAGAACAGGAGGGTCAGTGCGGACACAAACAGCGCGCGCGGGCTGGGTCGCAAAAGACTGGTACACATGAAAATTTTTCCGCCACATCAAAAACTGATAGACGCGTGCGACTCTAGCAGCAGAAAAATTTTTCTCAGACAGAGAATGAGAGGTAAATCGGGTTCAGTTCAACGAAATGAAAAACGGGCCGGCCTGCCATGCAAACCTGCCCGTCGTGTCGTTACCCGTGTGCGAATCAGAGACCGGCAGCCGCCTTCAGCGCGGCGGCCTTGTCGGTACGCTCCCAGCTGAACTCGGGCTCTTCACGGCCGAAGTGACCGTACGCGGCGCTCTTGCGATAGATCGGGCGCAGCAGGTCAAGCATCTGCACGATGCCTTTCGGACGCAAATCGAAATGCTCGCGAACAAGCGCTTCGATCTTTTCATCGCTGATCTTGCCGGTGCCGAAGGTAGTCACCATTACCGAAGTCGGTTTGGCAATACCGATCGCGTAAGAGATCTGGATCTGGCATTTTTCGGCAAGGCCGGCGGCGACGATATTCTTCGCCACATAGCGGCCAGCGTACGCTGCCGAGCGGTCAACTTTTGACGGGTCCTTACCGGAGAATGCGCCGCCACCATGCGGCGCTGCACCGCCGTAGGTGTCAACAATGATCTTACGCCCGGTGAGACCACAATCACCCTGGGGGCCGCCGATCACGAAGCGGCCGGTCGGATTGACCAGATAGCGGGTGTTCTTCAGCCATTCTTTTGGTACGACTGGCTTGATGATCTGTTCAATCGCGGCTTCTTCGATCTGTTTGTGATCCATCTCGGGCGCGTGCTGGGTCGAGAGCACGATGGTGTCGATCGCGACCGGCTTGCCATCGACATACTTGAGCGTCACCTGTGATTTTGCGTCTGGTCGCAGCCAGGGCAGACGGCCATCCTTGCGCAGCTGTGACTGGCGCTCGACGATGCGGTGCGAGTAGTAGATCGCGGCGGGCATCAGCTCAGGAGTCTCGTTGCACGCATAACCAAACATCAGACCCTGATCGCCCGCGCCTTGATCGAGGTCGATGCCCTTGCCTTCGTCCACACCTTGCGCGATGTCGGGCGACTGCTTGTCATAGCAGACCATGACCGCGCAGCCTCGGTAATCGATGCCGAAGTCGGTGTTGTCGTAACCGATTCCTTTGAGTGTCTCGCGGGCTACCTTGATGTAATCCACGTTCGCCGTCGTCGTGATCTCGCCAGCCAGCACGACCAGACCCGTATTGCAGAGTGTCTCTGCGGCGACGCGCGCGCGCGGATCCTGCTCTAGGATCGCATCAAGAATCGCATCGGAAATTTGGTCGGCGACTTTGTCCGGATGGCCTTCGGACACTGACTCGGACGTGAACAGGTATTCGTTTGACATGCACAAGCTCCCCAAAAAAAGATTGACAACCTGTCGCGGTCAACCCAGTGAGCCTGCGACGCTTTAGCGAAATTTGTAGACCGCCTCGCAAGTTGTCTGATTAACTCGGCGGTGAAAACTTCGTGCTATTTTACGCGTCTTGCCAGAATTCAGCAAAATCTCTGTCTTCCTCTTCGGATGCTGCTCCGTCTATTCCAGATCCTCTCTTGGTTGCCACTGCCAATGATGCACTCGCTGGGCGCCGTCTCGGGCTGGATCGTCTACGCGTGTTCGCCCGCGTACCGGCGACGCATGAACGCTCATCTGCAGCGCGCTGGCTTTTATACCGAGCATCGCCGGGCGATTGCGGAAGCCGGCAAGAGTCTGTTCGAGTTACCTTTCGTCTGGTGCGGCGATCCCTTGCGCGTACTTGGATCGGCTCAGGTCCACGACTGGGACGTGGCACAGCGAGCCATTGATCAGGGCAGAGGCGTGGTATTTCTGACGCCGCACCTCGGTTGTTTTGAAATCATCGCGCAAGTAATCGCGAGCCGGGTGCCGCTCACGGCACTGTACCGCCCGCCGCGAATGGCGGTACTCCAACCACTGCTGGAGCAGGCACGCAGGCGAGGCAATCTTCATCTCGCGCCGGCCACTCTGTCAGGTGTGCGGGTCTTGCTACGCACCTTGCGCGAGGGCGGATGCATAGGCTTGCTGCCGGATCAAGTGCCCGGCACAGGCGAGGGTGTGTGGGCTGATTTTTTTGGACAGCCTGCGTACACGATGACCCTGCCAGCAAAGCTTGCCCAGTCGAGCGACGCGCCGATGGTGCTGTCATACGCCGAGCGACTGCCGCGAGGTGCTGGCTATGCGGTGCATTTCGTGCCGTTCGAGCGCGAACTCTCAGGCACGGCTGAGCAACAAGCGCGAGCCATCAATTTAGCGATGGAATCCCTGATCGCGCGCTGTCCTTCACAGTACTTCTGGAGCTACAACCGCTACAAAGGCCGCCCGCCTGCATCGGGAGCAATCGCATGAGCATGCGACTGCTGCTGGGCCTGATGTGGGTGCTACAGTGGCTGCCGCTGCCTGTGCTCGGCAGAATGGGCAAGCTGATCGGCAGTCTATTGTTCGTTGCCGTTCGCAGCCGACGCGAGATCGCGCTGACCAATCTGCGGCTCTGCTTTCCAACAATGACGGAGTCGCAACGCAAGGATATCGCCCTCGCACATTTCCAAGGCTATGCACGCAGCGTGCTGGAGAGGGGAATACTCTGGTGGGCGCCCGTATGGCGACTGAAGCGACTGATCAAGGTTACCCCCGCCGTGCCAACCAAATCCGCGCAGGAACAACCAACGATCTTTCTTTGCCCGCACTTCGTTTGTCTTGAAGTCGCTGGGGTGGCGATCACCCTTGCAGGACCTGCCTGTTCGATCTACACGCGTCAGCGGAACGAGATTTTTGATGAAGCCTTGCGCAAGGGGCGGTTGCGCTTCACCACTGACGAGCGGAACTTGCTAGCGCGAGAGGCCGGCATCAAGCCCATCATCCGCGCGATGCGCAGCGGCCGTCCTTTTCTGATGCTGCCCGACATGGATTTCGGCCGCAAAGAATCCGTGTTTGTACCTTTCTTTGGGATCCCGGCTGCGACACTGACAGCGCCCGCGCGATTGGCGGCTGCGACTGATGGTCAAGTGATTCCTGTAATTACGCGTTTCCTGCCGGGCTATCGGGGCTGGGAAGTTCGCTTCTATCCACCTTGGGAAGATTACCCGGGTGCGAGTATTGAAGAGGCAACACGACGCATGAATGCCTTCATCGAAGAGCGCATCAAGGAAGCGCCGGCGGAGTACTTCTGGTCGCACAAGCGATTCAAGACTCGGCCCGAGGGCATGCCGCGACTGTATGATTACTTGAAATAAGCTGTAATCTGCGAAATCGGGCCGCGCCTCTGGCACCTGTGGCTGGCCTTGCGTTGCTCGTTCTTTACTCTTGCGTTTCACGGCGCAGCTAAAAACCTTTTTCTCTGAATGAAACTCAAATTTACGAAAATGCACGGCGCCGGCAATGATTTTGTGGTGATCGATGCTATTAACCAGTCTGTCAACCTGACCGCGGCGCAGTGGCGCGCCATCGCCGATCGTCGCTTCGGCATCGGGGCTGACCAGATCCTGGTCGTGGAGAAGCCCGGCAGCAGCAATGTTGATTTTCGCTACCGTATATTTAATTCCGATGGGGGTGAAGTCGAACAATGCGGCAATGGCGCGCGGGCCTTCGTCAAGTTTGTGGTGGACAAAGGACTGACGGATCGCCGCGATATTCGCGTTGAGACCATGTCGGGCATCATCGCTCCAAGGCTGGAAGATGATGGACGCATAACGGTAGACATGGGCGCGCCTGGGCTGGATACTCAGTCGATTCCTTTTGACGCCGCCGGGCTGTCCGCCGCACACGAGCATTTGGCACCCGTGTGGCCACTGGACGTCAAAGGCCAGCTACGACACATTGTGGTGGTATCGATGGGCAATCCGCATGCGGTACAAGTCGTCACCGACGTCGATACCGCACCTGTGGAATCTGAGGGTCCGGCGATAGAAGGGCATGCGCTATTTCCAAAAAGGGTCAATGCAGGTTTCATGCAGCTCGTGGATCGGCATCATGTTCGTCTACGCGTATTTGAACGTGGTGCGGGAGAGACGCTGTCCTGCGGCACCGGGGCCTGCGCAGCGGCCGTGTCCGGCATCTTGCGTGGCCTGCTGGAGTCCCCGGTCACCGTCTCCACGCGCGGCGGCGACTTATCAATCGCTTGGGACGGGGGTGTGTCGCCCGTACTGCTCACGGGCCCCGCTGTCAGCGTGTTCGAGGGAAGCATTGATCTCTGATCGGGGCAGTGGAGCCGGCTGGCACGCGTTAGAGTTAGCCCCGAACAATGCCCGAGTCTCACGCTGATAATCGCGTGGCTTCGCGTCGTCCGCTCATCAGGCTTCGGAATCGATACAGCCGCTGACGATAGTTACCTTCAGCGCCGACCGGCGATCCGTCGACCGTATCGAATATTCGCGCTGCGCGATCGAGAGCCTGTCTTTGCTCCCCAGTGAGCACGGGGATCAGGCGCCTTCGGCTGCGCGGATGTTCATGGCGTATGTCGATCTCGAGACAATGCCCATGGTCTGCGGCCTGCACATCAACCAGCAGGGCTTCGGCGCGTGATAATCCGAACCAGTAGCCAAGTTCGACTCTCGCCGCGAGGAAGGGATACTGGTTCGCCATGTCGCGGGTGAAGATGGCTTTCGCCGAGTGCGCCCACTCCGCCTTGCGAATCGGAGGCAGAATCTTGTCGAGCAGTTTTTGGGCCTCGTGGTCCCCCTGACCTGCGGCCTTCAACAGCCAGTACACGGCTTTGATATCGGCGCGTCGGTCGAGGCGCCGGTTGCGCCAGGCGACGACGCCGAGCTCGACCTGTGCGCGAACATGACCGCCAGTCGCGGCGAGTTCCAGATAGCGGCGCGCCTCTTCGACGCTTCGTCGTGAAAATTCAGGCTTGAGAAAAATACGGGACATCGCATACCAGGCATGTGCTTCGCCCTGCTCCGCCGCCATGGACAGCCAGCGTATCGCTTTCTTGTAATGCGCAACGCCAGGTATCGCTGGGATCCGCGCACCGCTCTTGTCCATCCGCGCTATCCACAAGCCATACGACAGCTGAGCGGCGCTATGCCCACCCTCGGCTGCCGTTCGAAGGTATTTTTCTATTAACCGGCTGTTTGGGTCAGAGGTCGCCAGCAGCGCTTGCGCGCAGCGACCGAGCAGATCAAGCTCATAGCTCAGCCGGTTTGTCTTGCGCCCTGGATGCTCGGCACAGCGACGCTCGATCTCTTGCGCCAACGGAAGTGCCCAGAACAGAAATTTCAGATGGTCGTTCGCCGCCCATGCGTAGTCGGCCAGCGCACGCTGCGCTTCAACGACGCCGCCCTTTGCCGCTCGGGTAGCCCATTCGATCGCAGCATGAACCTGCATGACAGCATTGCCCGGTGATGGATTAGCGACTGGTGTGGCGACAGCGCCATCGATGCCTAGCCGCTGCGCAAGCAGCCACTGTGCGTCCGACAGTCCCGCCTCCGCAGCCGCCCGCAATGCCCGCATCGCTTTTTGTTTTAACGAGTGATCTGCCTGATTCCAGCACGCGAACACCAGCATCGCGAGAACCAGCCCGGCTTTCGGAATGCCACCGTCGAATGCGCGCTCGTACCAGAATGCCACTCTCAGCGGATTGTCGGACTGCTGCGCAACCTCGAAAGGCACGTGCGTGCCTATCAGCATCCACGCATCAGGCTGGTTGTTCTCGGCCGCTTTTTCCAGCCAGTGCAGCGCGGTCGCATGACTTTGCGGAAGCCCCGAACCACCAAACAAATAGCGCTTTCCCAGCGCAAGCTGCGCGACCGGCTTGCCGGAACGGGCCGCACGGATGATCAGTAGTTCCTCGCGATTCGCCATGAGCTCAGACCGGCGAGGCC
>JBEGNF010000056.1:0-22924 GCA_041182625.1 Pseudomonadota bacterium | reverse complement strand
TCACCTACCAGATAACCGATTGCGCCGCCATGGTCGCCATACTGCAGCACCGCAGTGGGGCTAGCCTTGATACCGAGCTTGTGCTCAATCGACACGCAATGCACATCATTGCGCTCACCCAGAGATCCATCGGCATTGACCATGAACTTGGGCACGATGAACAGCGATATGCCTTTCACACCTTCTGGCGCACCTGGCGTGCGCGCCAGCACAAGATGGATGATGTTTTCGGCCATGTCGTGCTCACCATAGGTGATGTAGATCTTGGTGCCGAAAATCTTGAATGTGCCATCTCCCTGCGGCTCGGCGCGCGAGCGCACCAGCGCGAGATCGGAACCTGCCTGTGGCTCGGTGAGGTTCATCGTGCCGGTCCATTGCCCGGAGATGAGTTTTTCGAGATACAGATCTTTCTGATCCTGGCTGCCCGCCGTCATGAGTGCCTCGATCGCGCCATCGGTCAGCAGCGGGCACAACGCAAACGACAGATTGGCTGAATTCAGCATCTCGATACAAGGTGTCGCCAACAGCTTGGGCAAACCCTGTCCGCCGTAATCGGTCGGATGCTGCACGCCCTGCCAGCCGGATTCACCGAAAGCGCGGAATGCTTCCTTGAATCCAGGCGTCGTTTTGACCTGTCCGTCATGCCAGCTGCTAGGCTCGCAATCACCCGTCCAGTTCAGCGGCGCAATCACCTCGGAACAAAATTTCGCATTTTCCTCGAGCACCGCCTCCGCTGTTTCCGGTGTCGCGTCCTCGCAGCCGGGCAACTGACTGATTGCTTCGAGTCCCGCCAGTTCGTTCATCACGAACAGCATGTCTTTCAGAGGAGCGGTGTAGCTCATGCGATTTCCTCGGTTTGTTGTTGTTGATACGTTGACGTCCGGGTTGTCTGCCTAGTTTGTCAGCCCAGTTCTTTGATCAGCTCGGGCACCGCCTCAAACAGATCGCCAACCAGACCATAATCAGCCACGCTGAAGATGGGTGCTTCCGGATCCTTGTTGATGGCGACGATGGTCTTTGAATCTTTCATGCCAGCGAGATGCTGGATCGCGCCGGAAATACCCACCGCAATATACAGTTGCGGCGCCACGATCTTGCCTGTCTGTCCCACCTGCCAGTCGTTCGGCACATAACCCGCATCGACCGCCGCGCGTGATGCGCCCATCGCCGCACCGAGTTTGTCGGCCAACGGTTCGAGGATCTTGAAGTTTTCTGCCGAGCCTATGCCGCGACCGCCGGAGACGATCACTTTCGCCGCCGTCAGCTCAGGGCGATCCGACTTCGCCAGCTCGCGCGAGACGAACGATGACTTGCCGGAGTCCGCGACCGCACTGATTTTCTCTATCGCTGCACTGCCACCGTCGGCAGCAGCATCAAAGCCGGTCGTGCGCACGGTGATGACTTTGATCGCATCGATCGATTGCACCGTGGCGATCGCATTGCCCGCGTAAATCGGGCGCTCGAAGGTGTCCGGCGAATCCACTTTGGTAATCTCTGAGATCTGGCCCACATCCAAGCGCGCAGCAACGCGCGGCAGGATGTTCTTGCCATACGCCGTAGCGGGCGCCAGCAGATGGGTGTAAGACGACGCGATCGCCAGCGCCTGCTCGGCGACGTTCTCGGCGAGGCCATCGGAGAACTGCGCGCCATCGGCAACGATGACTTTGGCAACGCCAGCAATCTTTGCGGCCGCCGCTGCAGCCGCATCGCAGCCGTGGCCGGCGATCAGTACATGAACTTCATTGCTGCATTTGGCAGCAGCGGTCACAGTATTCAGGGTACTCGCTTTGAGCGAGGCATTGTCGTGTTCGGCAATGACGAGTGCGGTCATGGCGTGGTGTCCTTGTTCTTCAAAATTCGTCAGATGACTTTGGCTTCGTTCTTCAGCTTCGCTACCAGCGTCGCCACATCCGGCACCATGGTGCCGGCAGAGCGCTTGGGCGGCTCGGCGACTTTCAGGGTCTTCAGTCGCGGAGTGACATCCACGCCCAGCTCGTCGGGTTTCACGACGTCGAGTTGTTTTTTCTTGGCCTTCATGATGTTGGGCAGCGTCACATAGCGCGGCTCGTTGAGTCGCAAGTCGGTGGTCACGATCGCGGGCAGCGACAGGGATACCGTTTCCAGACCACCGTCGACTTCGCGAGTGACAATCGCCTTGTCTCCCTCGATCACCATCTTCGATGCAAAGGTCGCCTGCGGCCAGCCGAGCAAAGCAGCCAGCATCTGGCCGGTCTGATTGCAATCGTCGTCGATGGCCTGCTTACCCAGAATGATTAACTGTGGCTGTTCTTTGTCAGCGATCGCCTTGAGGAGCTTGGCCACGGCCAGCGGCTGCAACTCGGCATCGGTTTCGAGAAGAATGCCGCGGTCAGCGCCGATGGCCATCGCGGTACGCAGGGTCTCCTGGCATTGCGTAACCCCGCAGGAAACAGCCACGACTTCGGTCGCCTTGCCACCTTCTTTCAGACGCATTGCCTCTTCCACGGCGATCTCGTCGAAAGGATTCATCGACATCTTGACGTTGGCGATATCGACGCCGCTGCCATCGGACTTCACGCGGACCTTGACGTTATAGTCGACCACGCGCTTGACGGGTACCAGTACCTTCATGGGCTTCCTTGGGAGAGTGTTGGCCCCGCCAGGCGTGCGCTGACGAGGCTTGATTGACGTTAACGTAAACGGCGATTATAGGGAATAACGCACGGCCGCGCAAAATTCTTGCACGGTCGTTCGCTTATTTGTCGACATTACTTCCGGCGCAAGAAAAAAGTGAATTCGGCGTCTTTCTCTTGGTGGGCCAGCAGAGCATTGCCGGTCTGCCGGGAAAACGCATTGAAATCCCGGACCGAGCCCGGGTCAGTGGACATCACGCGCAACACCTCGCCGCTCTGCATATCGTTGAGCGCTTTCTTGGCTTTCAGGATCGGCAACGGACATTTCAGGCCGCGCGCATCCACATCCTTCTGGAATTCCATGGGGGTCTGTTCGTTCATGAGCTTTAGCTATCCGAGGGCGCTTCGCTGCCCCAATCGATGAATTCTGGTTCCAGTCCGCGGGCACGCATCCAATCGGCCATCGCAAAACCCGTACCTGCGCGCCAAGGGCGTAATTTTTCGGGAGTCACCAGCCGGTATTCCACCAGCTCGGGTGAGAGTCTGACTTCACCGCGTGCCTGCACGTGATAGGCAATGATCAGCTCATTCTTGCGGATGAATTCGTACACGCCAATCAGGCTGGTTTGTTCCGCCATGAGTCCGGTTTCTTCGTGCAGCTCGCGCTGTATGCCCTGCTCTGGGGTTTCGCCACGCTCCATGAAACCGGTGATCAGCGCAAAATTCTTCGGGCCCCAGGCGGCATTGCGCGCAAGCAGAATCCTGCCCTCCAGCTCGACCAGCGCCGCCAGCACTGGCACCGGATTGTCCCAGTGCGTCCAGTGGCCATCGGGACAGGCGAGCCGGGCCTTGTCGCCATCCGCGCCCGCCGCGCTGTCGGCGCGCATCACCAGTTCGGTGGCGCACACCGGGCAGTAGCGGAAATCGACGTGCATGGCGTGTTGCTCCGAAGAAACTTAGCGCATGCGCTCGCCGACCCACTGGCCAACCGCTGCCAGCGCTGTCGGCAAGCCGCTCGGATCGGTGCCGCCTGCCTGCGCCATGTCAGGCCGGCCGCCGCCTTTGCCGCCCACTTGCTGCGCAACGAAGTTCACCAACTCGCCGGCTTTCACTTTGGACGTGCTGTCAGCGGTGACACCCGCGATCAGCGTGACCTTGCCATCGGCAACGGACGCCAGCACGATCGCTGCAGTCTTCAGCTTGTCTTTCATCTTGTCCATCACGCTGCGCAGCGTGGGCACATCCGCGCCTTCCAGCGTCGCGGCCAGCACCTTGATGCCGTTGATATCGACCGCCTGCGACAGCAGCTCATCGCCCTGCCCGGAGGCCATCTTGGTCTTGAGCGATGCGAGTTCTTTTTCCAGCGACTTCACCTGATCCTGCACCTGCGCGATGCGGTTCGCGATCTCGTCCGGCTGCACTTTCAGCGCGGAGGCTGCTTCATTGACCCGTGCGGCCAGTGTCTGCACCAGCGTCAATGCGTTTTCTCCCGTGACGGCCTCGACACGGCGTATGCCGGCGGCGACACCGCCCTCGGACACGATCTTGAACAAACCAATATCGCCCGTGCGCGTCACATGCGTGCCGCCGCACAATTCCGTTGATGAGCCGATGCCGAGTACGCGCACCGTGTCGCCGTACTTCTCGCCGAAGAGTGCCATCGCGCCGGCCTTGATCGCATCGTCATAGCCCATCAGCTGCGCATGGGTCGCCGCGTTCTGCAAGATCTCGTGATTGACCAACGCCTCGATGCGGCGGATTTCATCTGCGGTCAGCGGCGCATTGTGGCTGAAATCGAAGCGCGTCTTGTCTGCATCAACCAGCGAGCCCTTTTGCGCCACATGACCACCGAGCACAGTGCGCAAGGCCTTGTGCATCAGGTGGGTGGCCGAGTGATTCCGCATGGTGGCTGCGCGTACCACCGCATTCACTTTGCACTCAACCTTGTCACCGACCGCCAGCTTGCCCGTGGCGAGCTGGCCGTGATGACCGGAGACCTCTGGTTGAATTTTTTGGGTATCGCTTACAGCAAAAGAAGCGTTAGCCTTTTCGATCACGCCGACGTCACCCGCCTGTCCGCCGGATTCGGCATAGAACGGCGTGCGATCGAGCACGATCATCGCCTCTTGCCCGGCTGCGATTTCGTTCACCGCTTGTCCGTCAATGTACAAGGCCAGCACCTGAGCCTGATCGGCGAGATGGTCGTAACCGGTGAACTGCGTCTTTGGGCCGGAGTAGTCAACACCCACGGCCATTTCGAACTTGCCGGCGGCGCGCGCCGTTGATTTCTGCTTTTCCATCGCCTCATGGAAGCCGGCTTCATCGAGCGTGACATCGCGCTCACGGCAAATATCGGCGGTCAGGTCAAGCGGGAAACCATAGGTGTCATACAAGGTGAACGCCGTCTTGCCATCGAGACGGCCCGGATCTTTCGCGAGCGCGGCTTCGAGGATCTTCATGCCGTTTTCCAGCGTCTCGCCGAAGCGTTCTTCTTCCTGCTTCAACACCATCATCACGCGATCTGCCGCTTCGACCAGCTCGGGGTAGGCAGCGCCCATTTCCTTCACCAGATCGGGCACCAGCTTGTAGAAAAAAGGCTTCTTCTGGCCCAGCTTGTTGCCGTGACGCAGAGCGCGGCGAACGATACGGCGCAACACGTAGGCGCGGCCTTCGCTACCGGGCACGACACCATCGACCACCAGGAACGCACAAGCGCGAATATGATCGGCGATCACGCGCAGCGAGCCGCTGCTCAGGTCTTTTGCGGCCGTCTCGCGCGCTGCCGCCTGAATCAGACGCTGGAACAGATCGATCTCATAGTTGCTATGCACATGCTGCATTACTGCGGCGAGTCGCTCAAGACCCATGCCGGTATCGACGCAAGGCGCTGGCAGCGGGGTCAGCGTGTATTCGCCGGTGGCCGGATCGAGCTGGCGGTCAAACTGCATGAACACGTTGTTCCAGATCTCGATATAACGATCGCCATCGGCCTCGGGGCTGCCGGGCGGACCGCCCCAGACATCCGGGCCATGATCAAAGAAGATTTCCGAGCACGGCCCGCAAGGGCCGGTCTCGGCCATTTGCCAGAAATTGTCTGAAGCATAGGGCGCGCCCTTGTTGTCGCCGATGCGCACCACGCGCTCAGGCGGCAGGCCGATGTCGTTGACCCAGACGTCATAAGCCTCATCATCTGTGTGATAGACCGTCGCCCAGAGTTTTTCTTTCGGCAGGCCATAGACATCGGTGAGTAATTCGTACGCCCAGAGGAGTGAATCGCGCTTGAAGTAATCACCAAACGACCAGTTGCCCAGCATCTCGAAAAAAGTGTGATGACGGGCGGTGTAGCCAACATTCTCCAGATCATTGTGCTTGCCACCGGCGCGCAAACAGCGCTGCACAGAGGCCGCGCGCACATAGTCACGCTTGTCGGTGCCCAGAAATACATCCTTGAACTGCACCATGCCGGAATTGGTGAACAGCAGCGTCGGATCATTGCCCGGCACCAGACTGGACGAACGAACGACGGTATGCGCTTTGGACGCAAAGAAGCTGAGGAATTTTTCGCGGATTTCTGAGGAATTCATTGGCAGATCGGTCGCAGATGCTTTGAGCGTCCGCAGGACGCTGGAAAACCGTTGATTATACGTGATGCCCTATGGCTTTCCGGGGCCTGACAAGGGGCCGCAGCCGCAAAGATTGCCGAAAAATCAATGCGGACTCAGAGATCTCTCAGGGACTGTCCATCGTCCGAAAAAAATCGGGCCCGATCAGGTCGAGTCGGTCGGTGCAGATTGCATCGACGCCCATTGCAAACAACGCTTGCGCCTGCATCGGGTCGTTGACCGTGTAGCAGAACACGCCGTAACCAGCCGCTTTGATCGCGCTGACCTGATCCGCAGTCAGGCGGCTGGCCTGTGCGTGCAAGGCAACCGCCGACAAGGCAAAGAGCTTCGCCGACCAGTCAGAAGGAACCGCCTCGACCAATAGCGCGCGCGGACATTGTGGCGCAGTGGTCTGCGCCGCCTCCAGCGCGGCCTCGGAAAACGAGGACAACAGGACACTGCCCGAGGGCAGCAACGCGCACGCCTGTGCGACCAGCCGACCGGTACGCACCTCTTCACCCGCCAGCGGTTTGATCTCGACATTCATGAACAAGCCAGCTCGCAGACAATAGTCGGCTGCCTGGGCGAACGATGGCACAGGCTCGCCGGCAAAATCTGCTGAAAACCAGCTGCCGGCATCCATCGCGTGCAGTTCGGCCGAACTCCGTGCCCCGACACTACCGCTGCCAGCGACCGTGCGCCCCAGCACTTCATCATGCATCAGCATCAGCCCATCATCACGCACGGCCATGACATCAAATTCAGCCGCGCGAAAACCCCTCGCCGCGCCATACCGCAGCGCGGCCAGCGTGTTTTCCGGTGCGAGCGTGCCACCGCCCCGGTGCGCGAATATCCTCGGATAAGTCCACATGCCATGGTTCCTGTCTGACATGGCCTGATTGTAGGCCTTGGCTACGGTAAAATCGCGGATTAATCCATCTTCAACGCATTCCATTTCATGGGCAATGACAGCAACAACGGTGCTTCGGCGGCGCCGTCGAATTTCTTGCGCGGCATTATCGATGCCGACAACGCGAGCGGCAAATACGCCGGCAAGACCGATGCCCACGGCAAGCTGCTGCCGACCGTGATCACCCGTTTTCCGCCTGAGCCGAACGGTTATCTGCATATCGGGCATGCAAAATCCATCTGCCTGAACTTTGGCCTCGCGCGTGATTACGGTGGCCGCTGCCATCTGCGTTTTGACGATACCAATCCGACCAAGGAAGACCAGGAATACGTCGATACGATTATCGACAGCGTGCAATGGCTAGGCTTCCACTGGGAGCATGGCGGCGACGATCACCAATACTTCGCCAGCGATTATTTCGACAAGCTTTACGACATGGCGGAATGGCTGATCAATGCCGGCCATGCGTATGTCGACAGCCAAAGCGCAGAAGAGATGGCGGCCAATCGCGGTAATTTCAGCGAGCCCGGCAAGAACTCGCGATTCCGCGATCGCCCGGCGACAGAATCGCTCGATCTGCTGCGCCGGATGAAAGCCGGTGAATTCAAGGATGGCGAGCATGTGCTGCGCGCAAAGATCGACATGGCGTCGCCGAACATGAATATGCGCGACCCGGCAATTTACCGGATACGTCATGCGCATCACCATCGGACCGGCGACAAGTGGTGCATCTACCCGATGTACGACTATGCGCATCCGATCTCGGATGCGATCGAGAACATCACGCATTCAATCTGCACGCTGGAATTTCAGGACCACCGACCTTTCTACGACTGGATACTGGAGCGTCTCGCCGAGGGTGGCTTTTTCAAAAAACCGCTGCCGCATCAGTATGAATTCGCACGACTGAACCTGACGTATGCCATCACCAGCAAGCGCAAGCTCTTGCAACTGGTCGAAGAAAAGATCGTCGATGGCTGGGATGACCCTCGTATGCCGACCATCGTCGGCATACGACGTCGCGGGTATACACCGGAATCACTGCAGCTATTTGCTGAGCGCATCGGTGTGGCTAAAGCTGACAGCTGGATCGACATGAGCATCCTTGAAGGTGCGCTGCGCGATGATCTCGATGAAAAGGCAGCACGCATCGTCGGCGTGCTGAATCCGCTCAAGCTGATCATCGACAATTATCCCCAAGGTCAAAGCGAGGACTGCACTGCACCAGTGCATCCGCATCACCCGGAACGCGGCAATCGCAGCTTTCCGTTCAGCCAAACGCTGTGGATCGAGGCCGAAGATTTCATGGAGGTGCCTGAGAAAGGCTATTTTCGCCTCTTCCCCGGCAACAAGGTCAGGCTGCGCTATGGTTTCGTCGTCGAGTGCACGGGCTGCGAGAAAGACGCATCCGGCAAGGTGATTGCCGTGCATTGCAACTACTACCCAGATAGCAAGAGCGGCACGGAAGGTTCATCGAACTACAAGGTCAAGGGGAACATCCATTGGGTGTCTGCCGCGCACGGCGTGCGCGCGGAAGTGCGCCTGTACGACCGGCTGTTCAAGGATCCGCATCCGGATGCCGGTGGCAAGGATTTCAAGCTCGCGCTGAATCCGGATTCGAAGTCGGTGATTATCGCGTACCTGGAACCCGGCGCTGACAAGGCGCAACCAGAGGACCGCTTTCAGTTCGAGCGGCATGGTTATTTCGTGGCAGACCGCACCGATTCCACACCGGGGCAACCGGTGTTCAATCGGATCGTCACACTAAAAGACAGCTGGAAATAGCTCTCGTGGGAGAGCTGCACCTCTCCTAGCTGCTCTCGCTCAGCGCTGGCATAGCCTGCATGTCGCTGGTTTCCTTTTGTGCCAGCTCGCTCGCACTACCCGCTGCTCGCTCCAGTTTCCCTTTCTGCTTTCTCGCCCGCTCGCGCCAGTGACGGATGACATCGGCCGCAGCATCTCGTCCGCCCAACCCGAACGACAGCCCCAGAGCGAGCGCAAAGGCGCCCACCACCGCCATGAAGAGCGTATTCACCAGCGCGGTCGCCACGCCAATCTGATTGACGGCGACGACCACGGAGAAGGCCCAGACCGCGGCACTCGCCAGCTTGGCGAGGAAGTCAGGGTTATCGAGATCAGCCTCGGCAGTTGCGCCTCGGACGAGCTTGGACACCGCATTTGCCGCCAGTCCGCCGATGACGAGCACCACCAACGCAACAGCAAGATTAGGCAGCCACAACAGCAGATCACGCAGCACTTCAGATACCGCGGGCAAGCCCAAGGCATCAAAAGCTACCACCAGCACGATCAGCCGGACAAACCATTTCGCGATCGCTGCGATCATCCCTGACGAATCGGTGTCCGCGCCCGACTTGCCAACAAAATCGGCGAAGCCGGAGCGTTCGGCCAGATGATTGAAGCGCGCCTTTCTCAGCAAAGCCGCGATGCCTTTGGCCAGCAAGGCAGACAGGACCCAGCCGACGATAATGATCACGGCAAAGCCGATGACGCGCGGTATCGCCGCAAAAAACAGCGACATCGCACTGGTCAGTGAAGCCATCAGCGATGAGCCCCAGTTACTTACTTGAGAGTCCATTCCCGCTCCTTTGTCCGACAAGCTTGTTCAAAAAAGTCTAGACTTCGGATCTGGCCACACGATCTCGGCCTGACTTGAGCGATCACAGCTTTCCTGCACATCCTGCCCGCATGAATTTCGAGAAACTGGTCTTTGTGGACCTTGAGACCACCGGCGCCAATCCTGTGTCCGACCGCATCACTGAAATCGGCTTGGTTGAGGTCGATGCGCATGGCAAGGCCACGCACTGGTCCAGCCTGGTGAATCCGGAAATACCGATTCCAGCCTTCATCCAAAGCCTGACCGGTATCAGCAATGAGATGGTGCATCGTGCGCCCGCGTTTTCAGCGCTGGCCGAGGCACTGTATGAGCGTCTACAAGGCGCGCTGTTCATTGCTCACAATGCGCGCTTCGACTATGGTTTTTTGCGCAACGCCTTCAGCCAGGCAGGTTTCACATTTCGTGCCAACGTGCTGTGTACGGTCAAGCTCTCGCGCCGTCTCTATCCGGAGCACAACCGGCACAATCTCGACAGCCTGATCGCACGGCATGGGCTGAAGCCCGATGCGCGCCACCGTGCGCTGGCCGATGCGGATGTGCTGTGGCAGTTGTGGCAAAAAATCCGATCCGACTTGCCGTCGGATACCTTGTCTTCTGCGCTCGATGCGCTGTTGCAGCGACCTAGTCTGCCCTCTCATTTGCCCTCTGACGTGCTGGATGACTGTCCGGACACGCCCGGCGTTTATCTGTTCTATGGCGAGAATGATCTGCCGCTGTATGTGGGCAAGAGTGTGCGGCTCAGGCAGCGCGTGCTGTCGCATTTCAATTCAGATCACAAGCTGTACAAAGACATGCGCCTGTCGCAACAGCTGCACCGCATCGAGTGGCGCGAGACAGCGGGTGAAATCGGCGCGCTGCTGCTGGAAGCACAACTGGTGAAAGACCTGCAGCCAATACACAACCGTACACTTCGACGGCAAGGCGATCTGTGCGCATGGCGCTTGAAGGAAGATGCGCGCGGTCATACCGTGCCCGCGCTGGCCTACGCCAGCGAACAGGATTTCGGCAAGGCCGAGCGGCTGTATGGCTTGTTCAGTTCCAAACGCAAGGCCGAGAGCGCGCTGCGCGAACTCGCCCAAGCGCATCAGCTATGCCTGGTGCAGCTCGGTCTGGAGGGGCGTTCACAGTCCGGCAAGCCCTGCTTTGCCTGGCAGCTACGTCACTGCAAGGGCGTTTGCGTGGGCAAGGAGGAAGAATCCTTCCACCGCGCCCGACTCGAGGCAGCGCTGTCCCGGCTGCATGTGAAGACCTGGCCCTACCCGGGGCCGATTGGTCTGATGGAAGATAACGGCAACGGCAGAACGGATCTGCATCTGGTGAACAACTGGTGCTATTTAGGCACCGCGCGATCGGACGACCATCTCTGGCAGTTGCTCGAAGAGGCACCGCAGCGACCCGCCTTCGATATCGATACCTACAAAATCCTCAGCAAGGCCCTGCTGAACAAGCGTCTGAAAATCCGGGATTTACGCAATGCCTCGTAAGCCGGGCCGTGCGGGACCCTGGGGGTGACCCTGTCTGAATTCATTCAGACTTGATAACTGAATTCCAGACTATTTTGATCCAGGACGATTTTCAGGACCGAAAAGTTCTTCCCTATCGCCAAATGAGCGAGCTATGATCTTCTCGACACCTTTCGCAGAAAGGAAGAGAAAAAAACCGAGGTCGGACAGCACCGCCCATCGTGGTGCCGCAACGGTGCGGAGGAGATAAGCACGTTCCAGTGCAAGTCCCACCCTATCCTGACCGCCGCCTCCAAAAATCCGATGTTCATCCAACATTGGCTTTTGCCGAACAACCGCTGACCCCCGTAAAACAATTTTATTCATGGCGCTTGTTTGCTTCATGAACTGTTTGAGCATCATCAATGACCGGGTGTAGCCCATCGATAAGATGGGCGGCTTTGCCAGACTTGGTTAGAAGACTTTTTTCGAGCAACCGGAGAACAAGAATGGATGATGTGGTGATTGTCGCTGCGGCCAGAACAGCGGTAGGCAAATTTGGAGGAACACTGGCCAAAATACCTGCAGCTGAGCTCGGCGCGCATGTGATCAAGGGCTTGCTCGCAAAAACAGGCGTCAATCCTGAACTGATCAGTGAAGTGATACTCGGCCAGGTACTGACCGCAGGGGTTGGGCAAAACCCGGCACGACAAGCGCTGATCAAAGCCGGCTTGCCGGATAGGGTGCCGGGCATGACGATCAACAAGGTCTGCGGCAGCGGACTGAAAGCGAGTCACCTCGCAGCGCAGGCGATCAAGTGCGGTGATGCCGAGATCGTGATCGCGGGCGGGCAGGAAAACATGAGCGCCTCTCCCCACGTACTCAACAACTCTCGCGATGGCTTTCGCATGGGTGACACCAAACTCGTGGACACCATGATCATTGATGGCCTGTGGGATGTGTATAACCAGTACCACATGGGCGTCACCGCAGAAAATGTCGCGAAAAAATTCAATATCTCGCGCACCGAGCAGGATGAATTCGCGCTCGCCTCGCAGCACAAAGCAGAAGCAGCACAAAAAGCCGGAAAATTCAAAGACGAGATTCTGCCGCTGGAAATCGCCAGCAAAAAAGGCAGTGTCGTATTCGACAGTGATGAATACATCAAACCCGGCAGCACACTCGATACCTTGTCTTCGCTGCGTCCTGCATTTTCCAAAGAAGGCACGGTCACGGCGGGCAATGCGTCTGGCATCAATGACGGTGCGGCTGCGGTGATGATGATGAGCGCAAAAAAAGCCAGCGAACTGGGCCTGAAACCCTTGGTCAAGATACGCGCCTACGCCTCATCAGGACTGGATCCGGCCCTCATGGGTATGGGTCCGGTATCGGCCAGTCAGCTATGCCTGAAAAAAGCGGGCTGGACGCCCAAGGATCTCGATCTGATGGAAATCAACGAAGCCTTCGCCGCTCAAGCGATCGCAGTAAACAAAGAAATGGGCTGGGATACCAGCAAGATCAATGTGAATGGTGGAGCGATCGCGATCGGTCACCCGATCGGTGCTTCCGGCTGCCGCGTCCTGGTGACCCTGATCCACGAAATGATACGGCGTGATGCAAGCAAAGGACTGGCCAGTCTTTGCATAGGCGGCGGCATGGGTGTTGCACTGGCGATAGAACGGTGACAAGAGCGCTGATGAGTACGTTGATAAGCACGTTGATAAGCACTGACCAAAACAAAAAATACTTTAACAGGGAGCACACATGAGCAGAGTTACCTTAGTCACTGGCGGCATGGGCGGTCTGGGCGAAGCGATTTGCATCAAGATGGCCGACATGGGTTATCAGGTGGCGACTACCTTCTCACCCGGCAATACCAAAGTGAATGCATGGCTGGCAGAGATGAAGGCCAAAGGCCACGACTTCCGCGCCTATCCCTGCGACGTCGCCAACTACCAGTCGGCGCAGGAATGCATCTCGCATATCGTCAAGGAGATGGGACCCATTGATGTGCTGGTGAATAATGCTGGCATCACGCGCGACATGACTTTCAAAAAAATGGACAAGACGAACTGGGATGCCGTGATGCAGACCAATCTGGATTCTGTGTTCAACATGACTAAACCGGTGTGCGATGGCATGACGGATCGCGGCTGGGGACGCATCATCAATATTTCGTCTGTCAACGGACAGAAGGGTGCTTTCGGGCAGACCAATTACTCGGCCGCCAAGGCGGGGATGCACGGCTTTACCAAGGCACTGGCGCTGGAGGTGGCGAAGAAGGGAGTGACCGTCAACACCATCTCGCCCGGCTACATCGGCACCAAGATGGTGACCGCCATCGCGCCGGAAGTACTGGAAACCAAGATCCTGCCGCAGATTCCGATGGGACGTCTGGGCAAGCCGGAAGAGGTCGCCGGGCTGGTGGCTTATCTCGCGTCCGACGAAGCCGCCTTTCTCACCGGCGCGAATATAGCGATCAACGGCGGACAGCACATGCAATAAACCACCAGCACGCCGAACACCACCGCGTCAGCGGCGTGTAGGCGTGGAGTTCTGGTAAACTTCCGACCTTGGTTAACGCCTCGGTGGTGAAATTGGTAGACGCGCCGGACTCAAAATCCGGTTCCGCAAGGAGTGTCGGTTCGATTCCGACCCGAGGCACCACACAATCGACTGCATCGTCCTGGTCGGTCTGATGAAAAAAGGCTCTCTTGCGAGAGCCTTTTGTTTTTTGACAGCTGGCTTATTTGACCGGCGTGTCTGCGGTATCGGTTGGAGGCGGCGCTGCATCGGCTTCCGTCCCGGCGGCTGCGTCTCCGAGTAGCTCGGCTCGGGCAGCCGCACGCTCCTGCGCTGCTTCATCAGCAGCAGACTGCGCCGCCGCCACCCTCTCTTCGGCGGATGCTTTAGCTGCGGCCACCGAAGCTTCTCTTTCTTCGGCGGCAGCAGCTCTTGCCTCTTCTCGTGCTGCGGCACTCTCTGCAACCGCCGCCCGACAGGCGCGGCGGCAGATGCATTACTGCCGGCCGTGGCTCCCTCAGCGTCCTTGCCCTCCTCACCTTCCTTGTCCTTGGTTTCCTGATCTTCCTTCTTCTTGCGCACAGGTTTCTGCAGCTGGCTGGCTCGCACATTTTGTGCGAGCACCACGGTGGCAAACATGGCCAGCACTGCCAGCATGATGATCACAGACGTCGGCGTCAGCGTAACCACGGCCATGAATCCGAGCACAATCAGAATCGCCAGCGGCAGCATCGCCAGTTCTGCAATGAACACGAAGGGGGTCACAAAAGCCGACATCAGCAGGATGAAACTCAGCCATTGGGCGGTGAAATCCCTGCTGAAGAGCGCATGAATGCCTACGCTCATGAACAGCAACCCGATCGGGAAGCGCACCCACCATTTTTTCCAGAAACGGCGACTGGCGATGCGCGTATCGCTCATGTATCGCTGCTGCTCCTCAATCGCCTCCTCAGTCCACTCCCATTTCTTGGCCTTGAACAGATGGATACCCTCGGAGTTGAACCAAAATAGCAGGCCATAAATCCACAAAACCAGTGGCAACGCCCAGTCGATCGGGCCCATGTCCGGACTGAACGCATACACAGTCTGAACGGCCGCCGGCGTGCCCAGCGTCACCAAGGTCGGCAGGGTCGCCAACGCCATGCGCTCATCCCTGCTGAGGATCAGATAGTCACCATTGATACCGGGCTGTTTTTTCATGCTCGCGATCTGAGTTTACGTTTGCGCAGCTCGTGCACCGCAATGAGAACCAGCACAGGGATCAGCACCAGCACAGCGATCGCTGCCTCGATCGGCAAATGGTTGATGATCCAGCCGACGATCGTCATCAGCAGCACGCCCACGGCCACCAGCGCCACCAGCACCAGCGGCTCACGCCAAGACCAGAGATTGATGATCGTCACGATCGTGGTGGCGACCAGCCAGTGACCGGGCAGCTGCATCTGATGAATGACCAGCACCCAGTACATCAGGCCCATCAGCAGCAAGGCCAGCGGCACACGGATCAGCGGATGAAATGGCAGCGTCCATTCCTGCTCCTCGGGAATATCGGAGACCGGTCGTGGCAGGCTGGGTTCGAACATCCTGCCATCGCGACGCCACACTGTCCGCCGACGGCGTCCCGCCCACCAGCCCAGCAGCGGCGACAGCAACCACAAAAGAATGTAAATGCCGAACGCCCAGATCCACGGGCTGTTCGGTGCAGCGAACAACGCCTTGATACCCAGCCAGAGAAAAATCACGAGAGCAATCGCCCGGACGAGGCGGTGGCGCCAGCGCCCGCCGAACTCGTCTGCGTCCATCTCTCCAGCCATGATCCGGCTTTGCCGCTGTGTCATGACGATGCCCTTGCTCCAGGGTGGTCTTGGTGCCGGGCTATGTCATGCCCAGGCCTGTGTGAGTGCTGCCAGCAAAAAACGCTGGCTATTTTAGCATTTCGATTCTTTTTGGAAACTAATCTCAGCGCCCGCGGCTGCACGTCAAAGCCGGACCCGTTGATATGCGTTTTATTGGTCGCGTTGGACATTTTTTAGTAAGTTCTTGCCAAACAAGGTCAACTCGCGCTGAGCTACACGAAGTTTTTTCTCTGATGATCAACGAGTGCATGCGCCAAACATCTGCCCCTTGAACGACTTGCTGTTCGATTAACATACGTTTGTTCAATAAACAGCGCAATTCAACCGTTCGTTGACATACCGCAGATGATTTTGTGCGGTCACCGATTTTTTTATCACCGACAGAACCAGAAATAACTATTTTTTCTCATTGGCACAGACTTTGCCCTTGCGAACCAATCCACGCAATACAAGTGGATCAATGTTCACTGATCTATTCCAAGGGGTGCTTTATGCGAATGTCTTCTTATCATCGCCCAACGAGGGCGCAACAAGGTTTTACGCTGATTGAGCTGATGATCGTGGTAGCGATCATCGGTATTTTGGCGGCAGTAGGTATTCCAGCGTATCAGGATTACACAGCGAAGGCGCGTATCTCGGAGGGTCCCAGTCTGGCTACGCCCGCCATGACTGCGCTTGGCGCAGCATGCAGTGACGGGACACTGGAGGAGAAAGGCACGAAACTTTCACACGATGACCTGGGCTTGCCAGCTAAAGATGACATCAAGGGCAAGGGTGTCAGCTCGGTACAGGTTATTGGCACCGCAACGGACAAGGCGACCATCACCATTACCTACGGAACAGGTATTCCCGGCGTAACCAGTGGAGATACGATCATTTACGCTGGGAATTGCAAACCTGGCGCTGGCCTGACTTGGAGTATCGACAGTACTAGCAAAGTGCCTACGCGTCTGTTACCGAAGATCTGATAACTTCCAACATAAAAAAGGGGCCTATGCTCGCATAGGCCCCTTTTTATTCGCAGCGACGAATTACAGCATCGCCTTCAGCAATCGTCCCATCTCCGAGGGATTACGCGTCACCTTGATACCGCACGCATCCATGATTTCCAGCTTGGCTTGTGCCGTATCGGCACCACCGGAAATCAGCGCGCCCGCGTGACCCATGCGCTTACCCGGAGGCGCGGTCACGCCGGCGATGAACCCGACCACCGGCTTCTTCATGTTGTCCTTGATCCAGTGAGCCGCATTCGCCTCATCCGGACCACCAATCTCGCCGATCATGATCACCGCATCGGTATCGGGATCGTCGTTGAACATTTTCATGATGTCGATATGCTTAAGGCCATTGATCGGGTCGCCACCGATACCGACGGCTGAGGACTGACCCAGGCCGAGCGCGGTCAGCTGACCGACGGCTTCATAGGTGAGTGTGCCGGAACGGGACACCACGCCGATGCGACCTTTCTTGTGAATGTGGCCGGGCATGATGCCGATCTTGATTTCATCGGGCGTGATCAGGCCGGGGCAGTTCGGGCCCAGCAGCAAGGTCTTGCTGCCGGCTTTTTTCATTTTGTCTTTCAGTGCGAGCATGTCGCGCACCGGAATACCTTCGGTGATGCAGATGGTCAGATCGAGTTCGGCATCCACTGCTTCCCAGATGGCATCCGCCGCGCCGGCGGGCGGAACATAGATGACTGAGACAGTGGCTCCCGTGGCTTTCTTTGCTTCCTTTACGTTCGCATAAATGGGAATGCCTTCAAAATCTTCTCCGGCTTTTTTGGGATTCACACCGGCGACGAAACACTGCTTGCCATTCGCGTAGTCGCGGCACATGCGAGTGTGGAACTGGCCGGTCTTGCCGGTAATACCCTGGGTAATGACCTTGGTGTCTTTGTTGATCAAGATGGACATGTGAATTCCTTGGCGATTATTTTCCGTTGGCGGCTGCAACGACTTTTTGCGCAGCCTCTTCCATGGTGTCAGCAGAGATGATGGGCAACCCGGAATCGGCGAGCATTTTCTTGCCGATGTCTTCGTTGGTGCCTTTCATGCGCACGACCAGCGGTACCTTCAGCGACACAGCGCGCGATGCCGTGATCACGCCTTCGGCGATGACGTCGCAGCGCATGATGCCCCCGAAAATGTTCACCAGAATCGCCTGAAGATGAGGATTCTTCAGCATGATCTTGAAGGCTTCGGTCACTTTCTCGGCGGTGGCACCACCACCCACGTCGAGGAAGTTTGCCGGTTCGCCGTCAAACAGCTTGATGGTGTCCATGGTTGCCATCGCCAGACCGGCGCCGTTCACCAGACAGCCGATATTGCCATCGAGCGAGATGTACGCAAGATCGAACTTGGAGGCTTCGACTTCTGCCGGATCTTCTTCATCGAGATCGCGATAGGCCATGATTTCTGGGTGACGAAACAGGGCGTTGGCATCGAAATTGAATTTCGCATCCAGCGCAATGACCTTGCCATCACCCGTCAATATCAGGGGATTGATCTCCGCCAGAGAGGCATCGGTATCCCAGTAGGCTTTATATAGCCCTTGGAGCAGTGCGCGCGCGTCAGGAATGGAGGCCGCAGGCACACCGATCTTGGCGGCGATATCGTCGGCTTCTTTGTCTTTCAGGCCGGTCGCCGGATCGATCTCCACCTTGTGAATCAATTCAGGATGTTTGTCGGCGACTTCTTCGATATCCATGCCGCCTTCAGATGAAGCCATCAGCACCACGCGCTGCGAGACGCGGTCGGTGACCATGGAGACGTAGAGCTCCTTCTTGATGTCCGCGCCTTCTTCGATCAGCAGGCGACGGACTTTCTGACCTTCGGGGCCGGTTTGATGGGTGATCAGCTGCATGCCCATGATCTGGTTGGCATATTCACGCACCTGATCGATGGATTTGGCGACTTTCACGCCACCGCCCTTACCGCGACCACCGGCATGGATTTGGGCCTTGACGACCCACACCGGTCCACCCAGTGTTTCGGCGGCTTTGACGGCCTCATCGACGCTCATGCACGGTATGCCTCGCGGCACAGTGACACCGTATTTCTTCAGGATTTCTTTTCCCTGGTATTCATGGATTTTCATGCGGACTTCCCTCTAGTCACAATGGGTAGGAGTGATCGGTTGATGTTCATTCTGTGGTGCTGCGGGTGTTTTTCAAAACTTTATTGTTTTACCGCTATCAGGTTTCTGGCTTGAGGAACCAGCGCGGATAGTATTTTTCTACAGCTGGTCCATCGCGTCGCAATGCGTGGCAGCGGTCGATCTGGAAAGGTGGATGAGCGCTGCCGTCATCGGTCGCGCCGTCGCGTGTTGGCAGCACATCGCCAGCGAATGCTTGGATGGCGGCAGTTGGCAGCACGCCGGCCAATTCGGTCAGATGAGTGCAACCCTCGACGCCGGACAAACGATCTTTCAGTTCACGGCGAAAGCTGCGGAGCAGGTTGAGTCCGACGAGCTTCTTGTACGCCGGTCCGATCGTATTGCAGTGCCCCGGATAGGGCACGGCATCTGATACGGCCTCCGCATCAATGATAGTAAGTTGGGTATCGATCGTGATCCTGATCCAGAGATCATGGATCGGCGTGCCGGCAGGTCTTGAGCCAGACGCAAGATCTGCAACTCGGGTTTTGGTATCGGTGATACGCGTGTCGATGTCCCACAAACCGTCTTCGCGCTGGAAGGCTTGTGCCTCGATACTGCGGGTGTGGCGCAGCGCACGAGAATAGGTTGGGACGGACAGAGGCATAGATCTGATGGCGCGCTGGCGCAAGGGCGGTGCGCGGAGTCAGGAGTTGTGCAGCCTGTCGCAGCTTCTACGACTGGTGCCGCTCATGCGGCGCTGCAAAGCTGCCGAAGTTTAGCACACGGGCACCGCTGCGAACTCGGCTACGCGGGGGGCGTGGCACGTGCACACGATCGATTTGCGGATGAATGCGGCTCATTCAATCTTGCCCGATCTCACCTCGACCAATCCGTCTCATCGTGGACTGTATCGCGCTTATAGAAAAACCTCGCTGTTGCAGGAAACGCATTTGCTTTGCTCTGGTTTCGGGAGAATCCGGTGGCATACCGAATTTTTTTTTCCATGCCTGCCAGGCGCGCTCTTCTTCATCGTTGCGCAGAGAGGCGCGCATCGATGACACGGTAGCCTCATCGAGACCATGACTCTGCAGTTCAGACAGGATGCGTGAATTGCCGAATCGGGAAGCGCGACGATGCACCAGAGATTCGGCAAAACGAGATTCGGAAAGAAATTTCTGCGCCTCTAGCCAGTCGAGCAGCGCATGAATATCGTCGTCTTCGCTTGCATGACGCTCAAGTTTGCGTCCAAGCTCCAGACGACTATGCTCGCGCGCTGCAAGATAGCGCAGCGCACGAGCCTTCAGGCTGGGTTTGGGAGCAGGCACGGAGCCCGGCTTACTCTTCCTTCAGCTCGGCTGTAGCGCGCGACTTTTTCGGCGCCGGCGCCTCGGTCTCGGCAACGGGTGCGATCGGGGCGGCCGCGCCGGGCGGTAGTTGCGGCACACCCAGATGAGCGCGCACCTTGTTCTCGATCTCGCGTGCCAGCTCGGGACGCTCTCTCAGGTACTGGCGTGAGTTGTCCTTGCCCTGACCGATGCGCTCGCCGTTATAGCTATACCAGGCCCCGGATTTCTCGACAATCTTGGCCTCGACGCCAAGGTCGATGATCTCGCCCTCGCGCGAAACGCCCTCTCCGTACAGAATATCGAAGTGCGCCTCCTTGAAAGGAGGTGCGACCTTGTTCTTGACGACCTTGATCTTGGTCTCGTTCCCGATCACTTCGTCAGCCGACTTGATCGAGCCAGTGCGTCGGATATCCATCCGGACGGATGCGTAGAACTTCAGCGCATTGCCGCCCGTGGTGGTTTCGGGGTTACCGAACATGACGCCGATCTTCATGCGGATCTGGTTAATGAAGATCACCATGGTATTGGTGCGGTTGATCGAGCCCGTCAGCTTGCGCAAGGCCTGCGACATCAATCGCGCCTGCAAACCGGGCAGCGAGTCGCCCATGTCGCCCTCGATCTCGGCGCGCGGCGTCAGCGCGGCGACAGAGTCGATCACAATCAGGTCGACTGCGCTGGAACGTACCAACGCATCGGTGATCTCCAGCGCCTGCTCGCCGGTGTCCGGCTGGGAGATCAGCAGGTCATGCAGATTGACGCCCAGCTTTTGCGCATACACGGTATCGAGCGCGTGCTCGGCATCAATGAATGCGCAGGTGCCGCCCAGCTTCTGCATCTCGGCGATCACTTGCAGCGTCATCGTGGTCTTGCCCGAGGATTCAGGGCCATAGATCTCGATCACCCGGCCGCGCGGCAAACCGCCAACGCCCAGCGCCACGTCCAGACCCAGCGAACCGGTAGACACGACCTGAACTTCTTCGGCAACCGCGCCATCGGCCATGCGCATCACCGAGCCTTTGCCGAACTGTTTCTCGATTTGTGCCAGCGCTGCTGACAATGCCTTGCCCTTTTCGGAATTCGCCAGTTTTTTGTCGTCCATGGGTTTCTCTCGGTGCGGTGGTGGGGAAATCAGGCCGTCGGGATTAACGGCCCCGCTGTAAACAGTACTGTATAAAAAAACAGTGGATGATGCAAGCGTATTTTTATGCCCAGATCGTGTCTTTTAGAAAACTTTCAGGGGAATTGCCCTAAAAATGCTTGGTTGCTGGCAACCTTCAAACCCAATAGACTTGGTTACGCTAAGAGCCTACCCCTTGAGGTCGTTGGCAAGGCGGCAGTACCGCAGACAGAAAAGACGCACGGCAAGGTACTGCCAACGCCGCTAACGGCCTCATGGGACAGGCTCTGAGGCGGGCACGCACGCAGCGTCGTTATGCTGATCACCCGCTCCGCGCAAGCGCCCGAACCACTCAAACCACTCTGAAGACGCATGCGTATCCTGCTTGCTGAAGATGACAGCGTGCTGGCCGATGGCCTGACACGATCGCTGCGCCAGTCGGGCTATGTGACCGACTGCGTCGCCGATGGGCTGGCCGCCGACAGCGCGTTATCCACTCAGGATTTCGACCTGTTGATCCTCGATCTGGATCTGCCCAAGCTGTCTGGGCTCGAAGTCTTGCGCCGCCTGCGCGCGCGCGACTCGCGGGTACCTGTACTGATCCTCACCGCTGGCGACTCGGTCGAGCAACGGGTGAAGGGACTGGATCTGGGCGCGGATGATTTCATGGCAAAGCCCTTTGCCCTGTCGGAGCTTGAAGCGAGGGTGCGTGCGCTGACGCGGCGCGGCGCGGGTGGCGGGCCAACGGTCATCAAGCACGGCCCGCTGAGTTTTGATCAGGTGGGACGGATCGCCTACATGAACGATCACATGATCGACCTGTCTGCTCGCGAGTTGGGACTGCTGGAGGTACTGCTCAAGCGCAGCGGACGGCTGGTGTCCAAGGAACAGCTGGTCGATCACCTCTGCGAGTGGGGCGAAGAAGTCAGCAACAACGCGATCGAGGTGTATGTCCACCGGCTGCGCAAGAAAATCGAAAGCGGCGGCGTGCGCATCGCCACAGTGCGCGGACTGGGCTATTGTCTGGAAAAATTCGGCCCTGCGGCCGCAGACGCCGGCGCCAGCGGCCGTGCCTGATAGCCGCCGTGCTGACAGATAGCCCACCGGCGCGCGCCTCATCTGGCGAGACCCGTCTAGCGCCACAGAGCAGCCAGCGCTCTCTGTTTGGCGACATTCTCGACTGGATGCTGATGCCGCTGCTGTTGCTGTGGCCAATCAGTATTGGCATCACCTATGTCGCTGCGACATCAATCGCCAACGAGCCCTTCGATCGGTCGCTCGAGGACCGCGTCACGGTACTCGGTCAGCAAGTCCGAGAGGTGAATGGCGTGCTCAGCGTCGATCTACCCATACCGGCGCGCGACATGCTGCGTGCCGACGACATCGACAATGTGTATTTCCAGGTCAGCGGTCCGCGGCGCGAACTCGTCGCGTGGAACGGATCAGCATGGACGGTCGTCTCCGACGCTCCCGCGAATGGTCCGTATCTCAAGGACGCCGCCTCCGTCGATGTCGACGGCGACGGCGTCGCGACGCTCTTTGCCACGCGCGAGGTGGTGTATCCGGCAGCCGACACGACTGCGCTCGTGCGGCGGGAAGCCGGCGCGTGGATCCCCGTTGATCCGGCGCAAACCGTTTCGCTCACCGGTTCGGGAAACCAGACCGGCAGGCTCGCGGCGCACGACGACGACGGCGACGGGGTTCCGTCGCTGTACGCGTCCGTCGTGGTCGGCGACCCGGGCGGATTCGTGGCGATCGGCCTCGCGCGGTTCGACGGCAAGGTGC
>JBEGNF010000055.1:0-14330 GCA_041182625.1 Pseudomonadota bacterium | reverse complement strand
AGGTGATGGAGTGCCTGGGCGAGATGATCTGGGCCTCGCAACGCAGCGGCCTGCCGCCGGACACTCTCTTTATATTCGCGCGACTGCATCTCGGTAATGCGCGACACCGTACGGTGAAATTCATTCGACATCACTCCCTCGGTGTACAGCAAGTCCGGCGCCACCGATGCAGACATGATCAGCTTCACGCGATGATCGTAGAGCACATCGATCAGCCAGGTAAAGCGGCGTGCCTCGGAGGCCATCTCGGCCGTCATTCGCGGCACCTCCGACAAGATGACCGTGTGAAATCGGTTGGCAATCTCGAGGTAATCATTTTGCGAGCGCGGCCCACCACACAAGGTGGCAAAATCGAACCAGACCACGCCACCGGCGCGGCGCACACAGCGAATCTCCCGTGATTCTATCTTGATTCGCGGGTCCTGCTCCCCGGCTTCGGCGATAGAGACAAACGCATGCAGCAGCGCGCTGTCCGCAACGGGTCCGAGCGGGGTCTGGTAAGCCTCGACTTTTTCCATCACGCGACGACGGTAGTCGGTGCCGGCATCGACGGCCATCACGTCGAGCTTTTCCTTGAGCAGATCAATGGCCGGCAGCATGCGATCCCGATGCAATCCATCCGGATACAAACCCTCCGGGGGATAGTTCGAGGTCATGACAAAGCTGACGCCCTGCTCGAACAAGGCTTTCAGCAAGTTATAGAGAATCATCGCGTCCGCAATATCGGACACATGGAATTCGTCAAAGCAAATCAGCCGGTAGCGCCGCGCAATCTTTCGCGCCACCTGATCCAGAGGATTTTCGACATTTTTTTCTTCATCCAGCGCCCGGTGAACCTCGCGCATAAACTCATGAAAATGCACCCGGGTCTTGCGCCTGACGGGAATCACGGCGTAGAAACTATCCATCAGGAAGGACTTGCCACGACCGACGCCGCCCCACAGATACACACCTCTTGGAGGATCGGGATGGATGATCATGCGCCGCAGTCTCGACGAGCGCCGCGACATGTAGACACCCCATTCATCGAAGGAGCGCTGCAAGCGCTCTACCGCGGCAAGCTGCGCCGGGTCTGACTGATAGCCGCGCTCGGCGAGCGTCTTTTCGTAGAATTCCTGAACATTCATCAGCTCGGTCGCCGCTACAGCGGCGTCATGTCGACCACCACTCGGGAAGGGTAGGTCGCGCGTCCGGAGGACAAGGGAAAACCAAAACCCAGCGAAATACCGACGCCGCTGTAACCGCCAAAACCACCGCCCATGCCGACGCCTACACGCGTTGCGCCCGGCACGCCGCTGCTGCCGCGACGGAAGACGACCTCGGAGGTCCGATAGCCTTCCTTGTTGCAAACCACTTTGAGGTCGCCCTTGGGTTCACCCACCTGCACCGAGTCCGGCGTCGTGATCGTCCACTGTCCAGCGCCGGTCTCGATCTCGCACTGCGCGCCCTGTAGCGGCTGCGAGCGCGCGGTGGTCAGAATCTCGATGCGATCTTCCACTGGCTTCGTGCTCGCACACGACGCCAGAAAAACCGCCAGGGGGACGACGATCCACGATCTCACGCGAAGGCTCCTATCAGACACGACGATCGTACCAGCATTACGCAAGACGCTGTCCGATCGGCTAAAGAGGGGCGCCTGCGCGTCAGAAGTTCAGCGAGCGCTTGTCGACCGCCAGTGCCGCTTCCTTGGTCGCCTCCGACAGCGTCGGATGCGCGTGGCATATCCGGGCGATGTCTTCGGACGAGGCGCGGAATTCCATCGCCACCACCGCCTCGGAGATCAGCTCGGAAGCCATCGGACCGATGATGTGCACGCCGAGTATCTCGTCGGTTTTTGCATCGGCCAGCACCTTGACCATGCCCGAGGTATCGCCCAGCGCCCGCGCGCGTCCATTTGCAAGAAATGGGAACGCACCTGCCTTGTACAGAACGCCATCGGCTTTTAGTTGCTGCTCGGTCCGTCCGACCCAGGCAATCTCCGGCGAGGTATAAATAACCCAGGGAATGGTCGCGAAGTTCACATGACCGTGCTGACCCGCGATGCGCTCGGCGACAGCAACGCCCTCTTCTTCGGCCTTGTGCGCCAGCATCGGGCCACGCACCACATCGCCCACTGCCCAGACATTGGGCAGGTTGGTACGGCAGTGTTCATCTACCGCGATGAAGCCACGCTCGTCGAGGGCAAGGCCCACGGCTTCTGCGTTCAATCCCGTCGTGTTCGGTACGCGACCGATCGATACGATCAGCTTGTCGACACTGAGCTTGTGGGATTCAACCTTGGCATCAGTGTATTCAATGCTGACGTCCTTACCGGACTTGATCTCACCGATCTTCACGCCCATGTGGATGTCGAGGCCCTGCTTGGTGAAGAGCTTGTGCGCCTCTTTCGCAATGGTGTCGTCGGCCGCCCCCAAAAATGTCGGCAGCGCTTCGAGTACGGTGACTTGTGCGCCGAGACGACGCCAGACACTGCCCATCTCCAGACCGATCACACCGGCACCAATCACGCCCAGCTTTTTAGGGACAGCATCAATTGCCAGCGCACCCGTGTTCGACAAAATGAGTTTCTCATCGAAAGGGACATTCGGCAGGGCGCGGGGACTCGAACCAGTGGCAACAATCACTTGCTTGGCGATCAGCGTCTCTGCCGAAGCGCCAGCCACCTCGATCTCATAGAGCCCATCAGCCACTTTGGCGAACGAGCCCCGTCCATGAAAAAAGCTGACCTTGTTTTTCTTGAACAGGTAGAGGATGCCCTCATTGTTCTGCTTGACGACGCCATCCTTGCGACCGAGCATCTGCGCAAGATTGAGCTTGACGCCTTTGACTTCGATACCGTGCTCGGCGAAACCATGATTCGCGTGGTCGAAATGCTCGGAAGACTGCAGTAGCGCCTTGGAGGGAATGCAACCCACGTTGGTGCAAGTACCGCCCGGCGCAGGGCCACCCTGTTCGTTTTTCCACTCGTCGATGCACGCGACCGAAAAGCCCAGCTGGGCAGCGCGAATGGCGGCCACATAACCACCCGGGCCACCGCCGATGACGATGACATCAAATTGCTTGGACATGGCGCGCCTCCTTACAGATCCAGCAGCAGACGGGCCGGATCTTCCAGCGCCTCTTTCATCGCCACCAGTCCGAGCACGGCCTCGCGACCATCGATCAGACGATGGTCATACGACATGGCGAGATAGTTCATCGGACGGATCACGATTTGGCCGTTTTCAACCACGGCGCGTTCCTTGGTCGCATGCACACCGAGAATGGCTGACTGCGGAGGATTGATGATGGGTGTCGAGAGCATCGAGCCGAACACGCCACCATTCGAGATCGAGAAAGTACCGCCGGTCAGTTCATCCAGCGTCAGCTTGCCATCCTTGGCTTTCTGACCGAACTCACCGATTTTTTTCTCGATATCGGCAATCGTCATTTGGTCGGCATTGCGCAGGATGGGCACCACCAATCCGCGCGGTGATCCCACCGCGATACCGACATCGAAATAACCATGATAGACCACATCATTGCCATCAATGGACGCGTTCAGCACCGGGTACTTCTTCAGTGCAGCCACAGCGGCCTTCACAAAGAAGGACATGAAGCCCATCTTCACGCCATGTTCTTTTTCGAACTTGTCTTTGTACTTGTTGCGCAGGTCCATGACCGGCTGCATATTGACTTCATTGAAGGTCGTCAGAATCGCATTCGTCGATTGCGACTCCAGCAGACGCTCGGCGATACGCGCGCGCAGGCGACTCATCGGCACACGCTGCTCGGGGCGGTCACCCAGATCGATCGACACCGGGGCAGCGACTGCAGGCAGCGAGGCCTTGGGCGCTGCCGGCGCCGAGGCGGGTGAGGAAGGCTTGTTGAGCGCATTGATCACATCGCCCTTGGTCACGCGGCCGTCGCGACCGGTGCCAGGCACGGCGTCGGCAGACATCTTGTTCTCGGCCAGCATTTTTGCGGCTGCGGGCATCGCGATGGCGCCGCCGGCAGGTGCAGCGGCCGCCGCGGGTGCGGGTACTGCTGGGGGAGCGGCAGCAGCCGGCGCCGCCGGCGCAGAGGCTGACGCTGTCGCTTCGGTATCAATGCGCGCAATGATTTCGCCAGCGACTACGGTGGTCCCGTCGCCCTTGATGATCTCGACGATCACACCTTGCGCAGGTGCGGGTAGCTCTAGTACGACTTTGTCGGTTTCAATATCAATCAGGTTTTCATCGCGGGCCACCGCCTCGCCGACTTTTTTGTGCCACTGCAGCAGGGTCGCTTCTGCGACCGACTCCGACAGCTGGGGTACCTGGACTTCCAGAATTGCCATTTCACTCTCCGTTTCGGGTTGTTCGCACGGCGGGCCGGCTTCCGGCACACCGCGGGGTCTTTATTTGGTCAGGATGAAGCCTTTGAGCTTCGAGAATGCCGTATCGATCAGCGCTTTTTGCTGCGCATAATGCTTGTCGTAATAACCGACAGCGGGGGATGCGCTCGCGGGGCGACCTGCGTAAGCCAGTTTCTGGCCATCGCTCAGGTTCTCGAGAATGTTGTGCTGGATCTGGAACCACGCACCCTGGTTCTGCGGCTCGTCTTGCACCCAGACCAGTTCATTGAAATTCGGGAAAGCCTTCAGCTCAGCCGAGAAAGCCTTGTGCGGGAACGGATACAGCTGCTCAACGCGAATGATGGCGATATCGCTTGCGCCGCGCTCCTTGCGCGCATGGACAAGGTCGTAATACACCTTGCCCGAGCAAGCCAGTACGCGCTTGACCTTCTTCGCATCGATGCTGGTGTCGACTTCACCGATCACGGTCTGGAATGAGCCCTTGACCAGATCGGACAGGGGCGAACCAGCATCCTTGTTGCGCAGCAGGGATTTGGGCGTGAAGATCACCAAGGGCTTGCGGAACAGGCGGATCATCTGACGGCGCAGCAGATGGAATATTTGCGCGCCCGTGGTCGGCTGCACCAATTGCATGTTGTTGTCGGCGGAAAGCTGCAGGAAGCGCTCGATACGTGCCGACGAGTGCTCCGGGCCCTGACCTTCATAACCATGCGGCAGCATCATCACCAGACCGGATGCGCGGCCCCATTTCACCTCGCCAGAGCTGATGAACTGATCGATCACGACCTGCGCGCCATTCGCGAAATCACCAAACTGCGCCTCCCAGATGGTGAGGGTATTCGGCTCGGCGGTGGAATAACCGTATTCAAACCCGAGCACGGCCTCCTCGGACAGCACCGAATCGATCACGGTAAATGGCGCCTGCTGGTCGGACACATGCTGCAGCGGGATGTAGCTGCCTGCGTCCCACTTCTCGCGGTTCTGGTCGTGCAGCACCGCGTGACGATGCGTGAAGGTGCCTCGCCCGGCATCTTGTCCGGTGATGCGCACGGCATAGCCGGAAGACACCAACGTCGCAAATGCCAGATGCTCACCCATGCCCCAGTCAAGGTTGATCTCACCCCGGCCCATCGCGGCGCGATCCGCCAGCACCTTCTCGACCAACGGGTGCACCTTGAAGTCTGTCGGTACCGTGGTGATGCGTTCTGAGAGTCGCTTCAACTCCGCCGCAGGCACCGCCGTATCCGCCGCATCGGTCCACTTGCGATTCAGGAAAGGCATCCAGTCAACGGCGTATTTGTTCTTGAAGTTCGAGATCACGGGATCGACCGAGCTTCGTCCGGCATCCATCGCCTCGCGGAAGGCCTTGACCATGGCATCGCCGCCATCGGCCGGAATCGTGCCCTGCGTCGCCAGCTTGTCCGCGTAGAGCTTGCGCGTGCCGGGGTGCTGGCCGATCTTCTTGTACATCAGCGGCTGCGTCAGCGCCGGCGTATCTTGCTCGTTGTGACCAAGCTTGCGGAAGCAGACGATATCGACCACGACGTCTTTCTGGAACTGCATGCGGAAATCGAGCGCGATCTGGGTCGCAAACACGACCGCTTCGGGATCATCGCCGTTCACGTGCAGCACCGGCGCCTCGATCATCTTGACCACATCGGAGCAATACAACGTGGAGCGCGAGTCACGCGGATCGGACGTGGTGAAGCCAATCTGATTGTTGATGACGATGTGCACCGTGCCGCCCGTACCATAGCCTCGGGTTTGCGCGAGATTCAGTGTCTCCATCACGACACCCTGCCCCGCAAACGCTGCATCGCCATGCACCTGAATCGGCAATACCTGCTTGCCCTGCTTGTCGCCGCGGCGATCCATGCGCGCCTTGACCGAGCCTTCGACCACCGGATTGACGATCTCCAGATGGGAGGGATTGAACGCGAGCGACAAATGCACCGGGCCACCCGGTGTCGAGATATCACTCGAGAAGCCCTGGTGGTATTTGACGTCACCAGCCGGCAGATCATCGGCGTGCTTGCCCTCGAATTCGGCGAACAGATCGGACGGCATCTTGCCGAGAATATTCACCAGCACATTCAGACGGCCACGGTGGGCCATACCGATCACGATCTCTTGCACGCCCTGACTGCCTGCGCGCTGGATGACTTCATCGATTGACGCAATAAAGCTCTCACCGCCCTCGAGCGAGAAACGTTTCTGGCCCACGTACTTGGTGTGCAGGTAGCGCTCCAGACCTTCGGCAGCGGTCAGCCGATCGAGAATATGCTGCTTCTGCTCACGCGTGAAATTACCGGTGGCGCGGGTGGATTCAAGACGCTCTTGCATCCAGCGCTTTTGTGCAGGGTCGGTGATGTACTGGAACTCGGCGCCGATAGAGCGGCAATACGTGTCGCGCAGCGATTGCAGCAGGTCGCGCAGGGTCGCGGTTTCGCCACCGAAGTAGGTATTGCTGATATTGAAGACGACGTCCAGGTCGGCATCGGTAAAGCCGTAGAACGAGGGCTCAAGCTCAGGAATTGTCGGGCGCTCCTGGCGCTGGAGCGGATCGAGATTAGCCCACTGGGTGCCCAGGAAACGATAAGCCGCGATGAGCTGGGTAACGGCGACGCGCTTGCGGCCCATTTCGGCATCGGCCGAGGCAGTGACCGTACGAATCGGGCCCTGCTTGGCGCGCTCGGCAAATGAAGCGACGACGCTCGCGTGCGGTACATCCGGACGGTCTGAGCCGTCGACGGCCGGCACGTGCTGCATCGCATCGAAATACGCGCGCCAGTTGTCGGGTACTGCACCGGGGTTCAGGAGATAGGCCTCGTACAGTTCTTCCACGTACGGGGCATTGCCTCCAAACAGATAAGAATTGGAGAAGAATTGCTGCATCATCGCTGCTCACCTTTCGCTCGCGCTTCGCGAGGGTTGGGGGGTTGTAACCATCCGCTTCTCGGTCCTTCCGTTACGCGGACTGCATTTATGGACTACCTGTAAAAAAACGCAAAGGCAGCCGGAATCATACCGTGCCATTTGATTTTTCGGTACAAAAAAGGGCCCCAGGGGGCCCGTTCGGTGACTCTTCAGTCTTTTAGCGTTTCGCGATCGGCGGTACATCCCGCTGTGCCGAGCCAATGAACAGCTGGCGCGGACGACCGATCTTCTGTTCAGGGTCGGAGATCATCTCGTTCCACTGCGCGATCCAGCCGACCGTACGCGCCATCGCGAAAATACCCGTGAACAGCGAGACCGGAATACCCAGCGCGGACTGCACGATGCCGGAGTAGAAATCGACGTTCGGATACAGCTTGCGCTGGACGAAGTAGTCGTCTTCCAGAGCGATCTTTTCCAGTGCCATCGCCAGCTTGAACAGCGGGTCGTTCTGCAGGCCCAGTTCGTTCAAGACCTCGTGGCAGGTTTCACGCATCAGCTTGGCGCGCGGATCGTAGTTCTTGTAGACGCGGTGACCGAAGCCCATCAGCTTGACGTTCGAATTCTTATCCTTGACCTTGGCGACGAACTCGCCAATCTTTTCGACGCCGCCGTCGCGCTGTATGTCCTTGAGCATGGTCAGCGCGGCCTCGTTGGCGCCACCATGCGCTGGGCCCCACAGACAGGCGATCCCGGCCGCGATACATGCAAACGGGTTGGCGCCGGAGGACCCGGACAAACGAACCGTCGATGTCGACGCATTCTGCTCGTGGTCAGCATGAAGGATCAGAATGCGATCCAGCGCGCGCACGAGCACATCATTCGGTTTGTAATCCTCTGCCGGTGTGGCAAACATCATGCGCATGAAATTGGCGCTATAGGACAGCTCATTACGCGGATAAACGAAAGGCTGACCGATAGAGTACTTATAGGCCATCGCGACCAGCGTCGGCATCTTGGCAATCAAGCGGATTGCCGATACCTCACGATGATGTGGATCGTTGATATCGAGCGAGTCATGATAGAACGAGGCCAGCGCACCCACGGTGCCCACCAGCACCGACATCGGGTGCGCGTCACGACGGAAACCGCGGAAGAAGAACTGCATCTGCTCGTGCACCATGGTGTGACGGGTCACGGTATCGACGAACTGCTTTTTCTCGGTGGCGTTGGGCAGCTCGCCGTTGAGCAGCAAATAGCAGGTCTCAAGGAAATCGCAGTTGACGGCCAGTTGCTCGATGGGATAGCCGCGATACAGCAGCTCGCCCTTGTCACCATCGATATAGGTAATGGTCGAGTTGCAGGCGGCGGTCGACATGAAACCAGGGTCATAGGTGAACTTGCCGGTGGCGCCGTAGAGCTTGCGGATATCGATGACATCGGGGCCGATGGAACCCTGATACACCGGGAACTCGACCGATGGCGATCCGTCGGAGAAAGACAGCGTGGCTTTGGTATCGGATTGGGTCATGGCTCTACCTTTGAATCAGAAAGAATAATCAATTATGCAAATCGTTATCGAGACGGTGCGGCTTCCTCGCTGCCCGTGTCTGCCTCAGGCTTCGCGCAGACGCTTGAGCAATGCCATCACATGAGGAAGATTCAAGCGCTCTTCCGCCTCATCTCGGCCCAGAAGCAGACCCATTAGGTCATTGTCTGGCAACTCCAGCAAACGCGTCAGCGCATCGACTTCATCATCGGAGAGCTCTGTCTCATGCGCATCCAGAAAGCGTGTCAGGATCAGGTCGTTCTCGAGCAAGCCACGGCGGCTGCGCCAGCGCAGACGCGCGCGGCGTGCGGGGTCGTCCTGATGCCTTGAACCCTCCATCGCGCTTACACCGTGCGTCGGACGAGCAGTTCCTTGATCTTGCCGATCGCCTTGTTCGGGTTGAGGCCTTTCGGGCAGACATCAACGCAATTCATGATCGAGTGGCAGCGGAACAGCCGATACGGATCTTCGAGGTTATCCAGACGCTGGCCGGTGGCTTCGTCGCGGCTGTCGGCGATAAATCGATACGCCTGCAACAACCCGGCCGGGCCGACGAACTTGTCGGGATTCCACCAGAACGACGGGCAGGACGTCGAGCAGCATGCGCACAAGATGCACTCGTACAGGCCATCGAGCTCTTCGCGCTCGGCCGGCATCTGCAGGCGCTCTTTCTCGGGCGGGATCGAGTCATTGATCAGGAAGGGCTTGATCGAATGGTACTGCTTGAAGAAGTTCGTCATGTCGACGATCAGGTCGCGAATGACTGGCAACCCGGGCAGCGGCCGCAGCACGATGGGCTCGGTCAGCTCATTCAGGTTGGTGATGCAGGCCAGACGGTTCTTGCCATTGACATTCATCGCGTCGGAGCCGCAGACCCCCTCGCGGCAGGAACGGCGCAGCGCGAGCGAATCATCGACATCGGCCTTGATGCGCTGTAGCGCATCAAGCAACATCTTGTCGGTGTCCTGTAGCGTGACCGTCAGGTCCTGCATATAGGGCTTGGCATCCTTGTCCGGATCGTAGCGATAGATCTGAAATTTGACAGTACGGGTCATGATGTTTTCCGGGCTTAAAAGGTGCGTGCTTTCGGCTTGAATGTTTCAACGGTTAGCGGCTTGGTAACCACCGGCTTGTAGTCGAGGCGATTACCTTCGGAGAACCACAGCGTGTGCTTCATCCAGTGTTCATCATCGCGATGCTCATGGTCGCGGTGCGCGTGCGCGCCACGCGATTCTTTGCGGGCAGCGGCGGAGACGATGGTCGCTTTCGCGGTCTCGATCAGGTTATCGAGCTCCAGCGCTTCAACGCGCGCGGTATTGAATACCTTGGATTTATCTTTGAATGACACCTGCTTGCGTCGCTCGTCGAGCTGCATGATCTCCCTGACGCCCTCATCCAGCAGCTCCTGCGTGCGGAACACGCCGCAGTAGTGCTGCATGGCTGAGCGTATGTCGTTCGCGACATCCTGCACGCGCTCGGAGCCGGTCGAGGCTTCAAGGTGCGCGAGGCGCGAGAGCGCGAGATCAGCACCATCGGCTGGCAGGTTCTGGTGGCTCTGCTCTTTAAGCTTGCTGGCGACGATATGATTGCCAGCCGCGCGACCAAAAACCAGCAGGTCGAGCAGCGAGTTGGTGCCAAGACGATTTGCGCCATGCACGGACACGCAAGCGCACTCGCCGATCGCGTACAGTCCGCGCACGATCTCCTGACCGCCGTTCTTCGGTGCGACTACCTGACCGTGAATATTGGTCGGTATGCCGCCCATCTGGTAGTGAATCGTCGGCACGACGGGAATCGGCTCTTTGGTGGCGTCGACGTTCGCAAACTTGTGTCCGATCTCGAGAATCGACGGCAGGCGCTTGCGTATGGTGTCGGCGCCGATATGGCGCAGGTCAAGCAACACGTGGTTCTTCTTTGGCCCGCAACCGCGACCTTCTTTGATTTCCTGATCCATCGACCGCGAGACAAAGTCGCGTGGCGCGAGATCTTTCAATGTCGGCGCATAGCGCTCCATGAAACGCTCGCCTTCGCTGTTGATCAGGATGCCGCCCTCGCCGCGCACGCCCTCGGTGATCAGAACGCCAGCGCCGGCCACGCCGGTCGGGTGAAACTGCCAGAACTCCATATCTTCCAGTGGCAGGCCGGCACGCGCGGCCATGCCCATGCCATCGCCCGTGTTGATGAAGGCATTCGTCGATGCGGCCCAGATGCGGCCTGCACCACCGGTCGCAAACACGGTGGTCTTCGCTTCCAGCACCATCACGTCGCCGGTTTCCATTTCGAGCGCGACTACGCCCAGCACATCGCCGTCCTGATTGCGCACCAGGTCGATCGCCATCCATTCAACAAAGAAATGCGTCTTCGCGCGCACATTGCGCTGGTACAGCGTGTGCAGCATCGCGTGACCGGTACGGTCGGCTGCAGCACAAGCACGCTGCACAGGCTTCTCGCCAAAGTTGGCCGTATGACCGCCAAAAGGACGCTGATAAATCGTGCCGTCGGGATTGCGGTCGAAAGGCATGCCGAAGTGCTCCAGCTCGTAGACCACTTTCGGGGCTTCGCGGCACATGAATTCGATGGCGTCCTGATCGCCAAGATAATCGCTGCCCTTGACGGTATCGAACATATGCCAGTACCAGTTGTCCTCGGACATATTACCCAGCGACGCACCGATGCCACCCTGCGCTGCCACGGTATGCGAGCGCGTCGGGAAGACTTTCGACAGCACGGCCACGTTCAGACCTGCCTCTGCGAGCTGCAGGGCAGCGCGCATGCCGGAGCCGCCCGCACCGACGATCACCGCATCGAAGCGGCGGGAGGGAATGGAGGATTTGATGGATGCCACTTTTATACTCTCCAGAGAATCTGTACCGTCCAGCCGGCACAACCCACCAGCCAGAGGATCGTCAGTGCCTGCAGCAGCAGGCGAATCGCGACGGGCTTGACGTAATCCATCCAGATATCACGTACGCCAACCCACGCGTGGTAGTACAGGGACATGAATGTCACGAAAGCGAACAGTTTGAACCACTGCTGCGCATACAGCCCGGCCCAGCCCTCGTAGCTGAACTCTGACGCGCCAAAAAACAGTACCAGAACGACGATGGTAAACACCGCCATCACGATCGCCGTGATGCGCTGAGCCAGCCAGTCGCGCAAGCCATAGTGCGCGCCAACGACCAGTCGCTTGGGTCCGATGTTGTTGTCCATCTCAGAAACCTCCGAACAGTTTGAACGCGACCAGTACCGCCAGCGGCACGCTCACGAACAGCACCGAACGCGCGGATTTGGCCGCACTCTCTTTCGACAAACCGATGTGCAGGTCCATAACCAGATGACGAACCCCTGCGCAGAAGTGATGCAAGTACGCCCAGGACAGCGCGAGGATCAGCAGCTTCACAAACCAGTGGCTAGCAAAACCGGAGAGGTAGGCAAACGAGATCTCCGAGGTGATCGACAGGTCGAACAGATAAAGAATGAAAGGCAGCAGCAGGAACATCATTGCGCCGCTGATCCGGTGAAGGATGGACACGAAGCCGGCGGCCGGCAAGCGGTAGCGCAGGATGTCGGTGACATGAATGTTGGTAAAGCGTTTTCTGTTGCTAAGGTCGGTTGTCGCTTCTGACATGGGTTTGTTCTCCAACGATGGGGCTTCGTATAGTGCACTGATGCCCCGATTCTATCTGCTTGGGCTATTCCGTTCAGGCCGTGATGCGCAGCCTGTGTTGCATATTCTCATCGCGCATTTCAGATAAAGACCGGGCCAGGGACGATTGCTCACCGGGCGATTTCAAATCAGCTCGTTGTGGTAGTGATAATCAGTCGTCACATACAGGGCACGTCGCAATTCGACTGGTCGGTCGCCATACGTGAAAGCGACGCGCTCGACGCTCAGCAGCGGCGTTCCCGGTTGCACCTTCAGCAACTCCACAGCGAGTTCATCTGCAGCGACCGCCTTGAGCTTTTCCGAAGCCCGAATCATCTGGGTGCCAAACTCGGTCTCGAACAGGCCATACATGGGGCCTTTATATTCAGCCAGACGTTCCGCAGTGAGCCCTTTGAAGATGGCGCCGGGCAGCCAGATTTCTTCCATGATGGTCGGGACGGCGTCAAAGTGCTGCAGACGGCGGATGAACACGACGGAGTCGCCTGCCTTGATATCGAGCACCCGGGCAACCTCGGCCGGACCACGCAGGCGTTTGACCTCGAGAATATGGTTTTCAGGCTGATGCGCATCGCCCGCATCGGGCATCAGGCGCAGGAAGCGAAACTGGACGCGGGCTTCGTGATGGGTGGCGACAAAGGTGCCCTTGCCCTGGCGACGCACCACCAGGTTATCAGCGGACAGCTCATCGATGGCCTTGCGCACCGTGCCTTGGCTGACCTTGTAGCGATAGGCCAGCTCGACCTCGCTGGGGATTAATTCGCCCGGTTTCCACTCCCCCGTTTGCAGGCTTTGCATGATCAGCGCCTTGATCTGCTGGTACAGCGGGCTGAAGGTGGGCGAAGCGGATCCCGCGCCACCGGAAACGGCGGCCTGACCAGGAACTGCGGGCGGGGAGACGGTCTGACTCATGGCGCGCAATTTCACCACGAACCGGGCTTAACGTCCAGAACATTGTTCCTGTAATATGTCTTATATAAGATATAAGATATGCATTGACAGAGCTGTACGTCGCGCCTAAACTCGCGACCAAACTTTTTGGCCCCTGCGCTCGCAGAGAGATCTGCGGCAAAGCCGCCAGACCCCCATCCCGACATCACGACCAAATTGGAGATTCAAGATGGCTAAAGCCCCTATGCGCGTTGCTGTGACCGGCGCCGCCGGCCAGATCGGTTATTCACTGCTCTTCCGCATCGCCAACGGCGACATGCTGGGCAAAGATCAGCCCGTGATCCTGCAACTGCTGGAAATCCCCGACGAAAAGGCACAAAAGGCGCTCAAGGGCGTGATGATGGAAATCGACGACTGCGCATTCCCGCTGCTGGCTGGTATGACCGCGCATGCCGACCCAATGACCGCATTCAAGGATGCCGACGTGGCGCTGCTGGTCGGTGCCCGCCCCCGTGGCCCCGGCATGGAGCGTAAAGACCTGCTGGAGGCGAACGCCCAGATCTTCACCGTGCAGGGCAAGGCGCTGGACGCGGTTGCCTCGCGCAACGTGAAGGTACTGGTGGTTGGCAACCCGGCCAACACCAACGCGTACATCGCCATGAAATCCGCACCCAGCCTGCCGGCCAAGAATTTCACCGCCATGCTGCGACTGGACCATAACCGTGCGCTGTCGCAGATCGCTGCCAAGACGGGCAAGCCGGTCGCATCGATCGAAAAGCTCTGCGTCTGGGGCAACCACTCTCCCACAATGTACGCCGACTATCGTTTCGCGAACATCGACGGCAAATCGGTCAAAGACATGATCAATGACGATGCGTGGAACCGTGACACTTTCTTGCCGACCGTCGGCAAGCGTGGTGCGGCGATCATCGAAGCTCGCGGTCTGTCGTCGGCCGCCTCAGCGGCCAATGCCGCGATCGATCACGTGCGTGACTGGGTGCTGGGCACCCATGGCA
>JBEGNF010000054.1:0-15014 GCA_041182625.1 Pseudomonadota bacterium | reverse complement strand
GTGCGAGCTACTAGTACGTGACTATTCGGTGTGTTGGTATGGCCAGCATAGTGACGAAAAAAAAGGGAGCCTTTGCTCCCTTTATAAATGCAATGACTGTTTTAACCTCAGTGACTTAAGCGCTCTAGCAAGAACGTCGTCAGCAGCGGCACCGGCCGGCCCGTGGCACCCTTCGCTCCACCGCTCTTCCATGCGGTACCTGCAATATCCAAGTGCGCCCAGGTATATTTTTTGGTGAAGCGCTCGAGTGCGCCCAGGTATATTTTTTGGTGAAGCGCTCGAGGAAGCAGGCTGCGGTGATGCTCCCACCCGGCGGGCCGCCGATGTTGGCCATATCGGCGAAGTTTGATTTCAATTGTTCCTGATAGGCATCCTCGATGGGCATGCGCCATGCAGTGTCATTCGCGTATTTGCCGGCGGCGATGAGTGCATTGGCCAGTTCGTCATGCGCATCATCGTGGCGGGTGAACAGACCGGTGTTGTGATGACCGAGCGCAGTGACGCAGGCACCGGTGAGGGTTGCGATATCGATTACGCAGGCTGGCTTGAAGCGCTCCACGTAGGTGAGGGCATCGCACAGGATCAGGCGGCCTTCGGCGTCGGTGTTCAGGATCTCGATGGTTTGGCCCGACATCGAGGTGACAATGTCGCCCGGGCGGGTCGCGGTGCCTGAGGGCATGTTCTCGCAAGTGGGGATCACGCCGATCACGTTCAGCGGCAATGCCATTTCTCCGATAGCGCGCATTGTGCCAAGCACCGAAGCAGCACCGCACATGTCGTATTTCATCTCATCCATGCCGCTGCCCGGCTTGAGCGAAATGCCGCCAGTGTCGAAGGTAATGCCTTTACCGACCAGTACAACGGGCGCTTCCTTGGCCTTGCCGCCCATGTGCTTGAGAACGATAAATTTGGGTGGCTGCGGGCTACCATTGGTCACCGACAGAAAGCTACCCATCTTGAGTGCTTCGAGCTGCTTGCGGTCGAGAACTTCCACACTCTGACCAAATTCACGGGCGATTTTCTTTGCTGTATCCGCCAGATAGGTCGGGGTGCAGATGTTCGGCGGCAGATTGCCCAGCGTTTTGGAGAGATCCATGCCGTTGGCCAGCGCAACGCTTTGCGCTAGCGCGCGCTTGGTGGCCGCATCGGCCACGTCGACGGCCAGCGTTACCTTGCGCACGCCGTTCGCGGTGTCGTCTTTCTTGCTCTTGAGACCGTCAGCGCGGAACACGCTCTCGCGCAGCGCGATCACCTCGGCGCGCAACGCCCAATGCGCATCTCGCCCCGTTACACAGTCCAGCGGTAGCGCCAACATGCCGTCGTTGGCACCCAGCGTGGCGAAAACTCGGGCGACGGCCTGAACGGCCGAGGTGAAATTACGGTCGCTGACGTTATCCTGCGCACCGAGACCCACTAGCAGGATCCGCTTTGCCGGGCCGCTGCTGAGATGAACCAGCAGGGTCGTGCCCGGCTTGCCGGTAATATCGCCGCTCTTCAATGCAGCGCCTAGCGCACCTTTGAGGTCGAGCGCTTTCGCTGCGTGAGAAAGTTTGCCGCCTTCGTAGACACCCACGGCGATGCAAGATGATTTGTGCTGGGTGATTGCGTTTTTTGTATTAAAAGCTTTTATGCTAAAGTCCATGGCCACTCCTTTAATCCCGCCAATTATAGTCCTCGGATGATTTTTCAGCGCGCCATACGTCGCGAGCTGCTGAACACTGTCGGTGCAGTGTTCACCACGCTATTCACGATTGTTATCACCGTGATGCTGATCCGTATCCTCGGCGATGCTGCCGCAGGACAGGTGGCGTCCAGCGACGTGGTGGCGCTGCTCGGTTTCTCTGCGCTGGTGTACATGCCAGTCATTATCTCGCTAACGGCTTTCATTTCCGTGCTGCTGGTGGTCGCCCGCAGCTATCAGGATTCGGAGATGGTGGTCTGGTTTGCTTCCGGCTTGTCGCTGATGCGTTGGATCAGACCCGTCTTGTCCGTGGGTCTTCCGCTGGTGCTGGTGACGGCTGCACTGTCACTGTGGCTCACCCCTTGGGCAAGTCGTCTTTCGTATGAGTACAAAGAACGATTTCGTAACCGAGAGGATATTTCGCGCATCTCCCCGGGGAAATTTCAGGAGTCCGCGTCAGGCGACCGGATTTTTTTCGTCGAGGGCCTGTCCTCGGATACTCGCAAGGTTGAGAATGTGTTCGTCAGTCAATCACGTAACGACGAGAGCAGCGTCGTCGTGGCTCGCGAGGGCTCCGTCGTTCTCGATGAGCGGGGCGACAAACTGCTAGAGCTGCGTAATGGTCGCCGCTATGACGGAATGCCAGGAACACCAGAGTTTCAGACCATGGACTTTGGTCGCTATGTGATCGTGGTTGCTGGCAGCAATCGTGAAATTTCTAATATCAAGGCGTCGCGCGTTCTGCCAACCGCGACACTGGTTCGCGAGCCAACCGAATCCAATCTTGCTGAACTGCTCTGGCGTGTCGCCGTACCGATGATGTGTCTGTTGCAGATGCTGCTGGCTATCCCGCTCGGATTCGTCAACCCGCGGCGCGGACGGACCCTTAATCTCATGATTGCCCTAGTGCTGGCTGTATCCTACAGTAACTCGGTGGGCATCATTCAAGCAGCAGTAGGTCAGGGGAGGCTGTCTTTTGGTGCGGGGTGGTGGCCCTTGCACCTGATGGTGCTCATGATCATTGCGCTGCTTTTTTTCTGGCGCAATAACACCAACAGCCGGTGGCATCCGATGGCGTTGCTCATCGCCGTACGTCGTTTGCTGTCAGCCAGAAAGGCGGTCAGTTGATGCGCGTACTTCGCCGCTACCTGTCGGTTGAGATCTACCGCTCAGTGCTTTTTGTGCTGATATCTTTCCTCGCTTTGTTCGCGTTCTTCGACATGATGGGTGAAGTGCGGGCGGTGGGTCGCGGTCCTTACCGGATCGAGCATGCATTCATTTATGTGACGCTCCGATTGCCAGCCTATGCCTACGAACTGATGCCGATTGCCGCGCTGATCGGCACGATTTACGTCATGGCCCAGCTGGCTTCGCGTTCCGAGTTCACCGTCATGCGAGCCTCATCGCTGTCGATGCGCGGCGCTGCCAGGCTACTGTTACCAGCAACTCTGGCGCTGGCCGTGCTGACATTTGCGCTAGGCGAATTCATCGCGCCCAAGGCGACTGAATTCGGTGAAAATTTCCGACGTCGCGTGATGGGCGCAACCATTTCATCCGAGTTTCGAACCGGACTGTGGGCCAAGGATGTCATCCGGGGTGCGGACGGTAAGACAGCTGCCGGGTCCCGCTTTCTGAATGCGCGCAAGGTCGATACCGATGGCGTGCTTCGCAAGCTGAGAATTTATGAATTTGATGTTGATATGCACATGATGGCAATGATCTCTGCTGAAGAAGCGAGGTTCATTGACACTGGTCGGTGGCAGTTGACTAACGTCGAAGAGCTGCGTTTTGCGCGGGATCTTTCGCCCGCCGATGAGCGCAACCCGCCGCTGGTGCTTAGCCGCAAGCTGCCGAGCAGCGTACTGAATTCCGAGATCACGCCAGAGATCATGGCCGTGCTGGTGGCTGAGCCAAGCAAGATGTCAGCGGTTGATCTGGCTCTGTTTAGCCGTCACCTCGAAGAGAACAAGCAGCGCAGCGAGCGCTATGAAATCGCGCTTTGGACCAAGCTGCTGTATCCGCTGGCGGTATTCGTGATGATGGCGCTGGCGTTGCCATTTGCTTATCTGCAGAGCCGGAGCGGCGGAATATCGCTGAAGATCTTTATCGGCATCATGATCGGCGTATCCTTCCATTTGCTGAATAATCTTTTCTCGCACATAGGTTTGCTTAATACTTGGCCGCCGCTAGCGACGGCACTGACTCCCAGTGCGGTGTTCCTTCTGGCTGCGATCGCGGCGCTCTGGTGGGTGGAGAGACATTGATGGAAAAAAAACAAGCACTGATTTTGTTTGCGCACGGCGCTCGCGATCCCCGCTGGGCAATACCGTTTGAGCGTCTGGCCGAGCGCGCTCGACAGATACGCCCGGACACGCCAGTGTCCTTGGCTTTTCTGGAGCTGATGTCGCCTCGTCTACCGGAGCGCGTTGATGAATTGGTGCAGAACGGGTTTTCGCAAGTCAGCGTGGTGCCCGTGTTTCTAGGGCAGGGAGGGCACGTGCTACGTGATCTTCCCCCGTTGATCGACGAGCTGCGCGAGAAGTATCCGCAGCTTGAGATTCGCTTGTCGAAGGCGGTTGGCGAGGATGAGTCTGTGCAAGAGAGTATTGCGGCCTACTGCCTGAGTCAGCTGGGCGATTGATGCGTGGCGTGGCGACACATTGCGCTCTCATCGCTCCCTCAAGCTTTCACTCTTGTATTGCATCACCGGGCTCAGGAGATACTCGATCACGGATCGCTGGCCTGTCTTGACTTCGGCGGTAACTGACATGCCGGGAACGATAGGCTCTTCATGATCATCGACGTTCACGGTATTTTTCTCCAGTCGTATTTTTGCCAGATACAGCAGGCCGCGCTTTTCATCAGTGATCGCATCCCGTGAGATGTGAGCGACCGTTCCCTGAACGGTGCCGTAGCGCGTAAATGGAAAAGCATCCAGCTTGATCTCGACCGCCTGATCGGGGTGCACGAAGCCGACATCCTTGTTTTCCAGCATGGCCTCGATCTCGACAAGCTGCTGACGGGGCACGACCAGCATCAGCACCTGAGCAGGCGTCACGACGCCGCCGATGGTATGCACCGCCAACTGCTGCACCGTACCATCGATCGGCGCAGTGAGACGTGTCAACTGAAGCCTCGATTGTGCCTTCACCAGTTCCTGCTCCAGTACCGCTGCTTTTTGACGACCCTCTGACCAGTTGTCCAGCAGCTGTCGGCGGGTCTCGGTGATAAAGGCCCGGCGCTGTGCCTGACTTTCTCGCAAAGCGGCATGGATTTCCGATACGCGGCTGCGCTGAGTGGCGAGTTCGCCTTCCTGTTCGAGGCGTAGCTGCTCTTTCTCCATCCACGCATGTCGCGACATGAAGTTACGTTCATTGAGCTGTTTGTAGTCCTTCGCCCGGGCCTGTGTGTAGGGCAGGGTGTTCTCCAGCTTTTCTATGTGCGTAACAGTCGATTGCAGCTCGGCCTGACGCTTCTCGAGTTCGGCCTGTATGCGCGCCAGCCTCGAGCGGAATTCGTTGTAAGCGGCTTCGGCTTTTACGGTCAGCTCATGAGCGCGCGCCACAGAAAAATTTGCAGGAGCTTCCTGAGGTACAAACCTTCCCCGGTCGATGGCATCGAGTACCCGCCGGGCTTCGAGTGCCTGAGCGTGCGCCATTTGCAAGTCGCTGGCAATCCGCTCAACATCAGCGGCGGGTTCGGTAGGATCGAGCACCAGCAGCAGCTGTCCTGCCACGACAGCATCGCCGTCGCGCACATGAATTTCCCGCACACTCGCGGTGCCCAGCGCTTGAATCGCTTTGGTGTTGCCGCTAACGATCACTTTACCCGGGGCACTGGCCACGATATCGAGCTTGCCAACACATGCCCACAGCAGCGCGGCCAGCGAGAAAACCATCAACAGCCAGATTGCCACTCTTGGGGCAGGTGAGACCGGGGTATGTTGCAGTGCCAGCGAGCCGGCGAGAAACTCAGCCTCGTCATGTCTGCGGCTTTCACGATCGTGGTCGGCACGCGTGGCCCATGCGTGGCGCCAGCAGTCGAGATAGCGCCGTGCCAGCGCCGCCGCAGCGCCAGTCACGAGAATAATCCGCGCACTCATGCCGCTTGCATGCTGTGCAGACGATGATAAAAACCATCTTGCCGACGGATCAGCTCATCATGCCGGCCTTGCTCTACCAGCCGGCCTTGCTCGAGTACCAGAATGCGATCAGCGTGTCGCACAGCAGTCAGCCGGTGGGCGATGATGAGCACCGTTCTTCCTTTGCAGATAGCCGCCATATTGGACTGTATGACGCGCTCGGATTCGTAGTCGAGTGCGCTGGTTGCCTCGTCGAAGATGAGTATGCGAGGGTCGCGCATCAGTGCCCGCGCAATCGCAATGCGCTGTTTTTGCCCGCCCGATAGACCGGTGCCATGTTCGCCGAGCATAGTGTCGTAGCCTTCGGGAAGCTCGGATATGAAGGCATGCGCCCCGGCCAGATGGGCTGCACGCATGACCCGTTCCAGCGGCACACCGGTGTCGCCCAGTGCGATGTTTTCCCTCACGGTGCCGTTAAATAGCTGACTTTCCTGGAGCACGATGCCAATCTGCCGGCGCAGTGATGACGGATCTGCCAAGGCGATATCCATGCCATCCACCAGAATGCGGCCACTGGAAGGCAGCATCAGACGTTGCAGCAGCCGCGTCAGCGTGCTCTTGCCCGAACCCGATCTGCCTACGATGCCAACGACTTCGCCTTGCCTGATACTCAGATGGATATCAGTCAGCGTGTCCTTGCCATCAGGCCGATAGCGAAAAAACAGATGATCAAAATCGATGCGGCCCCGGACAGGAGGCAGAGCGGTACCGGATGAGGATTTTTCTACCTCCGAATTCAGGATGTCCCCCAGCCTTTGCACCGACACGCCGACTTGCTGAAAATCCGACCACATCTGAGCCAGCCGCATGACCGGATTAGCGACATGTCCTGCCAACATATTGAAGGCGACAAGTTGGCCGACGGTTAGCTGGCCTTCAATGACCAGGCGTGCACCTATCCACATCGTCGCCACCGTCACCAGCTTGCCGATCAGCGAGACGAGGTTGCTGGCCCAGTTCCCTATGTTGCCCGCTCTAAAGGCTGCTTCCAGATAAGCCGCGAGCTGGTTTTCCCATTTACGTCGCCAGCTGGGCTCCACAGCCATGGCTTTCACTGTGTCGATGGCATTAACTGTCTCGACCAGAAAGGCCTGATTTTCTGCACTACGCCGGAATTTTTCATCCAGCCGCTGCCTGAGTATCGGAGTCGCCAGGATCGACAGCATCAGATAGCAGGGCAGAGACAGCACCACGATCAGCGTCAGCGTCGTACTGTAGAGCAGCATGACACCCATGAAGATCACCGAGAAAAGCAGATCGAGCACCAGCGTGATACCGTTCCCGGTGAGGAAACTACGAATATTTTCCAGTTCACGTACGCGTGCCACAGAGTCGCCGGCGCGCCGCGCATGGAACCAAGGTAGCGGCAGAGACAGCAGATGACTGAATAGTTTTGAACCAAGTTCAACATCGATGCGGCTGCAGGTATGCGAAAACACGTAGGTGCGTAGTGTGCTTAACGCGACCTCGAACAGACTGACCACCAGCAGACCGATCGCGATCACATCCAGCGTACTGAATCCGCGATGTACCAGCACCTTGTCCATCACGACCTGGAAGAACAAGGGCGTGACCAGCCCGAACAGCTGAAGCGCCACTGATACCAGCAGCACTTCCAGCAGCAGCTTGCGGTATTTGATCACTGAAGGTATGAACCAGGTGAAATCAAAGCGTCGTGCCTCAGCGGCTAGCGAGGCACGCGATGCAAACAAGATCAGTTGGCCATCCCATCGAGCCATGAAATCATCCATGGCCATCCATGAGCGAGACGATGTCAAAGGGTCGATGATCATCACCCTACCGTTCTTTCCCGTGTGGGTTGTCAGAGTATTCGGTCCTTCGGCGTGACCGATCAACATGAAATTTCCGTCGATGTCCGAAGCAATCGATGGCGACGGAAAATGATGAAGTCGTTCAGCGGATATGCGCCGACATTTCGCAGCGAGCCCCAATTTGTGAGCTGCATGCAGAATAGATTTCCTGCCAAAGGCTCCGGCATGGTCGCCGAATTCATGCATGAGCTGCTCAGCATCTGCAGCAATGCCGTGAGATCGTGCGACGCCCAGCAAACATGTCAGACCTGAGGCAGAAGCGGGGCGGCGGTGCGATGCCTCCTGCGCATCGGTTGCGGAATTGCCGGCTGCCGACTGATCGTGAGCGCGAGCGTCATCGACGACATGCGTGATGTCGTGGTGCAGGGATGCGTGACTCATCGCCAGAACTGACTGCCGGAATAATTGATCGTCACTGACTGCGCCGCGATCAGCTGTTCAAGATCCGAGGCAACGAGCGCTCGGCCATCACTCAGCTGAAATCGTTCGATCTGATGCACGGCCGCGCCAGATTCATTGCGCTCATACCAGCCGGCGATCAGAACGCCATCGTGAGTACCGGCGACCGATAGACTCAGATCCGAGCCTTGTCGCTCAAATTGCAGGGTGGATTCTGCATGATCGAGTTCGATGCGAATCAGATCATCGCCGCCCGGGTCTTGCAGACTGCGCCAGCCGTCGCCGGGATGAAAGTCATAGGCATCATCACCCGAGGTACCTTGTATGAAATCCTGAAAGAGCTGGGCGATGGTGTGCTCGGGGGCGGTGATCGCGACTCCAGCGGATACCGGTGTGTCTTCAAGGCCAAGAGCCGACTGATCCATCAGAGGCACTTCGGCCCAAGCATCGACCTCTGACAAGGACTCAGCCGAGGTCGCCGCCAACCACTCATCCATCGGCAGCAGTGCGTTCCACGACAGATTCTGCTGCGCTGACACGAGGCTGTCGTCCAGCGTGACCGATTCCTCTGGCAGCGTGAAGGCCGGGCTGACGATCAGATCGAACACCGTCTCCGTGCTCGATTGCTGCGGATCGGTCGCGCGCAGCACGACCTGCAGCTGGGCAGCATCCTCGCCAGAGGGCATACCCTCAAAGCGCAGCCGCTGAGGATCGAAGCTCAGCCACTCGGGCAGGGGACTACCATCGGCAAGCGTTGCAGAGAAGTCAAGGGTGTCGCCGACATCCGGATCGATGAAGAAGTTCGGTGCAATGTCCAGGTGGAAGAAATCTCCCTCATCGGCGTATTGCGTGGGCAGGTACCCGTAGCGCAGCGGCGCATGATTGCCTCCGGGAGGTGTGTCGGCGAGCTGTTTGAGCAGCGAGGCGAGCTGATCAGTCTCCATCGCGAGGGCTTCACGCGCCGGCACGGGTGCGGGCACCTCGGCGCGTGAGCCGTCATCGACATTGAGCCAGACATCGGCCGCCTGCAGCAACCGACCATCATCAGTCACCGCGCGAGTGTAGCCGCGCACCAGTGCATCGGGGCCCTCGAAGCGGTTGAGGACATTGCCGTTCAGGTAGAGCTGGCGCAGACCAGCCTGCTGCAGGGTTTGCAGCTCGCCTGCATCGCTTTTGCCATTGCTGTTCAGGTCACGCCAGAGCCTGAACTGCTGCCATTTGCCGTCGCTGGCATCAAAGACGCCATCCTGATTGCTGTCGAACTCGACATGCTGCAGCGCTTGCAGGTCGCTGATATCTGAAGTCTGACGACCCACATGACTGCCAAAGGCGATCTCGTCGAAGCGATTGATCTGGCCGTCGCCATCGACGTCATAAGCGAGGATGCCATCATCCGCGCCGACCCAGGCGATCCGGCGTGCTTGACCACTGTCATCGGTGACGAAGCGCACGGGGCTGTGATCGAGATCGATGAATTCCAGACCGTCATTGTCGAGATCGATGACGACGGGGTCGTAGAAAGCGGTGAATGAAACGGTAGCGATGGAAGACCCTCCAGCGGAGTCGGTCGCTTTTATCCAGACTTCTTGCGTAGAGGCACTGCTTCCGCGGCTGCTGTAGCTGGTGAGAGTGGCGCTAGTCAGCCTTCCGTAGGTGTGCCGATCTGCTGGATTGAATATATCGTCACATCGAAAGCTTGATTGATTTGAAAGCGCAGCTTTTCCGATCAGCGGATTTTTTTCTATTGCTAAAGAAGTCGTTTGTTCGAATTCAGGGTCCCAAGCCATTACCTTGAATGAAGTTATTTGCTTGTTTGCGTTAAACAGACCGTTATTTTGTGTACTGCCGATGAAGATAATCATTTTTGGTGCGTCATTGACAGCCTGTACCGATCCAATAGCCTTTTGTGTCGTCTGGCTCCCTTTGCCATCCTCGACTGTGAATTCAAACTCTAGTGCGCCAACATAGTTTATGGGTGCCAGCACACGGATTTGCCGTTTGTCTGGATCATTTTCTACCTTGATTGGCAGTGAACGCAGCGCTCCCAATGTTCTGCCACTACCAACGGAAGTAATACATAGTGAATCACCATCGACATCGGAAGCTTCTGATAGCAGCAGATCATGTGAGATATACGTCCATGCCGACTTTGTGGGATCGGTCTCTCCGCCGTCCTCGAGCATCTGGAATCCCACGGGCTTGACCTCGGGCGCATCATTGACCGGCCGTAGCTGTAGCTTCAGGGTGGCCGCTTGCGAGGCGAGTGTGCCCTCGGTGACAGCGAAAGACACACAACGCTCGCCATTTGCATGGGGTGCCGCGCGAAACACCAGCTCACGCCGCTGCTCATCAAAGCTCACCCGGTCTCCGCTGGCCAGTGCCCGCAGCGACTCGGGCAGCACCCGTATCGGGTCACCGTCAGGATCGATGAAGCATTGAAGTAGCGCGGATTCGCTGATGCGGATCTCCTGATCTTCATCTGCGACGGGCTGCAGCCGGACCCCATCCAGCTGACGCGGCGCATCGTTAATACCGCTGACATCGACCGCATAGAGTCCAGTCGTCGTTAGCCCCTGCGCATCGGCGACCCGATACTCGATCGTCGCCGAGCCGGCGTAATCCTTCTCGGGCGTGAACAGCAGCCGATCGTTCTGCAGAACGACCGTGCCGCCGGCGACCTTGCCGATACCGGCAAAGCAGAGCGATGCATGATCATCATCGACATCGGTCGCGTTCTTAAGCAGATCAGCCAACATGATCGACAGCGGCTGGTCTTCGTCGGTGTGACCATGCATCACAGGCACGATGGGCGCATCATTGACGGGTGTGAGGGTGATCACGGTATTGCCCTGCGCCAGACCGCCAGCGCCATCGCTGACGGTATACCGGAATCCCGTGGGTCCGACCCGATTGGCTTCTGGCGTAAACACGATTTGCCCATCACGCAGCCTTGCGGTGCCACCTTGGATCTGATCGATGGCGACCACGCAGAGGGTTTGATCCTCGCCTCGCAGAATGTCGGTATCGATCTCATTGGCCAGCAACAGCGCGGTATCGATGATCAGCGGCTGATCTTCGGTGGCGGCGATGGTTTCATCAGCGACTAGTGGTGCATCGGTCACTGGATCGATGCGAATCTGGCTGCGCCCAGTGGTCGAGCGTCCGCTGGCATCGGTGACGGTGTAGCTGAAGGCAGCTACACCGTTGTAGTTGTGCTCGGGGCGGAAGACGATATCGCCATCGTCGAGTCTCACCTCGCCATGTTCGGCCGCGCCTACGGCGGTGATGCGCAAGGCCGTTGACCCTACCCGCGCATCGGTGTCGGTATCAAAGTCGTTTGCCAGCAGCAAAGGGGCGGCCATGCGTACCACTTGATCTTCATGGGCGTTGATCACGCGTTCCGACACGACGGAGGGAGCGTCCTCGACGGGTGCCAGCAAGATTCGGATCTTCGCAACCGAGCTTGCGCCGTATCGATCGCTGACAAAATACTCAACCGTATCCGTTACTCCGTACTGATCCGTGGGTGGGGTGTAGTGGATCATCCCGTTGGCGAGCAGCTCTGCCTTGCCCAGCATGACGCGCCCGATACCGCTGATGGTCAGTGCATCACCCTCGGGATCTCGGTCATTGGCCAGCAGCATCGCGCCATCGATCAGCAGTGGCACATCTTCGGCAGACACCATCGATTCGCCCAGCACCGTCGGCGCATCGTTCACAGGCACCAGCCTTATGTTGAGCTGTTGCTCGTAAACTCGACCGAGCCTGTCGGCCAGCACCACCGTCAGGCTGGCGTCGCCGACGTAGTTGGTTTCTGGTCTGAACTGCAGTCGGCCGGCTTCATCATCAATCGATACCGTCCCATGGACGCTGCTGCGGATGCCTAGCAGTTTGACGGAGCCAGCAGCGCTCCCCAGTAGCGCCATCGCCCGCTGTTCCAGCGGCGCATAGCCGATTTTTAGCTTGGCATCTTCATTCATCACCAGCTCAAGCGGTGCCAGGCGGGCGACGGGCTGCTGTGTGACGTAGACACTGAGGGTGCTGACGGTAGCCTCTGGACGAGCAGGGTCGCTGACTGGAATGACTTGCCGGGTGACGACACTCCCGTCCTGAGCACCCTTGGTGATTTCCAGTAGGCTGTAGACGTCAGATGGTAATGCAAGCTGTTCGGAGGTACTTTGCGGCTCAGGTGCTGGCGCTACCAGGTCGCTCTGGATATCCGTAGCTGAGACCCTGCGGCTTTCGGTCCAGCGGTCGTCGAAGGCCGACGTATTGTTGATGGCTTGGGTCTGCAATGGGGTACCGAACCGGGCCAGCTGATCGCCCTCGGCAACCGATGCAGACCCAGCCGACCCATCCCCCAGCCGTCGAAACCGGATGCGCATCTGCGCGAGCTGCTCTCTGAATGCAGGATCAACCCAGACATCCTCATCCCCGAAATAAATCACCGTCTCCGCCTCCGTGCTGGCAGCAGCCGAGCGCAGGCTGCGCACGATATCGGCAAATTCAGCGGATTCAGGATTCAAGCCATAGCGCTTTGCCAGCGCTTGCAGCTCGGCCCGGCGCACGGATGACAGATTCGCGGACTGCAGCTCAGTGAGCGCGCTCATGTCCTCGACCATCGTCACGAAGTTCTCGCGCAAGCCATCCTCATGCAGCACATTGAGGTTGCGGGTGGCCTCATCTTGCACGATCTGCAAGCCCTTGACGTGCGAGAGCAGGTTCATGGTGTGCATGCCAGCGCTGCTGCCATCGGCAAAGCGCACGCGGTGGTTCTCCAAGTCGATCGCGTCGATCGCCATCGGAGCGCGTGGCTGATCCAAGAGCTGCTCAGCGGGCAGCCCCACCGGGCGCAGGTTCATGTCAAACACCTCTAGCGAGCCCGAGCTCCCATCGCCATCCAGATCCACCCACAGACGAAGCTGCTGATAGACCGGATCATCGCGATTGATCAGGCCATCGTCGTTTGCATCAACATACGCAAGCGAGGGTAGACCGTGCTGGTCGAACGGCACATCGGAGGCATTGAAGAGCTCGCTGCCATCATCCAGCACGCCATTGCCGCTACGATCGATGCCGAGCAGGGCATCTGCGGGGGACACCCATTGCGTGGCCTCGCGGTAGCCATCACCATCGACATCAAAGCGGGCGACCTGCTGATGCGTGATGCTATCCAAGTCACTGCCGACCTCGCCGGGCAGGTCATTGATCTGTATGCCGTCGCCGCCAATATCGATGGCAATCACGCGTGTCCATTGCAAGGCTACCGTGTCGCGTGCCGCATGGGTGCGGGCAAATACCGCTTCTTCTTCGGCGCTGGCACGTGCAGCGAGCCTTGGGTCGACCGGGTGACTGGCATTGAATGCCTCCACGGTGGCACGGGCCGATTCCATCTGCAGACGCGCCTGCTGGCGCTGGGCTTCCAGGGTCTGTTGCTGACCCGAGTGCGACTCATCCTCAACAACTTGACCCAGCTCAGATGCCACGAGCTTCGCAGCGGATAAGGCTTGCCATTCTTCCTCCGCCTGTTCAAACGCCGCTTGCAGCCGCGAGCGTTCCTGCTCGACGGGGCTCTTGGATCGTAGCCAGGCCGACTCGGTCTGCCAGTGGGATTCATCAGCGCCAAATTTGGCGCGCAGATGATCGACTTCCCACTGCTGTACCAGCGCCTCGGGCAGAAGCAGGGTCTCGCCATAGTGCTCTACCAGATCCAGTCGTGACACACCCATCCAGTTCGGGTTGTCGCGCATTGGGTCGGTTTGCTCGATCGCGAAATAGAAATTACTGACGCCATTGTCGGTGTAGGTGGGCCATGACGAGATATGAATGATTGGCATCCGTGACGCAACCAGCTGCAACTGATGAGTGGGGTCCGTGATGACCGCATTCGCAGCAGCGATCTGCGATTCCAGCTTCGGTAGAAGCTCATCCAGTCGCTTCTGGAGTATCGAGCGCCCCAGCGGGTTGGCGTTCTCAATTCGGTAGGCGAGTTGTCCATCGGCCTGTCGGAAGAAGTGCGCGCTGCCCACCGGGGGCGGTGGTGGCGGATCAGACGCAAACAACTGATCGAGTACGTAGGCAGCCACCACCATCGCGATCGGATTGATCGGCACCAGTGCGCCCGCACCCATCAGGGACGTGCCCTTGGAGAGATAGCTGATCGCATTGAGCGCCGAGACCACCGTGGCAGCCGCTGAACCGACCTGTCCGGCTTCGAGCATGTCGCCGAGTTTGGCCAAGCTGGCAATCGACAGGATGGCGCCGGCGGTCGAGAGCGCCGCAGATTGCGGTCCTGAGAGATAAGCGCCCCCAAAATGGTTCGCCGCGAGATAGTTCGTGCTATTCAATAACCCCACGGTGCCGCCGATCTTGGCGAGCGTGTCGCCCGAGCGGATAGAGCGCAGCGAGTTGACCAGTGCCAGACCGCTGGAGACATCGCCGACCAGCCCATCCAACTGGGCAGTGACCATGCCTTCGGAGCGCGCATAGTCAAGCGCGATGCGGGCGGTCGAGAGGATCATGCCCGCAGTGTCCTTTTGGCGTAGCGCCGTCAGGAAGTCGGCGATGTCGTGGTGGAGTTGTTCGCGTACGAATTCCACAATCTCTGCAGGCTTGGCATCGAGCGCAGCGATTTCGGTTTTCCGGACATGATTGTCCTTGTCGCGGGTGGTAAATGTTCGTGTGCCATCGGCCGAGAGCTTGTCTTCCAGCGTCAGGGTTTCGCCATGGTGACGGTAGGTGTGGAGCACCGTGGTCTCAACGTCATTGCCCTCTGAATCCAGAACACGAGTTCGGGTTGCGCTGTCATTGATTCGCTCGGTGATGACGGTACGCTGTACATTACCTTCCCCGTCTCGAAACACACGCTCGGTACGGTAACGGTCGATGGTCTTGATATCGACGGTCTGCACCAAGCGGCGATCTTCATCGCGCGTCACCAGTTGGGTATGGTCGGGTGAGA
>JBEGNF010000053.1:0-16556 GCA_041182625.1 Pseudomonadota bacterium | reverse complement strand
GGTACCACGGTGTGCGATGCGCTTCTCGCGCAAGAGATCGAGATCGAGCATGCCTGCGAAAAATCCTGCGCCTGTACTACCTGCCACGTGGTGGTGCGCGAGGGCTTTGACTCGCTCAACGAGGCCGAGGAAAGAGAAGAAGATCTGCTCGACATGGCCTGGGGCTTGGAGGCGACTTCGCGTCTCTCTTGTCAGGCGGTCATTGGTACTGAAGACCTGGTGGTCGAGATTCCCAAGTACACGATCAACCACGCGCGTGAGAATCACTGATGAAATGGACCGATACTCTGCAGATTGCCGAAGCGCTGTACGACAAGCACCCCGATATGGATCCGCTGACGGTGCGTTTCACCGATCTGCACCGGTGGGTGATTGAGTTGGAAGGCTTCAATGATGATCCCGCCCGGTCGGGCGAGAAGATCCTTGAAGCGATTCAGATGGCCTGGATTGATGAGGCGCGGTAGCGCTGCCCCTGCACCGTCAGTTTAGCGGTGCTTATCCATGAGTGTCGGTGTTTGCAGCGCCTTGTACGGATAGCCCCAGACATGTTCGCCAATGGCCAGTGCCAATCCCACGGCCAGCACGAAGAGTGCGCAAGTGACCGCCACCACCGCCAGACCCTCATTGATCTCGATGAAAGGTTCGGCTTCTTGTTCCTCGGAAAGTTTGTCGTTGTTCGGATCCATTGCTCCTCCTGATACCGGGTCGGTGATTGCCCTCAGAGGAGTTGTATCTCGGACTGATATAACAAAGTTAATGTTTTGACATCTTTTTGATGTTGCTCAATCGTGCGGTGAATGCGTGGTCTGTGCGTGGTGAGCCCGTATGACGCCACGTTGATCGTTCAGTGCGCTGGACCCTTTGTCGATCCGCACCCTCCCTACAGGCAAGCGGATCAGGTGCGGGTCTCTGCGGTGGACACCCAACCTTCACCTTGCATCAGGTCGAATATCAAATCCCGATGTTGGGCAAAAAATCCATAAATGGATTGTGCGATGATTCCGGCCTGTATCGGAGTTAATCCCTTGCTGCGCAGTTTTGTATAGATAGCGTTCCTGCAGCTGCTGATGAAAAACCGAATAGCAGTCTTGGTCAGGATGCGGTCTCCCTCGGGTTTTTTCACGCCGGCATGGGGACGAACCAGGTCCCGTTTAGGATGTGCGGTGCCGATGTTCCATTCATACAGACATTCTGTGGCGCTGGCGTTCGCAAATCCTCTGGCGGCATTCGCCAGGGCGCCGACAATGGTCGGCAGAAGCAGTTCGCCGAACAGGTGGTTGTCGTCCGGGCCGCCCGGCTGGAAGAGGCCAGCGATCAGCCCGTTGATGAACACAGTCGCCGCCACATAGGGCAGGGTGCCGGCAAGTGAGGACAGAACTTTGCCATTGAAACTGAGTGCCTGCCGGTCAATGGATGGCCCGAAGCGCTCCAGCGTCGATTTGAAAAACTCGACCGTCAATGACTCGCCGAGAGCGCCAAGATTTCTGGCGGCGATATCTCTGGGCGCATGCCAATCATGATCAGTTGCACATACTGCCGTCAGGGTGGCGGCAGTCCCCATAAAAGCGGCAATTCCTTTGAGGTCGTCAACGGTGCCGTCGTCTTCCGAATGCCGTGACCAGAGTCTCATGATCGATACGGCTGCAGTCAATGTGCAACCAACCGCAAGGGTAATGACGGGTTGCGTGGCACCCGCAGCCACTATTGCGCCGCCCGCGATGGCTCCACCCAGCGTGCAGCCGACACTTCCGATAAAGCGGGCCGGTGTGTTTGTGCCTATTTGCTGAGATGACAGCATGTGTCCTAGGGCGGCACCGCTGATGGTGCCGACTACGCCCAGGCAGATGCTTACCGGGAGCATCCGCTTCACCATGGAGCAGGTACCAGCGTAGATCGCCAAGCCTGCGACTCGTCCGACGAGCTGCCCTCCGAGATCACGTGCCGCATGGGCTGCCGGGGCGTATACGGATGGTGTACGGGATGGGCCATGGATGATGTCTGGCTCGCTGTGCGTAGTTGAATCGGGCACGAAATCGCGCGGGAGCTGACTGGAGATCATGCGACCTCCTTCATGCTCTGTGGGGCGAGGAAATGATCTTGCTGCCATGATTTGGCGCAAGCAGCGGCACGCTGCAAGCTGATCAGCACGTGGGTTGTATCAATTGGAAAAATCTCAAAGATGAGTAATGCTGCTCCCGTTACCGGGTCGATGGCCATGCGCTGGTGATTACCCTGATCAATCACCAAATTCAATTCGAGTAATTTTTTATAGGCTAATAATTCAAGGTGTCTGGCAGGCTGGCCCAGCTGTACGATAACGCAGATTGATTCGTCAGCGCGGCCCGGCAGCAGGCTGATCGCAACCTCATCGACGAGTAAAGCGCATTGCTCTTTGACGCGGGTCGCTGAGTTTTGTAGATTGCTAGCTTCACATAACTGATCAATGAGCAGAGATTGTCTTTTACTCCACATGGTTTCTCCAGCCAAAAATTGTTGATAACTAAGGCTGGGTAACAGACAAGTCTGATGCGGCTCCTGATTTCAGGAGAATATATTTTTATATGTTTTTACGAAAAATTCATGAGGCTGTCATTGAATACTGACTCAGATAAGAACAAGCAGCAGGAGATCGCAGATAAAGTGCTGCTATAAACTATCTGGCAATCAATCCGCCATTGGACACTCTGACCTTGTCACCTTCGCGCCAGACGGGTGACTGCTCATAGCGAAAGCTTTGACGACTTCCGTTATCCATCGAAACATCGACTTCATACACAGTGGTCTTGTGCGTGCGCTTTTCTATTTCATTGCCCGCCATCCCGCCGCCGACTGCACCGGCCACGGTGGCCAGTGTCTTGCCTGAGCCACCACCGATCTGATTTCCCAGTACGCCGCCGACCACTGCGCCTGCGACAGCGCCCACGCCGCTAGGCTTGGTGGCTTGCTCAACGGTGCGAACAGCGATGACTTTGCCGCAGTCCATGCAGACCGGCGCTGCCCGAGCTGGCGCAGCACTTTGCGCTTGTACGGGCGCTGTTGCAGTCACGGCTGGGGCTGCGCTGTGAGTGGGCTGCGGCTTCGTTGAGCGAACCTGCGTGGCCGGGGCGGCGCTTTGGGTTGATTGCGATGAGGGTGTGGGGTTGGCGGCCGCCGGAGCGGTGGTGGTCACGCTCGCCGCGTCGGTGGTCGGGGTTGACGGTGCGGTAGTTTGCGTTGAAGAGGTCTCACTGGTTTGCCGTGAGGGCAGCCATCCCATTAACGACGCAGTGCCGGCCACACTGACCACGACCACGGCGATGGCGGCGGTCGCCACCAGAGGATGAATGTTAGAGGCAGGTGTGTTCATGCTTTACTCCGGAACAGAAGGCAGAATGAAGAGTTCCATCCAGTTAAAAAGTTTCCAGATGGCGATTCGATACAAAAAAATATTCCTATTTGTAAAGCGACGAACGCTGGTTGTGTAAAGGAATTGCCTAGTGAATGAGATAAATCAAATCGCAATCTCGCGTGCGTTGCCGATGTACCAAATCTCCGATTCAAGAGAACTTTGGTGATGCCTCGGATCCTGACTGATGACGGGATGCTCGAAGGAGATGGTATGGCGAATGCCCATGCAGTGACGCTAAGGATCGACATGAACCTGACCGAGATTCATCAGGAAATCGCGAAACTGGGAAATATCACCAATGCCCCGCATACCAAAGTCGGGCTGAACAGCCAGGGTGATGAAGTGCTTTACGTGCGCAAGTCATCGGTTGCTGACAAGCTAAAGCGATTAGTGATGAGCGCAGAGATGCGCGAGGTGAATCGGGAAAGGCTGATGGCGCTGATCAGTCTGGCCAGCCGTAGCGCTGGCATTGAGCCGGGCAATCAGGCGCTGGCCAATGTGAGGGACGCGCTCAGAAGAGGGAACGGAACTTTCCTGGATGCGCTAGGCAGCCTGGCCACTCAGGAAGCGTTGATGAAGTACCACGCGGGCAGTGACAAGTCTCCCTTCTGAGCGGACGACCCCGATGATCAGTCCTCGCGACGCAAATGTGGAAAGAGGATCACATCGCGGATATTCGGCGAATCGGTAATCAGCATCATCAGTCGGTCAATGCCGATACCGCAGCCACCTGTCGGGGGCATGCCGTATTCGAGCGCACGAATGTAATCGGCGTCGTAATACATCGCCTCATCATCCCCCGCATTCTTTGCCGCGACCTGCGCCTGAAAGCGGGCGGCTTGATCTTCGGCATCATTCAGCTCGGAGAAGCCATTGGCGATCTCACGGCCGGTGATAAACAGTTCGAAACGCTCGGTGATGCCCGGCACCGTATCTGAGGCGCGCGCCAGTGGCGAAACCTCGACCGGATAGTCAATGATGTAGGTAGGCTCCCAGAGCTGCGATTCAGCAGTCTCCTCGAACAGCGACAGCTGCAGCGCACCCAAACCGGAGATGACGTGCGGCTCGACGTCGAATTTCTGCTTCAATTCTTTTTTAAGAAATTCCGCATCATGCAGCTGCTCGTTCGTGTACTGCGGCGCAAACTTGTTGATGGCCTGAACGATGGTCATGCGGTGGAAGGGCTTGGACAGGTCCAGCTCGCGTCCCTGATACGTCAGCTTTGCCGTGCCATGCGCATCGATTGCCGCCTGCCGGATCAGCGCTTCGGTGAAATCCATCAGCCATCGGTAATCCACATACGCGGCGTAGAACTCCATCATCGTGAACTCGGGATTGTGCCGGGGTGACACGCCCTCATTGCGGAAATTACGGTTGATCTCGAACACGCGCTCGAAACCACCGACCACCAGACGCTTCAGGTACAGCTCGGGCGCGATGCGCAGGTACATCTCCATGTCCAGCGCATTGTGATGGGTGATGAAAGGCTTGGCTGCTGCGCCGCCGGGAATCACATGCAGCATCGGTGTTTCGACTTCCATGAATTCATGACTGTCCATGAAACGGCGAATGGAGGCAACGGCCGCTGTACGCGCCTTGAACGTGCGGCGAGTTTCTTCGCTGGTGATCAGGTCGACATAGCGCTGACGGTACTTGGTTTCCTGATCGGACAGGCCGTGGAACTTGTCCGGCAGCGGGCGCAATGATTTGGTCAGCAGTCGCAGCTTGCTGACCTTGATGGACAGCTCGCCGGTCTTGGTCTTGAACAGCGTGCCTTCTGCGCCAAGGATGTCGCCCAAATCATAATGCTTGAAGGCCTCATGATCGGCCTCGCCGGTCAGCTCATTGGTAATGTACAGCTGGATGCGACCATCTGCCCGAACGCCAGAGGCATCCTGAACCGTCGCAAACGATGCCTTGCCCATCACACGCTTTAACATCATCCTGCCAGCGACGACGACGTGGACGTTTTGGGCTTCGAGCGCCTCACGCTCGGCTTCTCCGTACTGGGAATGCAAATCCGCAGCCTTGTGCTGCGGGCTGAAGTCGTTCGGGAAGGCGACGCCTTTCTCGCGAATCGCCGTCAGCTTCGCGCGCCGCTCGGCGATGATGGCGTTCTCGTCCCGTTCTTCCTGCAAGGCTTCGTTCTTGTCGTTCATGATGGCGTGTCGTTATGCGTTATGCGGGTGGGCTTGCGAGGGTACGCTGGTGCCTCAGACACCTTGCTTCAGCGAGGCTGCGATGAATTCATCCAGATCACCATCCAGCACGGCCTTGGTGTTGCCGGTCTCGTGATGGGTGCGCAGGTCCTTGATTCGTGACTGATCGAGCACATAGGAGCGGATCTGATGCCCCCAGCCGATGTCGGTTTTGGCGTCTTCCAGTTTCTGTTGTTCGCTCATGCGCTTGCGAAGCTCCAGCTCGAACAGACGGGATTTCAGCATCGCCCAGGCTTCGGCGCGGTTGCGGTGCTGGCTGCGATCGTTCTGGCACTGCACGACGATACCGGTCGGCGTATGCGTCAGACGAACTGCGGAGTCGGTCTTGTTGATATGCTGACCACCGGCACCGGACGCACGATAGGTATCAACGCGAACATCGGCTGGGTTGACATCGACCTCGATCGATTCATCCACTTCTGGGTAGACGAACAGGCTCGAGAAGGATGTGTGACGGCCATTCGCAGAATCAAACGGCGACTTGCGCACCAGCCGGTGCACACCGGTCTCGGTGCGCAGATGACCATAGGCATAATCGCCCTCGACCTTCAGGGTCGCAGTTTTGATGCCGGCCACCTCGCCATCGGATTGCTCGAGGATCTCGGTCTTGAAGCCCTTGCGCTCACAGTAGCGCAGGTACTGACGCAGTAGCATCGACGCCCAGTCTTGTGCCTCGGTACCGCCGGCGCCGGCCTGAATATCGATGAAACAGTTGTTGGGATCGAGCGGGTTGGAGAACATCCGCCGAAATTCCAGGCTCTCGACCTGCGTTTGCAGCGCATGAGCGTCGGTTTCGACGGCAATCAGGGTGTCGGTATCGTTCTCTTCACGCGCCATGTCCAGCAGATCACGGGTGTCTTGCAGGCCGGCGTGGATGGATTTGAGGGAATCGACAATGGCTTCGAGAGATTTTTTCTCTTTGCCGAGATCCTGGGCGCGCTTGGGATCGTCCCAAATGGCGGGGTCTTCGAGTTCCCCGTTGACTTGCTCTAGCTTCTCTGACTTCAGATCGAAGTCAAAGATACCTCCGAAGTTCTTGCTCGCGCGTGCTGAGGTCGGCGAGTAGGGCGGTGAGGGCGTTTAAGCGTTCAGCTTCCATGGTATTTCGGCGATCCTGAAAAGCCTTCGATTATACCCGAGACCCAAGCAGTCGCCGTGGGACCACAACGCCTACGAGGAATCACTCTCCGAGCGACTATCCCGGTCCGTGCCTGACTCTGTTTCCGATTCCGCTGAGCTGGATTCCGAGGACTTGCTGGAGGGTGGTGTCGGTAGTTTCTCGGGTTTTTTTTCCTCTCGTGCCGCTTGACGTCGCCGTGCATTGGCCGTCTCGTCGCTGATGTCCTTTTTGGCAGGAGCAGGGCTGGCCTGTCGAACCGGGTGTCTGCCCGGCCGTGATTCACCAGTAGTGGTCGTCGTCGTCGTCGTTGTTGTTGTCGTTGTTGTATTGGTCGTGAGCGGTGTTTCGTTCGAGCCCGTCTTCTTGACCTTGGATTTTTTCTCTTCGGCCAGCCGTCTGGCATTTTTTGCTTTGGCGATCAGGTAAAGGTCAATGAATGCATCCATTTGGTGTCGGTCAACGATTTTGAGGTCGGGATATTCCGGATGATCTTTCGGGATTTCATAGAGCTTGCCGATCAAGGGCTGAGTATGTCCTCTCATCTGGTGGAGCAGCCGCATGCCTTTGCCATCGCTGACCAGATCACCTTCGATGATGAGGTGAGTCTGCTGTTCCACTTGTTCCGGCCGAATGTCATTTCCCAGGTCATTCAGACATCCCTTGCCCATGGGTGCCGGATTGAAGCATACCGATGCTAGGCCAAGCTTCAGGCCCACATAATTTGCGATGCCACCCCCGAGCGAATGACCGGCCAGCTTCAGGGTGCCGCCCTTGGCTTGAATCGCCTGATGAATTTCATGGGTAAGTTCAACAGCTTGTCCGAAGGCTTTCGGCACATCATCGGTCATGAAATTTTCGATATTGGTCGCCCATTGCTTATCCAGGTTGTTCATCGCGCCAGTGCCGGGAAAGCACAGAAAAAACTCTGAAGAGTTGGCGTCAACAGCCAGCAGCTGCGCGTACAAGCCGGTTTTGGTATCTCGTATGCCACCTGTCAGTGGGTAAATTTTGTGCGCGAAGATTGACTTTTCATCCAGAAAATCTGCAGCATTCAATGACGATCGATGCTTCTTATGCGCCAGCGCTGTCAGCGATTCCACTGCCTCGTGGTATTCATCCGTATCACGATGTTTTCCTTTCGGATCGTTGGTTCCCTTTTTAAAGACTTTCAGTTGGCTGGAGAGCTTTTCATCGGCTTTAATCGCGGGTATCAGCTTTTCATGCGTCGCAATGAGCAAGTCTTCTGTTTTTCTGAGTGCATCGAAAGCAGGTCGTGTGTCGAGCAGTACGTTCTGCGTGACGTGGTGGTGGGAATATAAAGCGCTGACGGCGGACGACCGATTCGAATCCGAAGTGAAGCCACCATCCTTGACGCGAAAGGTGTTTTCGGAGGCGGAGCGTGCTCTCAACTTAGGAGGAGTTTTGACTTTGTCTGTGTTTTTTTGTGTAGTTGAATACGACGCCCTTCCGGGCGCAGCAGATGATGTGCCTGAGAGTTTGCGGCTATTGTCCATGCCTACCTCGCTCTGGTTCCTCATACATAGAGGGCAGAAAGGACAATGAAGGATCACATTGCCCATCTCCATCGTTGATGAAAAAAACTATGCAGTGTCTGGTCGGCGCAAGCTAGAAAATTGGTGCACTATGCAAAAAACCAACAAGCAAGGTGATTGCCTGATTTGCCTTTGCAAGCGCAAAAGAAGTGAGGATGGGTGCCTGATCAGGCAAAAGCCGTGGGATCAATGCTCGAACTATCCAAAACCTCCTTTTTGTTTTGATCATAAAAATCGCGGAATGCCGTTGTAAAGTGACGATCCATGATGCTTGAACCTTGAGTTTGATCGTGTTTGAGCACGTAAACTTTTCCCACTTGTCGGGGCACGTAGGGGATAAGCGATGACGAAAACTTCTGGAATTTTTCAAGAAATCTTGCGCTGGACAGCCAGTCGCTCTTGATCCGGAGATGCACCTGTTTTTCCAACCGATCTCTGGGAATTTCGCCCAAATCTTTCAGGCACGCTTTTCCAAGCGCGGCGGCATTGAAGCAGGTGGATTTCAGGTCGTGCTTCAGCCCGGCATAGTTGGCAATGCCGCCGCCCAGAGAATGCCCCGCGAGTTCCAGCGTAGCGCCCTTGGGCAAATGGCTCTTGATCTTCGCAACCAGTTGCTCTGCCTGACGGTAAGCCGGGGGTACACCGCCTGTCCCCGTAATCTGTCTGATGTTATTTTTCCATTGAACATCGGCCATGCCGGGTATGCCAGAGCCGGGAAATACCATAACGTACGTCGGCGATTTAGCCGGACTTTCGACTTTGCTGTGTATTTCAAAGTACAGCCCGGTTGAATTATCCTGAAAAGCGCCTTTTTCCTGATTGATTTTGCTGTACAAGCTGATGTCATTACCAAAGAGCGTGTTAAGCCGTATTGAGGCCTCCGCAGATGTTGCTTTTTCTTGGGCGTTGTCTTGACGGTGGTCTGTCTTAAATGCTGTAGATTCTGTTTCCTTAACAAACTTATAGACCGACCGGGTGTCATCGCGAATTTTTTCGAGGTCTCCCGGCGATATCGCTAGCGCTTCTCTTGTGTAGCTTTTCTGTGGCTTGACGCTCGAACTCTTGGCGGACGGTGTCGTGATGGGAGTACTTGTTTGCGGTGCGTTTGACGGGTGCGCATTCAATGATCCTGGTAGTGGCACCACGGACGCAGTGGGCTGATGTCGAGAACTGCTCGACACCGAACCCTTGACCAATGTCGTCGATATAGGAATCTGTGGACGAGCTACATCGCTTACACGTGCCATGGCAGGCCATCCGCCGATCAAGTAATCGTTTCAGTTTGTCCGAGATTCAACCTGTGCCGAGCCTCCCTGAGCGAGTGAAAAAAATTGTCTACGGTATTACTAAAGCTGATCGCATCACTCGAGGGGATATGGAGGTTGTGGCACAAGGTAAGCATCGCAAACTCCGGATCCCAGGCAAGCCAACAACTTCCCAATGGACGCCCGAAGCGGTTCAGCTCCAGTGCGAAATACAAGTCGGCCTCTGGCAGGTCGGCAGAGACGGGACGCACGGGCGCATAGAAATAACAGACATCGCTGTTTTCAGGGACTTGGAGTGCGATGACGGTTTGGTCTTCTGCGGACAGCAGGGTCATTCCCTCCTCGTCGAGGTGACTTTCCGGCGCGCGTAGTGCTAGCCAGTGATTGACCGTGTCAGCGTATGAATTCATAGGCGGCTCCACAGCAGCAGCTTCCACGCAAAGAGGGTTGAGCGCGGTCGGGTGCCGCTCCGAGGGCGAACCCCTGAATGGCATCGGTGTTTGCCGCGCATGGAGACTTGCTCTCGAACGATACGGATGGCTGCTCTGTCAGCAATATGAGACTTACCGGATTCGTCGACCAGAAATTCAGTGCACTATGCAAAAAACCAACGGAGTTTTTTGAGGGGAATTCAATCAGGAAGAAGGGAGGGTCAGCAAGCCTCGGCGTGCTCGACCATCAGCTGTACCGACGTCCGGCCATTGAATTCATTAACGTCGAGCCGATAGGCCACCCGAGCGCGTTCCGGCAAGCCGTCGGCATGATTGAACCAGATAGCGTCGAACTGGCGACCATCTTTTTGCAGCATCAGTTTCAGATGTTTTTCTTTCAGTACTCGCTGATTCAGAACACGAAATTCATCACAAAACACGGGCGGCGGGAAGCCCTGTCCCCAGACATGGGTATCGAGCAGTCGGATGAATTCGAGACTGAAACAATCCGCTTCCAGCGAACCGTCGGTTTCCAGCACTTGTTCCAGCGCTGCCGGGCTCAGCCATTCGCGGCCGACTGTTTCGAAGGCCTTGGCGAATGCCAGGAAGTCTGCTTCGCGCAGCAACAGGCCGGCGGCCATTGCATGCCCGCCGAATTTATCGATCAGGTCAGGCGCTCGCTTGTAAACAAGGTCCAACGCATCGCGCAAATGAAATCCGGGAATCGATCGTCCCGATCCCTTGATCATGCCATCGCCCGCCGGCGCGAAAGTGATCGTCGGGCGATAAAACTTCTCTTTCAGCCGGGAAGCGACGATGCCGATGACGCCCTGATGCCATGCCGGGTTGAACAGCGTCAGGGTTGCGCTGGCCTGCGGGTCGATGGTGTCCAGCGATGCCAGCGCGGCCTCTTGCATGCCCGCTTCGATATCGCGGCGCTCGCGGTTCATGGTATCGAGCTCGCGCGCAAGGGTCATGGCCTTGGAAAGATCGTCGGTCAGCAGACATTCAATACCCAGTGACATGTCAGACAGGCGGCCGGCAGCGTTCAGTCGGGGGCCAGCAGTGAAGCCGAGGTCGGTGGCGCTGGCTTTGCGGATATCGCGTGAGGCGACCGAGAACAATGCGGTGATGCCGGCATGGGCTCGGCCCTCGCGCATGCGTCGCAAGCCTTGCGCCACCAGAATGCGGTTGTTTGCATCCAGCTTTACCACGTCAGCCACCGTGCCTAATGCGACCAGATCAAGTAGCGCGTCTAGCCGCGGTTGATTACTTGCATCGAAATGTCCGCGCGCGCGCAGTTCTGCCCGCAGCGCCAGCAGCAAGTAGAACATCACGCCGACACCGGCCAGATGTTTGCTCGGAAATCCGCAGCCAGGCTGGTTGGGATTCACGATCACGGTGGCGTTGGGCAGTGCATCGCCGGGCAGGTGGTGATCGGTAATCACCACATCAATGCCGCGACGCCTCGCCTCGGCGACACCAGCGATGCTGGCGATCCCGTTGTCGACGGTGATGATGATGTCGGGAGATTTTTGTTGCGCGGTCAATTCAACGATGTCGGACGTCAGCCCATAGCCGTATTCGAAACGATTCGGGACGATGTAATCAATCGTCGCGCCCATCGATTGCAAACCTCGGACGGCGACGGCGCAGGCGGTCGCGCCATCGCAGTCATAGTCGGCGACCACGGTGAATTTTTTTTGCTGTGCGATGGCATCAGCGATGAAGCGAGCGGCTTGTTGAACGTGCGTCAGCTGAACGGGGGCAATCAGTGCATTGAATTCGTTGGAGAGCTCACTGATGGCGCTCAGCCCGCGTGCGGCCATCAGCCGGGCCAGCACGGGATGCAATCCCTGTTGGGCGAGCATCTCTGCATTGCGGGCCGAGAACTGGCGAACGGCGATCCGGGTCATGAGGCAAGGCGGGACAGCGAGGGAGGGAGCCAAAATTTTCTCATGCTCGAGCGACGCGCGCTCCATAGGTCGAGTCGTTGTCCATCGCTGAGCACCAGCCTGATGTCATCGAGTTCGCCGGCGATGAGTTGCTCTTGCGCCTGAGCGATATGCTTTTCTTCCAGTTGCCGCATCTGTTGCAGCCAGCCCGACCAGTCCTCGGCGAGCGCCAGCGGCGTCAGCGCATCGATCAGTCGCCAGTCTTGCTGGGAGCGGGACGCCTCGCGGCCTTGCGCCATTAGCCGGGCCAGCAGCTGGTTACCGATTGCGGTTTGTTCATGATCAGAGGCGCCCCACAGCCACAGCGCGTTCACGCGCAGATCGCCTCGGTCCTCACGTTCAAGGTTGAGTGCATGCTGATGCCAGAGCATCTGTACTTCATTGTGCAGGCGTCGCCAGTCGCGCGCAGCAGCGCCGCTGGGCTGCCACACATCGATATTGTGTCCGCAGGCGGCGTCGGGCGTGCAGGTTCTGAGATCTGACCAGGCATTGGCGAGCGCGAACCAGTAATGGGCATTACCGTAGACCAGCTCAAGGTTCTGTTCCGCGAACAAAGGCTGGACAGCCCGGAACAATGTTTGTCCTTCTTCGGCGCTGAGCGGCAAACAGCGGTGATCGGTCAGCACCAAATGATCTCGGGCGACATGCAGATGCACCGGCTGCACGATAAACCATGACCCGGAGGGCAGCGAACCACCCAGCGCCTTCATCAGCGCGTGCGCCAACGGCGGGCTGTTGTCGTCGTGATGGCCACTCAGCCAGCGTTCATGCGGCAGGCAGGCGCTGAACGCCGGATTCACGATCCGCTCGACCCGTCTCGCACGCGCCAATAGCTTGGCCAGCGCGGGCAGATTCAACGATGAGAGCAGATCTCGAGCGAGAGCGTGGGGCGGCAGAGCGAAGGGGATAACCAGCGTCAGGGAAGACATACCGAACATTGTAGGCGATTGCCCTTTGACTATGGCAAACTGCCGGCTTTGCAAGGCATTTGCGAGTCATCGGCCGGAAACATTGCTGACCGCATTGTTGATCACTTTGTCGATCTCGTTGTTGACTTCTCTGCCGATTTTATTGCCGATCCCTCAGGAGCTGCTGCTTGTCCCGGTTGCATGATCTGCCTTTTGAATGGACCATCGGCCTGCGTTACACCCGCGCGGGGCGGCGCAGTGCGCGTGACAGTTTTATCTCGTTCATCTCGCTGATCTCGATGGCAGGCATTGCGCTGGGCGTTGCCGCGCTGATCGTGGTGCTATCCGTGATGAACGGTTTTCAGAAAGAGGTACGCGACCGCATGCTGTCGGTACTGGCGCATGTGGAAGTGTTCGATGCGTCAGGCAGCTTGCCGGATTGGCAGGCGACGGCGGCGGAAGTGAGCCGGCATCCGCGGGTGCGCGGCGCCGCGCCGTATGTGGAAGCACAGGCCATGGTCACGCGCGAGGATACCGTGCGCGGTATCATGGTTCGCGGCATCCTGCCAGAGCAAGAGCCCAAGGTGTCGGACGTCGCCGCACAGATCGTGGCGGGCAAACTTGCCGATCTGCGTCCAGGTGAATTCAATATTGTGCTCGGCAGCGCGCTGGCGCGCAGCCTGCGCTTGCAGCTCGGCGACAAGATCACGCTGATCGCGCCGCAGGGCCAGGTGACCCCCGCGGGTGTGCTGCCCCGTCTGAAGCAGTTCAGTGTGGTCGGCGTGTTCGAGGCGGGGCATTACGAATACGATTCCTCGCTGGCCTTCATCCATATGAAAGACGGCGAGACGCTGTTCCGGCTCACCGGGCCGTCGGGTCTGAGATTACGCGTAGCTGACATGCAGCGCGCGCCGGAAGTGGCCGCGGAGTTGGCGGCCAGCTTGCCGGGGAATCTGTACATTCGCGACTGGTCGCAGCAGAACCGCAACTGGTTCGCCGCCGTGCAGACTGAAAAGCGGATGATGTTCATCATCCTCACATTGATCATTGCGGTAGCGGCATTCAACCTGGTGTCGACGCTGGTGATGACGGTCACTGACAAGCAGGCGGACATTGCCATCCTGCGCACGCTGGGTGCTTCGCCTGCGTCGATCATGAAAATATTCGTCATTCAGGGCGCACTGGTCGGTCTGCTGGGCACAGGCATCGGCGTGCTGCTCGGCGTGCTAGTCGCATTGAATGTCGATGTGATCGTGCCTTTCATCGAATCGGTATTCAACGTACAGTTTTTGCCGCGCGATATTTACCTGATCAGTGCGCTGCCTTCTGATTTGCGCTGGCCGGACGTCTGGCAGATCGGTGGCATGGCGGTGTTGCTGGCGTTTCTGGCGACCTTGTATCCCAGTTGGCGTGCGGCGCGCGTGCGTCCTGCTGACGCTCTGCGACACGAGTAGGCGCTGAACATGAACACTTCCCCCAATACCGTGTTGTCCTGTTCGCGCCTCGGCAAGCGTTTTGCGCAGGGTCGGGACAGCCTGACCGTGCTGTCGAATATTGATTTGTCGGTGGCGCGCGGTGAGCGGGTCGCGATCGTGGGTGTGTCCGGCTCGGGCAAGTCCACGCTGCTGCACCTGCTCGGTGGTCTGGATACGCCGAGTAGTGGTGAGGTGAGCCTGCTGGGTCAGCCGCTGGGCCGCTTATCCGAAGCGGCGCGCGGCGAGTTACGTAATCGCTCGCTGGGCTTTGTCTATCAGTTCCATCACCTGCTGCCGGAATTTTCCGCGCTGGACAACGTCGCCATGCCCTTGCTGATACGTCGCATGCCGAGCGCCGAGGCGCGCGCCTGTGCTGCAGAGTTGCTGTCGCGCGTGGGTCTTGCCGAACGCTTGTCGCATGTGCCCGGCGAGTTATCCGGCGGCGAACGTCAGCGGGTGGCGCTGGCCCGAGCGCTGGTCACGCAACCGGCCTGTGTACTGGCGGATGAACCGACGGGCAATCTCGACAGGCACACCGCTCAGCAGGTGTTCGCACTGATGCTGGAGCTCTCGCAGACATCGGGCACGGCCTTTGTGATCGTCACGCACGACGCCGATCTTGCACAACGCTGTGACCGGGTGCTCCGTCTGTCGCAAGAAGGTTTGTCCGCTGACGCCGGCTGAACGCAACGAACAGCATGCTGGTCGATAGTCATTGCCATCTCGACGCATCAGAGTTCGTCGATACCGCACTCCATGTTGCGGCGAAGGCGGCAGCCCAAGGGGTGCAGTGGATCGTGATCCCGGCTGTGGAGCGCGCGAATTTCAATGCCGTGCGCTCGCTCGCGCATCAGTTTGCTGGCGGTGTCTACGCACTGGGTATACACCCGATGTACGTTGCCTCCGCCTCGGAGGCAGATCTGATCACGCTGCGTGAGCAGGCCGAGGCCGCCATGACCGATCCGCGCTTTATCGCCATTGGCGAGATCGGTCTGGATTTTTTCATCCCCTCGCTGCGTGAGGGCGCGTTGCGCGACAAGCAGGAATTTTTCTACATCGAACAATTGAAGATCGCGCGCGATGCCGGTTTGCCCGTGATACTGCATGTGCGCCGATCTCAGGATACCCTGCTCAAGCATCTGCGCCGCATCCGGGTCAGCGGTGGTTTGGCGCATGCATTCAATGGCAGCGAGCAGCAGGCACATGCTTTCATCGACAGGGGCTTTGTGCTGGGCTTTGGCGGCGCGATGACCTTTACGCGCGCGTTGCAGATACGCCGGTTGGCAGCGTCGCTGCCACCAACCGCACTGGCGCTCGAAACGGACGCGCCAGACATTTCTCCTTCGTGGCTGCACCCGGCACCTAACAGCCCGGAGCAGCTTCCCGCAATTGCAGCGGTGCTGGCCGAGTTGCGCGGCCGGCCTGTGGCAGAGATCGCGCGGCAGACGACAGACAATGTCGCGCGCGTGCTGCCCCGCCTTGGCAGCCTGATGATGGCCTGATTGCGCGCGTTATCGTTGGGCTTGCTGGCGGGTATGCTCTGGCTGCAGAGCTGTGCGGTGCTACCTGATGAGCGCGTGTTGCTGGCCCTGTGCGTTGCATCCCTGTTGGTTGCAGTGGCAGCGATACTCGTCGGTAGTCGACTGGTTCGTCATCGCTGGTTGTTGAACTTGCTCGCCTTCATGCTGGTCGGTAGCCTGCTGGGCGCTGGCTGGTCGGGCCTGCTCGCGCAACATCGATTGCAGCACCGTTTGCCGCCATCGCTGGAAGGGCGCGACATCACGGTCTTGGGGGAGGTACGCGGCTTACCTGACGTCAGTCGCTCGGGCACGCGATTCCGGCTGCATCCCATCAGCGCGAATCTTCCCGAGGGCGGTCACGTGGCACTGCCCGGCGATCTATCACTCAGCTGGTACGCAGAGGAGGGAACGATTGCTCCGGTGCTCCGGTCTGGTGAGCGATGGGCGTTGACGGTGCGTCTGAAGCGTCCACATGGACTGATGAATCCGTCTGGCTTCGATGCCGAAGCATGGATGCTGAATGAAAACCTTCGTGCCACCGGTTATGTCCGGCCCGCAGGCGGGCAGCGAATCGCTGCTGCGCCGGAGTGGTGGCAATCTCCGGGCGCTGCCATCGACAATCTGCGCGCGACGATCCGAGAAAAATTGCAGCATACGCTCAGTGACAAAGCGTATGCGGGCGTGATTGTCGCGCTAGTGGTGGGTGATCAGCGAGCGATCGA
>JBEGNF010000052.1:0-29644 GCA_041182625.1 Pseudomonadota bacterium | reverse complement strand
CCGGACACTTTCACGCCATCAGCCAGAGCGGCCGTCGAGGCAACCAAAGCCAGAGCAGCCAGAGCGACTTGAGTTTTTTTCATTATCTAATCTCCAAAATGTTGTGATGCTAAGATTTCGCTTTCACTGATCGAACGCTAAACCGGCATTCGAAGTGAAATTGACGCTCCAAGACCATTGGATCCAGAAGTCAGCATGCATTGAAGCAAATGTAATTGTCTAGGGCAAAGTTAATTGTTTGTTTCGTGAATCTTTTGATAATTTAACGTCGCCTCGATACAACAGTTTTTTGAAAAAGATATCTATTTATTAAGTTAAAGCCGTGATTGACGAACTTATTTGCACATTTGATCGCGGTTTGCGGGCGGTAAGCGGTGTAACTGCCGCATACCGCGCAAATCCCGCTAAAGATTTGCCGGAAGCACCGATGAGCGATGCGGAGCGCAAGCACAGCGCTGGCTTGATGCGGGTCAATCATGTTGGCGAGGTATGCGCGCAGGCCTTATATGAAGCGCAGGCGCTGTTCGCCCGTGATGAGTCCACTCGGCAGCAATTCAGGCAAGCAGGCAAGGAAGAGCTGGACCACCTCGCCTGGACGGCTGAACGTTTGCGCGAGCTGGATTCACGTCCGAGCTTGCTGAATCCGCTCTGGTACGCCGGCGCCTTTGCGATGGGTGCGATTGCCGCTCGGGCTGGCGATGCCACTAGCCTGGGTTTTGTGGTGGAGACAGAGCGTCAGGTCGAGGCGCATCTGAATGGCCATCTTGAGAAGCTGCCCGCACCAGATCAGCGATCCCGAGCGATCGTCACGCAGATGCGCGACGATGAGATCGAGCATGGTGACGCTGCGAAACGGCTGGGGGGCGTTGAACTGCCTGCGCCCGTGCAAAGCGGCATGCGTGCGGTGGCCAAAGTCATGACTGGCACGGCTTATTATTTGTGAGGCCGCTCATGAGGCTCTTCACGAAGCCGCTCACGAGCCCGCTCATTAAGATAGCGATGAGTCCGTCGTTGAGGCGCACGGTAGCTACCGGCGCCTTCTCGTAGCTGAGGACGGACGCTCAGGCGGCGGGGGGCTCTGCCGCGAGATCGTCGATGATCTCGAAAGAATGTGTCAGCTCTGCGGTTTTCTCCAGCATGATCGATGCTGAGCAGTATTTCTCATGCGAGAGCTTGATGGCGCGCTCCACCAGGTTGGATTTCAGATTGCGCCCACGCACGGTGAAATGAAAGTGCACCTTGGTGAACACCCTCGGGTCTTTCTCGGCGCGCTCGGATTTTAGGCTGACATCGCAGCCGCGGATGTCTTGGCCGCTTTTACGCAGAATGACCACCACGTCGTAGGCGGTGCAGCCGCCGGTGCCGGCCAGGACTACTTCCATCGGCCTTGGGGCAAGATTGCGGCCGCCGCCTTCGGGGGCACCATCCATGGTCACCAGATGGCCGGACCCGGTTTCCGCGACAAAGGTCATGCCGGACAGGCCGGTCCATCGAACGGTGCATTCCATGAGGTGGTCTCTAACTATTCAATAATAAAGGCCGCTATTTTATTCGGGAGCGGTTGACTTTGCCCGCAAAAGCCAGCATCCATGCGGCCCGGGAAACATGGATTGTCAAATTAAAATCCCCGCCAGACTTCTGCAGCAGCAGGGCGACTGGTCTGGCCGAGGTCGGCTGATTGACGCCAAGTCCTTGAAAACACTATAATCTTCGGTTCTCCGATTTGCTCAGGGAGAAATACACAACAAGGTCGCGTCCGCATGACCGCTGCGGAACCGCCAGAACGAGCATCATTTTTTTAGGATTCATCATGAAAACCTTTTCCGCCAAAGGACACGAAGTCCAGCGCGATTGGTTTGTGATTGACGCAACGGACAAAGTCCTCGGACGTGTCGCCAGCGAAGTGGCACGCCGGCTGCGTGGCAAGCACAAGCCTGAATTTACTCCGCACGTCGACACCGGCGATTACATTGTGATCATTAACGCGCGCAAGCTGCGCGTGACAGGTGCCAAGACGCTCGACAAAAAGTATTTCCGTCACTCTGGTTACCCGGGCGGTATCTACGAAACGAATTTCCGCGACATGCAGGAGAAGCATCCTGGCCGTGCGCTGGAGAAGGCTGTCAAGGGCATGCTACCCAAGGGCCCACTCGGCTACGCCATGATCAAGAAGCTGAAGGTCTATGCCGATGACAGCCATCCGCACAGCGCTCAGCAACCGAAGCCCCTCGAACTCTAAGGAATAGACATGATCGGTAACTACAACTACGGAACCGGCCGTCGCAAGAGTGCAGTGGCTCGCGTGTTCATCAAGGTCGGCACCGGCAAGATCACCGTCAATGGCAAGGCCGCAAGCGAGTATTTCTCGCGCGAGACTGGTCTGATGGTGATTCGCCAGCCGCTGGAACTCACCAACAACGTCGATCGCTTCGACATCATGGTCAATGTCCATGGTGGCGGCGAGTCCGGTCAGGCCGGCGCAGTGCGTCATGGCATCACCCGTGCGCTGATCGATTACGATGCAGCGCTCAAGCCCGAGCTGTCGAAGGCAGGCTTCGTCACTCGCGATGCACGTGAAGTCGAGCGTAAGAAAGTTGGTCTGCGCAAAGCACGACGCGCGAAGCAGTTCTCCAAGCGTTAATCCGTCGCTTTTGCAATGTATTGAAGCCGTCGGGTTCGCGCCCGACGGTTTTTTTTCACCTTCTTGAGGTTTTCTTCAACGTTAGTTATGTCCTTTTACTTCGAGAATAACGTCGCACTGCAGGAGAGATTCAGATGATCAAGATCGGTATCGTGGGTGGCACGGGGTACACCGGCGTCGAGCTGCTGCGCTTGCTGGCCGCGCATCCGCAGGCGGAATTGGTGGCCATCACCTCGCGAAAGGAAGATGGCATGCCGGTGGCCGAGATGTTTCCCTCACTGCGCGGTCATGTCACTCTGGCATTCTCTGCGCCCGAGAAAGCGCGGCTTGATCAATGCGACGTGGTGTTCTTTGCTACGCCGCATGGCGTGGCGATGTCGCAGGCGCGCGAGTTGCTCGCTGCTGGCGTGAAGGTCATTGATCTGGCTGCGGATTTTCGTTTGAAGGATACGGCGGTATTCGAGCACTGGTACGGCATGCCGCATAGCTGTCCCGAGGTGCTCGCCGAGGCGGTCTATGGACTGCCCGAGGTGAATCGTGAAGCGATACGCAAGGCCAGAGTCATCGGACTGCCGGGCTGCTACCCAACCTCGATGCAGCTGGGTTATGCGCCACTGCTGAGCCAGGGCAAGCCCTTGGTGAATGAATCATCGCTGATTGCTGATTGCAAATCCGGCGTATCGGGTGCGGGTCGCAAAGCCGAGGTGCACACCTTACTGGCAGAAGCCTCCGACAACTTCAAGGCCTACGGTGTCAAGGGACATCGGCACTTGCCAGAGACGGTACAGGGCCTGGAAGCGATTGCGGGACGCCCGATCGGCCTGACCTTTGTGCCGCATCTGGTGCCGATGATACGTGGCATACACTCGACCTTGTATGCGACGCTGCTTCCCGATGCGCGCAATACGGATTATCAGGCGCTGTATGAAGCGCACTATCGCGACGATCCCTTTGTCGATGTGCTGCCCGCAGGCAGCCACCCCGAGACGCGTTCGGTAAGAGCTTCAAATATGCTGCGTATGGCTGTGCATCGTCCCGGCGGCGGCGATCAGCTAGTGATACTGGTGGTCGAGGATAACCTCGTCAAAGGTGCGGCTGGTCAGGGCGTGCAGTGCATGAACCTGATGTTCGGGCTGGAAGAAAGCACCGGCCTTCGTCAGGTGCCTATCCTGCCCTGATCGTGCCTGTGCCAGGTTTGTCTGCCCTCAAGCCCAAGCATTGGGGAGGGTACGACGAGCAGGCAATGAGCGAATTCCCAAAGTCGGTTTGCTCGTCTCGGATTACGCTGGACTTCTTCAGGCGCACCCCACGCGCCGTGATGCGAAGGAGGCGCATGGCAGGTTCAGGGACTTTGCGAGGCATCGATACGCTGATCGCGCGCGGATGTCAGATCGATGGTGAGCTGGTTTTCAGCGGTGGCGTCAGAATCGACGGGGATGTGAGCGGCGATCTCAGGGCCGAGCCTCCCGGTGAGGGCTACCTGGTGGTGGCACGCACCGGACGCGTTTGCGGAGACATACGTGCCGGACATGCGGTGATCGATGGCGCGGTGACGGGCAATCTCCACATCAGCGGGAGGGTTGAATTACTGTCCCGCGCGCGCATAATCGGCGATATTCATTATGCGTCCCTGAGCATGCAGCCCGGCGCAACAGTGACTGGCCAGTTGCGCCCGAGTGAAGAAGCAGGCGCCCACCCTGGCAGGCGGCCGGAACCCCTGCTGAAACTGGCCTGAGCGGTTGGCGAAGTCACTCGACCCGAGCAGCCTGCACCGGCAGGCGTTATAATTTGAAATCAATGACTTACACGCAGGAGCATCATCATGAACGCACCCACAGAAATGCCGGCACCGATCATTTTCACCGATAGCGCCGCGGGCAAGGTGGCGCAGCTGATCGAGGAAGAGGGCAATCCCGACCTGAAGCTTCGGGTTTTCGTGCAGGGCGGTGGCTGCTCGGGTTTTCAGTATGGCTTCACCTTTGACGAGATCGTCAACGAAGATGACACCACCATGCACAAGAACGGCGTGCAACTGCTGATCGATTCCATGAGCTACCAGTATCTGGTGGGCGCAGAGATCGATTACAAGGACGATCTCGAGGGCGCGCAGTTCGTGATCAAGAATCCGAATGCGACCACCACTTGTGGCTGCGGCTCGTCATTCTCGGCCTGATGTGGCTTGATTGATTCTCTGGTCACTCACCGAGAGCGCGGCTTGCCGCGCTTTTTTGTTTCTGTAGCCGCTGGATCAGGCAGGGTAGAGCGCGCCGAGTAGGCGTTCGCCTCTCGCGCCAGTGACCGATGGCAGGTTGCCAGCCTGCCGGTGGCAGAAGCGTTGCGCCAGCCAGGCGAAGGCCAGTGCTTCCACATGGCTGGGAGACACACCGAGCGCGGCAGTACTTTGAACGGTTTGCGTCATCGCGTCGGACAAGCACTGCATCAGGTGCGTGTTATACGCGCCGCCGCCGCACACGAAGACCGCATCACTACCTTTTGCATACGCCTGAATCGCATCCGCAATGCTGCGCGCCGTCAGCGCCGCCAGTGTGGCCTGCACATCCTCTGGCTTCGTCGCAGAGAACCCTGACAACCGGTCATTCAGCCATTCCAGATGAAAGAGATCACGCCCCGTGCTCTTGGGCGGCGCTTGCCTGAAAAAATCTTCATCCAAGAGATGGGTCAGCAGCGTGTCAATCACGCGACCCGAGGCGGCCCACTGGCCATCGGCATCATAGGCCTTGCCCTGATGCTGATGTATCCACGCATCCATCAGCACATTGCCCGGGCCGGTATCAAAGCCGGTCACTGATCCATCTACCGCGAGTATGCTGATGTTGCTGATGCCGCCGATGTTCACGATCACGCGCGCATGCGAAGGGCTGCCAAACACCGACTGATGAAACGCCGGTACCAGCGGCGCGCCCTGACCACCGGCAGCGATATCGCGGCTGCGAAAGTCGGCAACCACGTCGAGGCCGGTCAGCTCGGCCAGTAGCGCAGGGTTGTTGATCTGTCGGGTATAAGCGGCGGCTGGCAGGTGCCGTATGGTCTGGCCATGAGCACCGATGGCCCTGACTTGTGCGGCCGCGACGCCGGACGCACGAAGCAGCTCGGCGACACAGTCTGCATAGAGCTGTGCCAGCTGATTGGCGGCCAGTGCTTCGCGATGGATTTCATTGGCCCCGGGCGTTTGCAGCGCCAGTAATTCGTTTTTGAGTGCGGAGGGAAAGGCTAGGTAGGCGGCGACCTGTAACCCGTGGAAGTCCGTGATCACGCCATCGACGCCATCGAGGCTGGTGCCCGACATCAGGCCGATATAGAGAGATTTGTCGGCCATGCTGAGCTACTCGGCAACGAGACTATCAGCGCGCTGGTATTAGCGCGCAGCAAGCTGCGTCGGTTCGGGCGACATCAGGCGGAAGCGATGCTTGATGTCGGCCGCTTGCTGCCGGAACTGGTGAAAACTCGCGCCCGACAGCATGGGTACTTGCGGCGCAGTGATCGAGTTCGGATCGCGCGCATCATTATTCACGCGGAACTCGTAGTGCAGATGCGGGCCGGTCGACCAGCCGCTGGTGCCGACATAGCCGATTACCTCGCCCTGAGACACACGTGCCCCTTTGCGTATGCCCGGGGCAATGCGGCTCATGTGCGCATAGGCAGTTGAATAACTGCCACCATGCTGAATGACCACGACGTTGCCGTAACCGCCCTGACCACCGGCGAAATCGACATAACCGTCACCGGTGGCGCGTATCGGCGTACCGATCGGTGCAGCAAAGTCGATGCCCTTGTGCTGTTTCCACATGCCGGAGATCGGGTGCACGCGCATCGCAAAGCCGGAGCTCACTCGCGAGAACTGCAGCGGCGATTTCAGGAAAGCTTTTTTCAGCGACTTTCCTTCGGGATCGTAGTAGCCACCGTGCTCGCTATGCGCATCGCCAAACCAGATCGCCTGATAGGTTTTGCCATCATTCTTGAATGATGCCCCCAGCACACGGCCGCTGCGCACCCATTCGCCGCTTTGCCAGAAGGTCTCGTAGATCACTTCGAAGCGATCGCCCCGACGCAAATCAGACGCGAAGTCGATGTCCGATGAAAAGATGTCGACGATCTGCATCGCGACAGCGTCAGGTATCTGCGCTGCATCGGTTGCCGCAAACAGCGAGGAACGAATTTCTCCGGACCGCATTTCGACATGCCGCTCCAGCGCCGCGGGCTCTTTTTTGGCGATGAAGCCGGCTGCGGAGCGCTCTATGACCAGACGCCGCTCAGCGTGCTGATCAGCGATTAGCGTGCTGGCAGACAAGAGTTTGCCATCCGTAGTGATCACGGCCTGCACCCGCTGTCCGGGTCGCAGGCTGGCGAGTGCGCGGGCCTCGGCATCGCTGCGGATGAAGGCGGCAGCCTCACGGTCGGCAACGCCGAGACGGTCGAGCAGCGAGGCCAGGTTGTCTCCGGCGCGGATCCGCTCTTCGGCGACAAAGCGTCCTGGCGCGAGGCGCAGCGCGTCGACCTGGCTGGCCAGATCCGGCAAGCCGAGCTCTTCCACTTTCACCGTAACGGGGAGGTCGGACGCGTCCGGCGCATACGGTGCCACGCCCGCTGCGCCAAAGGCGATCAGCGACATGCCCACTGCAGCGGTGGCAAGTGTCTTGGTTTTGGGGGTGGCGCGAAGGTTAGCCAGCAGGCGGCGCGCGTGGGGCAGGACTTTGTCTCTCAGGCTCATGCGATACGCTAAAATCTGTCGTTTTGACCGGCCGTGTTGAACACTCCGGACCGGGCCGAGCCCGAAAGGGCGATTCGGGGCAAAGCGCGCATTATAGCAAACGCGCAATCGCGAATTTATTGATTAGATACAACAACTTATGAACGCCTCCCAGAAGCCGGCGGCTGCGCATTCCCAGTCGGGTGTCCAAGCTACCGACCTGCCATTGTCCGAGTCAGTGCGCGATGCGCTGGCCATCGTGAAGCGCGGCGTCGAAGAGTTGCTGATCGAGTCCGAGTTTGCACAAAAGCTCGCCGCCTCTGAAAAAACCGGCCAGCCGCTGCGTATCAAACTGGGGCTGGATCCGACCGCGCCGGATCTTCATCTGGGTCACACCGTCGTACTGAACAAGATGCGCCAGCTGCAAGATCTGGGGCACACCGTGATCTTCCTGATCGGCGACTTCACCTCGATGATCGGCGACCCCTCGGGCCGTAACGTGACCCGACCGCCGCTCACGCGTGAGCAGATCGAAGAAAACGCAAAGACGTATTTTTCGCAGGCCAGTCTGGTGCTGGACCCGCAGCGCACCGAGATCCGCTACAACTCTGAGTGGTGCGACCCGCTCGGCGCGCGCGGCATGATCGAACTGTCCGCGCGTTACACCGTTGCGCGCATCCTTGAGCGTGAGGATTTCACTAAGCGGTTCAAGGCGGGCACACCGATCTCGGTGCACGAACTGCTGTATCCGCTGATGCAGGGCTATGACTCGGTCGCACTGAAATCCGACCTCGAAATCGGCGGTACCGATCAGAAGTTCAATTTGCTGGTAGGTCGCGAGCTGCAAAAAGATTACGGACAAGCGCAGCAGTGCATTCTGACCATGCCGCTGCTCGAAGGTCTGGACGGCGTCGAGAAAATGTCCAAGTCCAAGGGTAATTACATCGGCATCACCGAGCCCGGTAACACCATGTTCGCCAAGGTGATGAGCATCTCTGACGAGATGATGTGGCGCTATTACGATTTACTGTCTTTCCGCTCGCTGGCCGAGATCGCGCAATTCCGCTCAGATGTCGAAGGCGGCCGCAATCCGCGCGATATCAAGGTGCTGCTCGCGCAAGAGATCGTCGAGCGCTTCCACTCGCGCAAGGCGGCCGAAGAGGCGTTGGTCGATTTTAATCATCGCGCGCGCGGTGGGATACCCGATGACGTGCCCGAGGTGGTTCTGACAGGTTCGCCAATGGGAATCGGGCAGCTGCTCAAGCAGGCTAACTTGTGCGCCTCATCGTCTGAGGCCTTGCGCATGGTCGAACAGGGGGGTGTGCGAATCGACGGCGCGACCGTCAGTGACAAAGGACTGAAAGTCGACGCAGGTAGCTTCGTGGTGCAAGTTGGCAAGCGCAAGTTCGCTCGCGTAACGCTCTCGTGATACGCCCTTGATCGCGCTGCTGCAAAGAGTCGCCGAGGCCAGCGTCAGGGTCGACGGCGAGATCGTCGGCCAGATCGGGCAGGGCTTGCTGGTGCTGCTGTGCGCCGAGCGTGGCGATACCGAAAAAGAAACCGATGCGCTGCTGGCCAAATTACTGACCTATCGCGTCTTCTCCGATGCCGACGGCAAGATGAATCTGAATGTCGGGCAAGTCGGCGGCGGCGTGCTGCTGGTGCCGCAATTTACCCTGGCTGCCGACACCCGCAGCGGAACCCGTCCTTCGTTCACGCCCGCCGCAGCTCCCGACGACGCACGTCGTCTTTTTGATTACGCCGTGGGCAAGGCGCAAGCGACGCATCCCAAGGTGCAGACCGGGCGTTTCGGCGCCGACATGAAGGTTGCGCTGATTAACGATGGCCCGGTTACTTTCTGGCTGCAGGTATCGCCAGCCCACTGAAATCGTCACTATGGAAATTCTGCTGATACGTCACGGAGAAACCGCATGGAACCGCGTGCGCCGCATGCAAGGTCATGTGGATACGCCGCTCAATGAGGAAGGCTTGCGTCAGGCCAAGGCGCTCGGGCGGGCGCTGTCTGCCGAGAAGCCTGACGCCATTTACGCAAGTGATCTCCAGCGCGCGCAGATGACCGCGCAGCATGTGGCCGACGCTCACCAGATGAACGTTCTGCTCGATCCCGCGCTGCGTGAGCGCTGCTATGGTGCTTTCGAAGGATTGATGTACGAAGAAATCACCCAGCGTTACCCGGCAGAATTCGCTGCCTGGCATGCGCGCGACCTGCACATGCGATTCCCTGCAGGAGAGCGCGACGCCGAGACCCTGCAGGAATTTCACCAGCGCTCGGTGAGTGCGCTGGAGCGCATCGCTCGTCGCCATGCACAGGGCTGTATTGTCGTCGTGACTCATGGCGGCGTGCTCGATTGCGTGTACCGCGAGGCCACCGGCATGCCGGTCGAGGCCAAGCGTGATTTCGAGACGATCAACGCCGCGATCAACCGGCTGCGCTGGGATGGTGAGCGTTTCGTGTTACTGCAATGGGCAGATACATCGCATCTTGAATCCGCCGGACTCGACGAGATCGATCGCACCCATCCTGCGGCGTGAGTCAGCCGCAGATTCATTCGCAGATTCATTCGCAGATTCATTCGCAGATTCATTCGCAGCTGCGTATAAAATAGGCAGCTTCCGCTGAGATATTGTCGTCACCTGTCATGCAGCTAGGCCCCTATCAACTTCGCAACAATGTGTTTGTCGCGCCCATGGCGGGCGTGACGGACAGGCCATTTCGGCAGTTGTGCAAGGAGCTGGGTGCCGGTTATGCGGTGTCTGAAATGGCCGCCTCCAATCCCCGTGTCTGGGCCAGCGAAAAGACTGCGCGGCGCATCAATCATGATGGCGAGATGGAGCCCAAGGCCGTGCAGATTGCAGGCGCCGATCCGGTGCTGCTGGCCGAAGCTGCAAAATTCAATGTTGATCGCGGCGCCCAGATCATCGACATCAACATGGGCTGCCCTGTCAAAAAAGTCTGCAATAACTGGTGTGGCTCGGCACTGCTGCGCGATGAAGCGCTGGTGGCCACGCTGCTCGAAGCGGTGGTGTCGGCTGTGAACGTGCCGGTCACCCTGAAGTTTCGTACCGGATGGGATCGACAGCACCGCAATGCGCTGACGATTGCGCATATCGCCGAGCACAGTGGCATCGCGATGCTGACCCTGCATGGCCGGACCCGCGCGGATGGCTACAGCGGGCACGCCGAATACGACACCATTGCCGCGGTCAAGGCGGCTAGCCGTATTCCTGTCGTGGCCAATGGCGATATCGACGGCCCCCACAAAGCGAAATACGTACTTCAGGCAACCGGTGCTGATGCGGTGATGATAGGTCGCGCTGCACAGGGTAGACCGTGGATTTTCCGAGAGATCGACCACTTTCTTCGAACCGGCGAGCTATTGCCCGCGCCAAACATTGCGGAAGTGCGCGCGCTGATGGCCGCCCACCTGCGCGCGCATTATGCGTTTTACGGTGACTACCTCGGTGTTCGTACTGCGCGCAAGCACATCGGCTGGTATGTGCGTGATTTGCCAGGTGGTGAGGAATTCAGGCAACACATGAATCGCATTGAAGACTGCGATGCACAGTTAGCGGCAGTAGATGCGTTTTTCGAGTCGCAATTGTTGCTGGGGGAGCGGTTACAATATGCGCCCGCCGCAGACAAGCTGGCAGCGTAACGCCATTCATCCCCTCAAGTGTTCAGCATGAGCAAAGACAATATCCAGGACGTCGTGAAAAAAAGTCTCGAGAAATATTTTCGGGACCTCGGGGAACAGGAACCCTCCAATGTGTATGAGATGGTGATTTTCACGGTAGAGAAGCCCATTCTTGAGGCGGTCATGGACAGGGCGGAAGGTAATCAGTCGCATGCCGCTGACATGCTAGGCATCAACCGAAACACTCTCCGCAAGAAACTGCAGCAGCACGGCCTGCTCTGATTTTTTCAGGCCAACAAGCGAAGCACGGTCACCAAGAAGCGACTTTGCTTCGCTTGTTGACTTTTTATCCGGGAAAACCTGATGATCAAACAAGCGCTGATCTCCGTATCCGACAAGACCGGTGTGCTTGAATTCGCGCGCGCACTCGCTGCCATGAAGGTGAAGCTGCTGTCCACCGGCGGCACAGCCAAGCTATTGGCTGATCATGGTCTGGAAGTCACTGAAGTCGCTGACTACACCGGTTTCCCTGAAATGCTGGATGGGCGCGTGAAGACTCTGCATCCCAAGGTCCATGGCGGTATCCTCGCGCGCCGCGATGTTCCGGCGCACAGAGAGGCGCTGGATCAGCATCAGATACCGACCATCGATATGGTCGTGGTCAACCTGTATCCGTTTCAGCAGACCATCGCCAAGGAGCAGTGCTCGCTTGAGGATGCGATCGAAAATATCGATATCGGCGGCCCCGCTATGCTTCGCTCTTCGGCCAAGAACCATAAGGACGTGGTAGTGATCTGCGATCCCTCCGACTATGTAAAGGTGCTGGAAGAGATGCAGGCTTCCAATGGCGAAGTTTGCTACGAGACACGCTTCATGCTTGCTAAAAAGGTCTTTGCGCATACCGCACAATATGACGGCGCGATCACCAATTACTTCAGCGCCCTTGGGCCGGATCGAGCGCATGCAACACGCTCTGCGTATCCCGATACCCTGAACTTGCATTTCGAGAAGGTGCAGGACATGCGCTACGGCGAGAATCCGCATCAGTCGGCTGCTTTTTATCGTGACCTGCATGCAGTCGATGGCGCACTCGCGAATTACCAGCAGCTGCAGGGCAAGGAGCTTTCATACAACAACATCGCCGACGCCGATGCGGCCTGGGAATGCGTAAAGACTTTCGACGGTCATGCGTGCGTGATCATCAAGCACGCAAATCCCTGCGGTGTCGCCGTTGGCCAGGATGCCGCCGAGGCCTATGCAAAAGCGTTCCAGACCGATCCCACGTCGGCTTTCGGCGGCATCATTGCATTTAACTGTGAACTCGATGGCAAGGCCGCCGAAGCCGTAGCCAAGCAATTCGTCGAAGTGCTGATCGCACCATCATTCACCGCCGATGCGCTGAAAGTCTTCGAGTCCAAGCAGAACGTTCGCGTGCTGCAAATACCGCTTGCGCATGCCAATAATGTCTATGACATGAAGCGGGTCGGCGGTGGCCTGCTGCTGCAGTCGCCCGATGTAAAGAATGTGCAGCTGGCCGAACTGAAGATCGTCACTAAAAAACAGCCGACACCTCAGCAGCTGCAAGACATGATGTTTGCCTGGCGAGTCGCCAAGTTCGTGAAATCAAACGCCATTGTCTTCTGCGGTAATGGCATGACACTGGGCGTCGGTGCTGGCCAGATGAGCCGTGTCGATTCGGCACGTATTGCATCCATCAAGGCACAGAATGCGGGGCTCTCCCTGTCCGGTTCAGCAGTAGCCTCTGACGCGTTCTTCCCGTTCCGCGATGGTCTGGATGTGGTGGTCGCTGCGGGCGCGACGGCGGTGGATGTGGTGGTCGCTGCGGGCGCGACGGCGGTGATACAGCCTGGTGGATCGATGCGTGATCAGGAAGTGATTGATGCTGCAAACGAGCAGGGCATTGTGATGGCGTTGACGGGGACTCGGCATTTCAGGCATTGATGGTTTACTCGACAAAGACACTGGATCCCGGCCTTCGCCGGGATGACAGATTGAAGGCAGAGGTAAAAATACCCCTGACGCGGTGCAGGCCAATAGGCAAGCGAGGGTTAATGACTAGCCCAGCAAACCCTCTCGATATCGCCTTGTACCAAGACGACAGGTGCAGGGACGGTAGTAAAAATACCGTCACCACGGCGCAGGCCAGTATACAAGCGAGGGTTAATGACTAGCCCAGCAAACCCTCTCGATGTCGCTTTGTACCCAGACGACAGGTGCAGGGACGGTAGTAAAAATACCGTCACCACGGCGCAGGCCAGTATACAAGCGAGGGTTAATGACTAGCCCAGCAAACCCGCTCGATGTCGCCTTGTACCAAGACGACAGATCAAGGGGCGGTAGTAAAAATACCGTCACCCCGGCGCAGGCCGGGGTCTAGTGTCTTTGATGTTTATTCATGCCATTCGTGTATATCTTGGCCAGCAAGCGAAATGGCACTCTCTACATCGGCGTAACCAAGGACTTGATTCGGCGAGTGTATGAACACAAGACTGATGCTGTTCCGGGCTTCACCTCGAGGCATGAAGTTCACAATCTGGTCTGGTACGAGCAAACTGATTCTATCTTCTCAGCCATTCAGCGTGAGAAGCAGCTAAAGAACTGGCAGCGCACCTGGAAGATCAGGCTGATCGAACAAACCAACCCCTACTGGCACGACCTCTACCCCGCCCTCCTGTCATAATGAGCGGATGAAAATCCTTGGCATAGACCCCGGCTTGCGCGTCACTGGCTTTGGCGTGATCCGCAAAGACGGCCAGCGCCTGTCCTACGTGGCCTCGGGCACTATCCGTATACCGGAGGGTGATCTGCCCTCGAGACTCAAAGTCATCCTCGAGAGTGTGGGCGAAGTGGTGACGACTTACCAGCCCGATTGCGCGGCGATCGAAATTGTTTTCTCGAATGTGAATCCCCAGTCCACGTTGTTGCTCGGCCAGGCGCGCGGTGCAGCGATCTGCGGATTGGTCGGCGCGAATCTGCCTGTGGCCGAATACACCGCCCTGCAAGTAAAAAAATCGGTAGTGGGTCAGGGCAAGGCGCAAAAATCTCAGGTACAGGCGATGGTGCAGCGATTGCTGCAGCTCGACGGCATGCCCGGCACGGATGCGGCCGATGCGCTGGGGGTGGCGATTTGTCACGCGCACGCGGGTGCCGGAATCACCACGCTGTCGGCCCTCGCGCCAGAGCTGGCACGCAAGGGTTTACGAGTGCGCGGCGGCCGACTGGTCGGCTGATATCATCGCGCCATTCATTTTTTGCGAGCCCTTTCATGATTGGTCGACTCTCTGGAATCCTGATCGACAAGCATCCGCTGCAGCTGCTGGTGGACTGCAACGGCGTCGGCTACGAGGTCAGCGTGCCGATGAGTACTTTCTACAACCTGCCTTCGGCAGGAGAGAAAGTGCTGCTGCTCACGCACATGGTGGTGCGCGAGGATGCGCAGCTGCTGTATGGTTTTGGTACCGCTCAGGAGCGTGAGCTGTTTCGCGAGCTGATCAAGATCAGCGGGGTTGGTGCGCGCACGGCACTGTCGATTTTGTCCGGCATGTCCGTGACGGATCTCGCGCAGGCGGTGACCTTGCAGGAAGCGGGTCGCTTGACCAAGATTCCCGGCATCGGCAAGAAGACCGCAGAGCGGCTGCTGCTGGAGCTCAAGGGTAAGCTCGGGGCGGATATCGGCGCAGGTGCCGCTGCACCCGACACCAATACGGATGTCCTGAATGCGCTGGTCGCGCTCGGCTACTCCGAGAAAGAAGCGATGCAAGCGATCAAGCAAGTCCCTGCTGGCAGTTCAGTGTCTGATGGCATACGCCATGCGCTGAAAGCACTCTCCAAGGGCTGAACAAGGGCGGAACTGAGCCCGCCCGCGCTACAATGGCGCGATGAGCATACAGACGGACGATTTCAGCGAGCAGCGCATCATCGCGGCTACACCTGCCTCACCGAATGAGGAAGCGATCGAGCGCGCGCTGCGGCCGCAGAAGCTCGTTGAATACGTCGGCCAGCAAAAGGCTCGCGATCAGCTCGACATTTTCATCGCCGCCGCGCGCAAGCGCGGCGAAGCCCTTGATCACACACTCTTGTTCGGTCCACCGGGTTTGGGCAAGACCACGCTGGCCCACATCATTGCCCGCGAGATGGGCGTTAATCTTCGACAGACCTCTGGCCCAGTGCTGGAGCGTGCGGGCGATCTTGCAGCGTTGCTGACCAATCTGGAAGCCAATGATGTGCTGTTCATCGACGAGATCCACCGTCTCTCGCCAGTCGTCGAAGAGATCCTCTATCCGGCATTGGAGGATTACCAGATCGATATCATGATTGGCGAGGGCCCGGCCGCACGTTCCGTGCGACTCGATCTGCAGCCCTTCACGCTAGTGGGTGCGACCACCCGCGCCGGCATGCTGACCAATCCTTTGCGCGACCGTTTCGGTATCGTTGCAAGACTCGAGTTTTATACGCCCGAAGAGCTGGCGCGTATTGTGACGCGGAGCGCTGCGTTGCTGAATGCACCGATCGTTGACGCCGGCGCACTGGAAATTGCGCGACGCAGTCGTGGCACGCCGCGCATCGCCAATCGTCTGCTGCGCCGTGTACGTGATTATGCGGACGTGAAGGGCCAGGGCGAAATCACGCAAACGATGGCTGATGCCGCGCTGAAGATGCTGGATGTCGATCCTGTGGGGTTTGATCTGATGGACAGAAAGCTCCTCGAAGCGGTGCTATTCAAGTTCAGTGGCGGCCCGGTAGGGCTGGACAATCTTGCCGCTGCCATTGGCGAGGAGCGCGACACGATCGAAGATGTACTGGAGCCTTATCTGATTCAGCAAGGCTATCTGCAGCGCACGCCCCGCGGTCGTATCGCAACGCCTGCTGCGTATCAGCACTTTGGGGTGATCGCCCCCCGCACTAGTCCCAATGGAGATTTATGGGAGCAGGGTTGAGTTTTTCCGAGCTTACTCTTCGCGCTTCCAGATCTGCGTCCTGCCCAACAGGGCCATACCGATAAATCCGCGCACATGCAGGTCGTGGCCTTTGTTTTCCAGCCATGCCTTGCACCGATAGATTTTTCCATTCTGCGGATCGAGGATCTCACCGCCCGCCCATTGACTATTATCTTTTTTTAGTCCGGTGAGTATCATCATGCCGATCACAGGCTTGTTCTTTTTGTCGCCAGTACATTTATCGCAATTCGGATTCGGATCTTCGCCGGGCTCGCGGAACAGCTTTTCTATTGTGCCCCGGAATTCACCGTTGACTTCAACGATGCGCACCAGCGATTTTTCTTTGCCGGTGTGATCATCGATGGTGCGCCACAGTCCGGCGGGAGTGCTCTCGGCGAGTGCTGCCGAGGTAAACAATGCCAGTGACAAGAGTATCCAGCGTTGCATCATCTCGCCCTCCTGATTACTTCAGTTTGGAAAGCTGTTCGCGCAGCTTGTCCAGCGTTGCCGTAAAGCTCAACAGACGCTCTTTCTCTTGTTCGACCACCGCGGCCGGTGCGCGTGCCACAAAGCTCTCATTGCCTAGCTTGGCATTCGCCTTGCCAATTTCGCTGTCGAGTCGCGCGACTTCTTTGCTCAGGCGTTCCCGCTCTGCGGCGATATCGATCTCGACCTTCAGCATCAGGCGCACGCTACCGACGACCGATACCGGTGCGGGAGATTCCGGCAGGCTTTCTACCACCTGAACTTCGGACAGCTTGGCCAGCGCCTGCAAATAGGGCGCGAAGCTTTGTAAGCGCGAATGATCGCCACCGCCCAAGAACAGTGGCACCTTTTGTGCGGGCGACAACTGCATCTCGCCGCGCAGATTGCGGCAGGCATCGGTGAGTGCTTTCAGCTCTGTCATCCAGCCTTCGGCCTTGTCATCGAGCTTTTTCAGGTTTGGCTCGGGATAGGCTTGCCGCATGATGGAATCGCCGCCCGGGTTGAGCTTGCGACCAGAGAGCGGTGCGACGGTTTGCCATAGCTGCTCGGTGATGAAGGGGATGATCGGATGCGCAAGGCGCAATACCGTCTCCAGCACGCGCAGAAGGGTGCGGCGGGTTGCGCGTTGTTGAGACTCGGTACCCTGTTGAATCTGCACTTTCGCGACTTCGAGATACCAGTCGCAATACTCATCCCAAATGAATTTGTAAATGGCAGATGCGATATTGTCGAAGCGGTATTCGGCAAAGCCTTTTTCCACCTCCGCCTCGGTGCGCTGCAGCAGCGAGACGATCCAGCGGTCGGCTTGCGAGAAATCCAGATAGCTGCCGGTTGCACAGGCCTCCGCGCCATGCTCTTCAAGACCGCAATCCTTGCCCTCAGTATTCATCAGCACGAAGCGGGTAGCATTCCACAGCTTGTTGCAGAAATTGCGATAGCCCTCGCAGCGGCTGAGATCGAAATTGATATTTCGTCCCAGCGATGCATAGCTCGCCATCGTGAAGCGCAGTGCGTCGGTGCCATAGGCGGGTATGCCGCTGCCAAATTCCTTGCGCGTGGCTTTGGCGATGCTCTCCGCTTGCTTGGGGTTCATCAGGCCGGTGGTGCGTTTGGTTACTAGCGCTTCCACATCAATGCCATCGATGAGATCGATGGGATCCAGCGTATTGCCCTTGGACTTGGACATCTTCTGGCCTTGCGCATCGCGCACCAGACCGTGCACATAGACAGTATTGAACGGGACCTTGCCGGTGAAGTGGCAAGTCATCATGACCATCCGCGCGACCCAGAAGAAAATAATGTCAAAACCCGTGACCAGTACCGAAGAAGGCAGGAAGAGCTGGTAGTCTGGCGTTTGCTCTGGCCAGCCGAGCGACGAGAAAGGCACCAGCGCCGAGGAGAACCAGGTATCGAGCACATCGGCATCGCGCGAGAGCTTGCCCGAGTGACCCGCCGCTTTCGCCTTCGCTTGTGCCTCGGCCTCATCACGTGCCACATAGATGTGGCCGGCGTCGTCATACCAGGCCGGGATCTGATGCCCCCACCACAGCTGGCGTGAGATACACCAGTCCTGAATATTGTTCAGCCACTGGTTATACGTCGTGACCCAGTTCTCGGGCACGAACTTGATCTCACCAGTCGACACTTTTTCCAGTGCGACTTCAGCAATCGATTTGCCAGGGAAATGTGTGCCCTCGGGGGCCGGCTTGCTCATGGCGACAAACCATTGGTCTGTCAGCATCGGCTCGATGACCACCCCGGTACGGTCGCCACGCGGCACCATCAGTTTGTGGGGCTTGACTAGTTCCAGCAAACCTTGCGCATCGAGATCGGCAACGATCTGCTTGCGTGCCGCGAAGCGATCCATGCCCTGATACGCAGCAGGGCCGTTCTCATTGATCTTTGCATCCAGCGTGAAGATGCTGATCTGTGCCAGACCATGGCGCTGACCGACCGCGTAATCGTTGAAGTCATGTGCCGGCGTGATTTTTACGCAGCCGGTACCGAATTCTTTGTCGACATAGCTGTCTGCGATTACCGGGATCTCACGATCTGTCAGCGGCAGTTTCAGCAGCTTGCCGACCAAGTGCTGATATCGCTCATCGGTCGGATCGACCGCCACAGCGACATCACCCAGCAGGGTCTCGGGGCGCGTCGTGGCGACCGTCAGGTGGCCGCTGCCATCCGTCAGCGGATAACGAATGTGCCACATGCTGCCGTCTTCTTCCTCCGATACCACTTCGAGGTCAGACACCGCAGTGCCGAGTACCGGATCCCAGTTGACCAGCCGCTTGCCGCGATAGATCAGTCCCTGCTCGTACAGCCGGACGAAGACTTCAGTGACCGCCTTGGACATTTTTTCATCCATGGTGAAGTATTCGCGGCTCCAGTCGGTTGATGCACCGAGCCGGCGCATCTGACCGGTAATGGTCGAGCCGGAGTGCTCTTTCCACTCCCAGACTTTTTCCAGAAATTTTTCGCGGCCGAGATCATGGCGCGAGATCTTTTGCGCATCCAGTTGGCGCTCAACGACGATTTGTGTCGCGATACCGGCATGATCGGTACCCGGTATCCACGCCGTGTTATGTCCGCGCATGCGGTAGTAGCGCGTCAGCCCGTCCATGATGGTCTGATTGAACGCATGCCCCATGTGCAGCGTGCCGGTCACATTCGGCGGCGGCAGCTGGATGGAGAACGAGGGCTTGTCATCATCCAGTGTGGCGGTGAAGCACCCGCGCTTTTCCCACTCGGCGCGCCACTGTTGTTCGATCTCGGTCGGCTCAAAGGCCTTGGCTAATTCCATGATTCTGCGCGGATTCCGGTCAATTTTTCAAAGCTCGCATTATAAGCGGTGTGCCTGCCAGCCATTGCGCAAAGGCGTTAATTGAACTTGGGACCGGTAGCCGCCCATCTGAGCCGATATGCGAGGGGTAGCAGATACCTAGCCTGTCGAACAATTTCAACGATCCACGGATACAAGCCGGAGGCGTTGCCACAGAGCTTCGTGCTCTGCGGGCGGTTGACTGTGTACTGCAAAGCGCTCCCCATAAACTAACCGAAGGATCTTTAATGAGCGTCGCTTCTCCACATGTGTCGAAAAAAAAGTATACGGTTATTACAAACAAAAAAAATGACCAGACCGAGAAAACAGAAAGCAAGAATGAGAAAAAAGAGCAGCTACCTGCGATGAAAACCTATGCTCAGTCGTCAGAGCATTCTCAAATAAATGACGAATGGCGAAGCGAGAAGATATCATCCGTCGCCAACGATCAAGGGCACGACGGTGCAGCATCCGAAAGTGAGGCCAGAAGCCTCACCACCAACCCTACCCCCACGACCCTCACAGCGACAACCACCACGACGACGACTACGACGAATACAACGACGAACACAACGACCACGACCACGGCGCCACAAAAACCTGTGACTAGATTACAGTCGATCGATACGGAAGATCCTGCGAGTTATGAAAGCGATACGGAGTCTCGCGTTGACTTCTCTTCGCTTGATTCGGAGGAGAGTTTTGCTCTATTCAAGAATTTTCTGGCCGATACCGAGAGAAACAAACTCACCATCAGCTACCAGACCAAAGAGGGGATGCGCAATTTACAGAATTGCTTGTTTGCTTGTGCGACGGGGAATGTTACAGCAGTGCCAAATAAGGAAATTCACGTCGAGATGGGCGTCAGACTTGACTACGACACGATCAATCTGTTGAGCGAGCTAGTTTTTTCTATGGGTCAAAGTGGCTTGGTCAACCAGATCTCGCTGAAAGGCGATGATGTGCTGCGGACTCATCCGCGCATGAAGTATCTGCTGGAGAAAAATCCTAATATACAGACCTTGCAAATCTCGGGAGTGAAGTCCGATACGGTCTGTCAGACTTTCAAAATCTGGACCGAGTATGAGCACGTGCCGTCGATAAAAATGACATCGGGGCTCAAGATACGCCGACTCTGTTTTGCAGCCTTGAAAATTTCCGATGCCGCCGTATTCGGCTCGGCGCTCAGGGATTTGATTGCAAAAACGCCAAACATCAAGACAGTGGATTTTTCGCAAACCCCTCTGTCGGCAGAGCAAAAGGAAACCCTGCGCTTCCAGCTCGAACCCCTCGGACGCCCTGATTTGTTGGAGTTCTGATACCTGCCCACGCGGCATGAACCGCATCGGTCTTCATGCCGCGATGTCGCGTCATTGAACAGGCTATAATCGATCCCGCAGTCTCTATGGCTGCACCGCTAGGGGTCCCGGCGCGCGCCGGGTGAGAGATACCCTTGAACCTGATCTGGATAATGCCAGCGTAGGGAAGCGATGTCCGGGACTCTGCCCTTGTTCCCAGCCGCTTCCTTCGCTGCACTGAGCAAAGGAAGCCCATGAACGCCAATCCGCAGTTCCTCGCCGCCACCGCCACGGTGGACGAAGCCGCGATCCAGCCGCTGCCGAACTCGCGCAAGATGTATGTGCAGGGCTCGCGTCCCGATATCCGCGTGCCGATGCGCGAGATCAGCCAAAGTGACACCCCGGCTTCATTCGGTGCCGAGAAGAATCCCCCAGTCTTTGTCTATGACACCTCCGGCCCTTATACAGATCCTGCGGCAAAGATCGATATTCGTTCCGGCTTGCCCGCGCTGCGCGGGGCGTGGATCGCCGAACGCAACGACACGGAAGAACTCGCAGGCCCTACCTCGGCCTATGGCACCGAGCGCCTGAATGATCCCAAGCTCGCCGAGCTGCGCTTCAATCTGCATCGCAAGCCACGCCGCGCCAAGGCAGGCAAGAACGTCACGCAGATGCATTACGCGCGTCAGGGCATTATCACGCCCGAGATGGAGTTCATCGCGATTCGCGAGAACCTGCGCCGCAAAGAGTATCTCGAGAGCCTCAAGGCTTCCGGCCCGAATGGTGCACGGCTGGCCGAGCTGATCGGCCGTCAGCATCGCGGGCAGTCCTTCGGCGCAGCGATTCCTGAAGAGATTACGCCGGAATTTGTGCGCAGTGAAGTCGCGCGTGGTCGTGCCATCATCCCTAACAACATCAACCACCCCGAGAGCGAGCCGATGATCATCGGCCGCAACTTCCTGGTGAAAATCAATGCGAATATCGGGAATTCAGCGGTGACCTCGTCGATTGGCGAAGAAGTCGAGAAGATGACCTGGTCGATTCGCTGGGGTGGCGACACGGTGATGGATCTGTCCACCGGCAAGCACATCCATGAAACCCGTGAATGGATCATTCGTAATTCACCCGTGCCGATTGGTACCGTGCCCATTTATCAGGCACTGGAAAAGGTAAACGGCAAGGCTGAAGACCTGACCTGGGACATCTTCCGCGATACGCTGATCGAGCAAGCCGAGCAGGGCGTGGATTACTTCACTATCCATGCAGGCGTGCTGCTGCGCTATGTGCCGCTGACCGCCAAGCGCATGACGGGCATTGTCTCGCGCGGCGGTTCCATCATGGCCAAATGGTGCCTGGCGCATCACAAGGAATCTTTTCTGTACGAGCATTTCGAAGAGATCTGCGAGATCATGAAAGCCTATGATGTCGCATTCTCGCTGGGTGACGGCCTGCGCCCCGGCTCGATCTATGACGCGAACGATGAAGCCCAGCTCGGTGAGCTCAAGACGCTCGGTGAGCTCACGCAGATCGCCTGGAAGCATGATGTGCAGGTGATGATCGAAGGCCCTGGTCATGTGCCAATGCACATGATCAAAGAGAACATGGACCTGCAGCTGGAGCAGTGCCATGAAGCGCCGTTTTATACGCTGGGCCCGCTCACTACCGATATCGCACCCGGCTACGATCACATCACCTCGGGCATCGGTGCTGCTCAGATTGGGTGGTATGGCACCGCGATGCTCTGCTATGTGACACCGAAAGAACATCTCGGCCTGCCGAACAAGACCGATGTGAAGGACGGCATCATCACCTACAAGATCGCCGCGCATGCAGCCGATCTCGCTAAAGGCCATCCCGGCGCACAAGTGCGCGACAACGCGCTGTCCAAGGCGCGCTTTGAGTTCCGCTGGGAAGATCAGTTCAATCTGGGTCTCGACCCCGACAAGGCACGTGAATTCCATGACGAGACGCTGCCGAAAGACTCTGCCAAAGTCGCGCATTTCTGCTCGATGTGTGGACCGCATTTTTGTTCGATGAAGATCACGCAGGAAGTGCGCGATTACGCAGAAAAACAAGGAATCAGCGAGATCGAGGCATTGAAGCAGGGCATGGAAGTCAAGGCCGTCGAGTTCGTGAAGACGGGTGCTGAGCTGTATCGCAAACAGTGATCATGGCCGCGACGATTTCCATTGAGCTCAATGGCGAAGCACGTACCGTGTCGGACAGCGACAGTGTGCAAGATCTGGTCGATGCTTTGTCGCTGACCAATCAGGCGCTGGCGATTGCCGTTAATCGCGAAGTGGTGCCACGTACAAAATGGCGCGAGCATCGCTTCGTCAGTGGTGACAAGGTGGATGTGGTGCGTGCGATTGGGGGAGGATGATTACCTGCCTGTCACATCCTGTTGGAAGACGCTGGATTCCGGCTTGCGCCGGAATGACGATTCAAAAGCCGTCGGCCCGTAACACTGTCATCCCGGCCCAAGCCGGGATCCCGTGCCTTTAATCAAGGAACACATGATGAAACTGAATGACCTGAACCAAGAAGCGGGCCTGACTATCGCCGGCAAAACTTATCGCTCCCGATTACTGGTCGGCAGTGGCAAGTACAAAGACCTCGATGAAACTCGCCTTGCCACCGAAGCCAGCGGCGCAGAGATCATCACCGTCGCGATCCGCCGTGTGAACATCGGTCAGGATCCGAATGCGCCCAGCCTGCTAGATGCGGTGCCGCCAACGAAGTACACGATCCTGCCCAACACCGCGGGCTGTTACAACGCAAAAGATGCGATCTACACTTTGCAGCTGGCCCGTGAACTACTGAATGGCCACAAACTGGTGAAGCTCGAGGTACTGGGTGATGAAAAGACCTTGTTCCCGAATATGCCGGAGACGCTGAAGGCCGCTGAAACGCTGGTGAAGGATGGCTTCGACGTGATGGTCTACTGCAGCGACGATCCGATACAGGCAAAGATGCTGGAAGAGATAGGCTGTTGCGCGGTGATGCCGCTGGCCTCGCTGATCGGATCAGGCATGGGTATTCTGAATCCATGGAACCTCTCGCTTATTATCGAGCAGGCCAAGGTACCGGTGCTGGTCGATGCGGGTGTGGGTACCGCGTCCGATGCAGCGATTGCGATGGAACTGGGCTGCGATGGTGTGCTGATGAACACCGCGATTGCAGGTGCCAACGATCCGATCCGGATGGCGCGCGCGATGAAATTGGCCGTCGAAGCAGGGCGCGATGCCTATTTGGCCGGTCGCATACCGCGCCGCTTTGCGGCTTCGCCTTCGTCGCCGATGGCCGGCCGGGTCGCATGAACAAGCCCTGCGTGCTGGTGTTCGCCGGACTGGATCCCAGCGGCGGCGCCGGCATACAGGCGGATATCGAAGCGATTACTGCGATGGGCGCGCATGCGCTGGCTGTCATTACCACGCTCACCGTACAAGATAACGACCGCGTTCATTCGATTCATCCGGTGGATGCCGGCATCTTGCGCGAGCAAACCAATGCGCTGACGAACAAGATCGACATCGCAGCGGTGAAGATAGGCATCACGGGCAGCCGGCACAACGTGGCCACGATTGCCGAAGCGATCAAGGCATTGCGTGCGAAGCAGCCGGCACTGCCCTTGGTACTGGATACCGTGCTGGCCAGTGGTCATGGCGATGCGCTGTCGCGCGAGGATGCGGTGCAGATGATTCAGCCTTTGCTGCCACTGGCGACCGTGCTGACACCCAATGTGCCAGAAGCCGAACGTTTATGCGAAGGTGAGCGCGATCTTCAGCGACAGGCGAACTGTTTGCAGTCATGGGCACCGCATGTGCTGATCAAGGGCGGGCATGCAGCAGGCGATGAAGTCATCAATGATTGGTTTCATGACGGGCAGCAGCAATCCTTTCGCTGGCCGCGACTCCCGGGTGAGTTTCATGGCACAGGATGCACGCTGGCCTCGGCCCTTGCCGCGTGTCTGGCGCTGGGGCTGCCGATGCTGGAAGCGCTACGGCGCTCGCAGGCGTATGTCCATCATTCACTACAACGCGCTTATCTGATCGCGCAGGGGCAAGCGATACCTGCGCGCGCTATTGCCAGTTTTCAGGAGAACCTATGAAAGGCTTGTATCTCGTTACTCCCGATTGGGACGATACCGATCGTTTGATAGACATCACTGAGCAGGCGCTAGATGCCGGTGCCGCGATTGTCCAGTATCGCCACAAGACGGCCAGCGAAGCCCTGCGCAGCGAACAGGGCAGCGCGCTGCTCGCGCTGTGCCGCCGTCATGCGGTGCCCTTCATTATCAATGACCATCTGTCGTTGTGCGAGCAGCTCGATGCGGATGGCTTGCATGTCGGTGGCATGGATCGGCCTGTCGCCGACATGCGTACCCGGCTGGGTGCTGACAAGATTGTTGGCGCATCCTGCTATGGTGATTTGCAGCTGGCACGTGATGCGGCGAATGCGGGTGCCAGCTATGTGGCCTTCGGCGGATTTTATCCGTCTCGTGTCAAAAAGTACGACGTCACCACGCCTGCCAATATTGTGTCTCGTGCCAAACGCGAACTCAGTCTGCCAGTTTGCGTCATTGGCGGCATGACCCCCGAGAATTCTGGTCCGCTGGTCAAGGAGGGTGCGGATATGGTGGCGGCCATCAGCAGCGTCTACCAAAGCGACACTCCAACCGAGGCAACAGCAGCGTTTGTGCAGCTGTTCAATAAGCGCTGAAAGAGTAAAAAATTGGTGTAGCGCGCTTGTCAATGACACGAGAATTTTCTTGTCCGCGAGTAGACGAATCTAACGTACCGTCCGCCAGAGATAATCGAACACCATCCGATTATCGACTGCTTAATTTTACAAATTCCCGGAACCAACAATCAGGCTTGGCAACTCACGGCTGAGTTTCAGTGATCGTTGAGAGAAAGCTGAGCTTATCGAATGATTTGTCCGATATTCGACAAATCTCGTGCAGGGAATTTCGTGTCAAACACCTTGGCGTATCTGCAAAGCCAGATGCAGACACTCGGTCCGGCGACCGAGTGGATAGAGGCACTCATTCAGGATGATGACCAGAGCTGGTCTGTGCAGACATCAGCGGGTATCCCCATCGGCGTCAGCTACGCGCCATCACCTTCGCGTCTGATCTTGTCGTCTTCGCTCGGAAGGCCTGACGAATCAGAGCGTGAGTCTGTGTACAGCGCCATGCTCTGTACCAATTTGCTCTATGCAGATCAGGCCTCGTTGCGCGTTGCCCTGACGGGCCCTGACGGTGAGCTAATGCTCATCAGCGAAGTTATCCCTGCCGACTGGACACTGTCAGACATCGCCGATGCCTTGTCCTGCTTTTCTGAAACTGTACAAAACTTCATCGACGGTCTGAATCTATCCATTGAGGACCTGATCGAAAATACACCGAATTACGACGCCACGTTGCGCGTCTGATTATTGAAAGGAGTTATCTGATGAAAGCCGCTACCCGAATACGACAGGCTGACAAGCCGAACATCGTTCATTTGGCCTCTCCCCTCAATACGGGCACGGTAGGCGAGATTTACGACGCCGTCCGGTACAAAGCGGGCAATACCATCGTTCGGGCTGGCAAAGACTCTACAGATCATTGGTATGTTTACTTGCCCAAAAAAGAAAACAAGCTGGCAGCGGCGACTTACAAGGCCGCCAGCATACAGCGTCATCGCCAGCAGATGCAAGATTTGCTGCTTGAGTCAAGCAATGCTTTCAATAACAAAGATTGGGTAGGCGTTGAGCAAAGAAAAATGATCATGATGCTGCGACATCAAGTCATGAAAAAAGATATTGCGCATGCTGATTTCAGCGCAAGAGAAGTGGCGACCACACTCAAACCGTTAAGTAATCAGGTTCGTTCCAGAAAAAGACTGGAGAAGACGTCTGCGCTCAGAGCGTCGGCTAGCCCTATGCTCAAAAGTCGTAAAGATTATCTGAAACAATTCCTCCACATGAGTGATTCAGATCTTCGAATTATGAGTCAGGCACTGTTTCCGACTGAAAAAACGATTTCTTTTAAAGAGAAAAAACTTGTTCTGAATAGTATGTTCACTTTGATCACAGACTATTTGAACAATGAGGGTAATGGACAAACACTGGCTGATCTGGTTCGTCGTCATCCGCAAAAAGATTTGTTGTTAAAATTTTCCAAGGCTTGGACAGACCACGTCAAAACACCGCATTCAGGAAGGCATGGAAATCTATTGGTCGTGTTCAGCTGGCAAAAAACTATGACCTCCATCTGTCACACCATTATGGAGGCTGCATCCCAACCAACAACAAATACGTCTGAATTCACCAGTCCTGAACGTTCCAAGGTGTTGGAGACCATGATGCGCAGATCGCACAGAATCATGGATGGAGAAGAGCCTGAGTCTCCGACGAAATTTCCCTCATTGCCAGTCACGCCGATAGCATCTGCAGCTGCCATTCCCATCGTCGTCGATTCCCCTGCGAGCGACACAGCGTCGCTACAGACCATTGGCAAATTCGCGCTTGCCCACGATGTTGATGACGAGGCGCTGCATTTCTTCAATCAACCGGGAGTTACTGCTCTGCCAACACTCGCAGACTCACTTCTGGAGATGGATGACGTAGATACCGGCAATATCAATTCGCAAGCAATCAGCAGAACGGATGAGCCGCGTGTCTGAGGCATTTGTCACCTGAGCTCCTCTCGCCGGACGAATCTCTTGATTCCCCGGCGGGTACATCAGGCTGTTGAACACGGGATTTCCCCGGCCGGGATGGGTGCCCGCTGCGGCGTCTGAGCAGCGCGGTCGTATAATCCGGCGATGCAAAACCTCCTGCACAACCTCAATCCTGAACAACTCGCTGCTGTCACGCTTCCCCCACAGCCCGCGCTGATCCTCGCGGGCGCAGGATCCGGCAAGACCCGCGTACTCACTACTCGCATCGCGTGGCTGGTTCAGACGGGGCAAATATCTCCAGCCGGTGTACTCGCGGTGACCTTTACCAACAAGGCCGCCAAAGAAATGCTGGCGCGGCTGTCGGCCATGCTGCCGATAAACACCCGTGGCATGTGGATAGGCACCTTCCACGGTCTCTGTAACCGTCTGCTGCGCGCGCATTATCGCGATGCCGCCCTGCCGCAGACCTTCCAGATTCTGGACTCACAAGATCAGCTGTCCGCGATCAAGCGCTTGCTCAAGCGACTGAATATCGATGACGAAAAATATCCACCCAAGCACCTGATGTACTTCATCAATAGCGCGAAAGATCAGGGTTTGCGTGCCTCAGCGGTCGAGGCCAGTGATGATTACCAGCGCAAGTTCGTGGAGTTGTACGAAGCTTACGACGATCAGTGTCAGCGGGAAGGTGTGGTCGATTTTGCAGAATTACTGCTTCGTTGCTACGAGCTGCTGTCCCGCAACCAGCCTTTGCGTGAGCATTATCAGGCAAGGTTCAAGCATATTCTGGTTGATGAGTTCCAGGATACCAATGATCTGCAATACAAGTGGCTTAAGCTGCTGGCAGGGGCGCAGGGCGCAGTGTTTGCCGTCGGCGATGACGATCAGAGTATCTACGCATTTCGTGGTGCGAATGTAGGCAACATGTCGGCGTTTGAGCGCGAGTTCAACGTGGAAAATCTGATCAAGCTGGAGCAAAACTACCGCTCACATGGCCATATTCTGGATACCGCCAATCAGCTGATTTCGAATAACACGCGCCGTCTGGGCAAGAATCTTCGCACCGATGCGGGTCATGGCGAGCAAGTGCGCATTTTTGAGGCATCCAGCGATCTGCAGGAAGCCCAGTGGTTGATCGAGGAGGCCAAGAGCCTGATCGCCGAAGGCTGGCTGCGCAGCGAGATTGCTGTGCTCTACCGCTCGAATGCGCAGTCACGTGTGATCGAGCATGCGCTGTTCTCGGCCAGCCTGCCGTATCGGGTCTATGGCGGCCAGCGCTTCTTCGAGCGCGCCGAGATCAAGCATGCGATCGCTTATCTGCAGCTGATCGATAATCCCCACAATGACTCTGCTTTCCTTCGGGTGGTGAACTTTCCCACGCGTGGTATCGGCGCGCGCAGCATCGAGCAGCTGCAGGATGCCGCGCGGCAGTATGGCATTTCACTGTATGCGGCTGTGCCGTATGTCGCCGGCAAGGCCGGCGCCGTGATCGCCGCGTTTGTGAAGCTGATCGAAGCCATGCGTTTCGAAACCGAGCGCTTGCCGCTCCAGGAAATGGTGCAGATCGTGCTGGAGAAAAGCACGCTGATGACGCATTATCAGGGTGAGAAAGAAGGCGCAGACCGTATCGAAAACCTGGAGCAGCTGGTCAGCGCGGCGGCCTTGTTTCTGTCGGAAGAAGGATTCCGCATCGATGCACCGGCATTGGTAGGCCCGCAAGTGGAGAGCGCTGCGCCGGCACTCGTCGCGGGCGATGGTATCGACATCATCGATGCCGATGCCCCCTTGACGACCGTGATGTCTCCCTTGTCGGCATTCCTCTCGCATGCATCCCTCGAGGCCGGAGACAATCAGGCCCAGGCCGGGCAGGATGCCATCCAGCTGATGACCGTGCATGCTGCCAAAGGACTGGAATTCGATGCAGTGTTTATCACCGGCCTCGAAGAGGGCCTGTTCCCTCATGAGAACAGCGAAGAGCTGGATGATGGCGTCGAAGAAGAGCGCCGGCTGATGTATGTGGCCATCACTCGGGCAAGGAAGCGGTTGTATATGAGTTTTGCGCAGACCCGGATGCTGCATGGCCAGACCCGGTACAACATGCGTTCGCGCTTCTTTGATGAATTGCCCGAGGATTCACTGAAGTGGCTGTCGCCGCGTGTGCAGCCGCAGTGGCTATCCGGTGCGCAGAAAGCGGCATGGGTTGATGCGCCCGAGAGCGGTAACAATCAGATCGCGCAGACCTTCAGCTCGCGCAAGGATACAGGCTGGCGGGTGGGTCAGTCAGTACTCCACCAGAGATTCGGTGAGGGGGTGATCGTCAATATTGAGGGTAGCGGCACACAGGCACGTGCGAGCATCAATTTTGGGAAAAGCGGGATGAAGCTGCTGGATCTGGGGGTGGCGAAGCT
>JBEGNF010000051.1:0-16923 GCA_041182625.1 Pseudomonadota bacterium | reverse complement strand
GATCCACGGACTTGCCATTGCTTTCCATTTCCAGTTGCTGCAGATGGGAAGGGAAAAGACGCAGATCTTCATGGTAGGGCGAGATCAGTTGTGAGCCACTCCCGAAAAAGACGCGATACCACCAGCCGATCAGCCCGAGTAGAGCGGGCAGGTTGCGCTCCAGTGGCGTGCGGCGGAAGTGTTCATCCATCGCATGGGCGCCCGCCAGAAAGGCGCGGAAATGGTCCATGCCGACCGTCACTGCGACCGACAATCCGATGGCCGACCAGACCGAGTAGCGGCCACCGACCCAATCCCAGAAAGGCAGCATGTTTTCCGGATCAATGCCAAAGGCTTTGACCGCTTCCGCATTGACCGACACCGCCACAAAGTGCTTTGACAGATCAGCGGGCTTGCCACTGCCGAGAAACCACTCACGCGCTGCATGCGCATTGATCAGGGTTTCCTGGGTGGTGAAGCTTTTCGAGGCGACGATGAACAGCGTGGTCTCTGGAGACAGACCGGTGAGCACGGCATCGATCGCATGACCATCCACATTGGACAGGAAGTGCGAGCGCAGGTTCGGGCTGGCAAAAGGCCGCAGTGCTGCACAAGCCATCGCCGGACCAAGATCAGACCCGCCGATGCCAATGTTCACCACATCGGTGATGCGCTTGCCTGTATAGCCCGTCCATGCGCCGCTGCGTACTTGTGCGGAGACTCTCTCCATCTGCAGGAGCACTCGCTGCACCTCATCGCTGAGCACCTCGCCATGGAGCTCGAAACGCTGTCCCGCCGGCGCTCGCAGCAGCGTATGGAGTGCGGGCCGGTGCTCGGTCGTGTTGACAGGCTGGCCGCTGAACATCGCATCGCGTCGCTGCTCCAGTCCGCAGGCCCTGGCGAAGGCGAACAGCTTATCCATCGTGCCGGCATCGATGAAATTTTTCGAGTAATCGAGGAACAGACCCGCGTCTTCGGCCGTGAACCGCTCAAAGCGCTGCGGATCATGACTGAATAACTCTTCGAGCCGCCACGTTTGCGCCTGACGGGCATGCATCGCCAGCGCAGAAAACTCAGGCGTTTCTGTGGGCGCGCGTGGTGTGGGTAGTTCAGTCATGGTCAAGGGGAGGGGTCGCACGTTGGCTCAAACCGAGATGTTACCCGTTGGAACTTCAAATCACCGGGAATTTGCGTAGGGAAGTTTCTTTTCAAGGTGTAGGCGGGCACCCGATTGGAACCCATCGGACGGGTGCAGGTGTTGAGTGTTCACAAGTGGGTGCCTCCCAGACCAAATTTACTGCGGGAAACACATTGACCGGTTTGTTCGATTAACAACATTTTGTTCGAAAGAATGCAGCTTTTTAGTTACAAATTTAACAAAATCAGTTAAGTTTTCAAAAAACAAACACCAACACTGACCTTAGTCATGCGTTGATTTGAGGCGAGGAGGAGCAGATCTTGCAAGCATTTTCCAGCACGGTTCGCGACATGTATGCGCTGGCGGAGTACGCAGCGCCCGACCAGTTTCTGGCGCAGGCCATCAACCTTCTGCAGATGTGGATACGCTTTGACGGCGCCATTTTCGGCACGGGAGAAGCGGCGCAGCAGCAGGCTGTGGCCGTTCTTGACTATCCGGCCGCATCGACGGCGCAGACGGTGCCTGAGTCGCTCAGGAGTGGTTCAGGGAATGCGGACGATCCGGTTGCGCGCGGATTTCGTGAAGCGCCGCTGTCACCTTCTCGCGGCGGTGTCAGGGAAATTTATCGCAGCTCGCGCGATGGCAAAAAGAGCCGCACCCGCGCACTGCCCGGTCCGCGCAGCCTCTCAGAGGAACTGGGTCTCTGCCACATGATGGTTCATGGTGATGATCCCAAGCGTGTCAGACCAGCGCGTTGGATCATCTTGTACCGCCGTCATGATGTGCGTTTCGCCGAAAGCGACGCGGCCTGCCTGCACGGCTTGTGGATACATCTGTCGCGCGCGCTGGCGATCAATCGCGCGCGCACGCTGAACCGGCAGGCGAGCGAGGACAAGACTCAGCCGTTCGCCACCGGCATCGTGGGTGTCGGTGGTCTGATCGAGATCGCTGACCAGCGGCTGTTCGACCTGCTGGAGCGCGAATGGCCTGACTCAGCCACGGAAAGCATTCCTCCGGAGGTGATGGAAACGCTGCTGAGCGGTAAGAGCTTTCGGGGTACGCAGATCGAGATCAGCTTGCACCGACAGAACGGCAGTCTGCATTGCCGGGTCCGTCCGGTGGGGGTGATGGAGATTCTGACACCGCGCGAGTTCGTGGTCGCGCGGCGCTTCGCGGCGGGTATGAGCCACAAGCAGATTGCCCGTGAGTTGGGTGTCTCGCATCACACAGTACGCAACCAGCTCGCGCATCTGTATCGCAAGCTCAATCTGCACGACAAGGCCTCACTTGCGCATTACCTGATGACGAATGGCCTGCCCTCTTGAGGGACAGGTACACACTATCTTTCCAGAGCAACGGCGGCGCATCCGCTACAATCGCAGCCTGGACGCAGTGCTCTGTACGCATTCGCGCCATGTTCACTCTCGGGAATCATGACTCAAGACGAGCTCAAACAAGCCGTGGCGCGCGCCGCGCTCGACTACGTCGCCGAAGGCGACATCATTGGTGTGGGTACGGGTTCGACCGCTAATTTTTTTATCGATGAGCTGGGCAAGGTGCCCAACCGTATCCAGGGCGCGGTAGCCTCCTCGGAGGCCACCGCCGCCCGGCTGACATCACATGGCATCAGGGTCTTTGATCTGAATCAGGTCGAGCGCATGTCGGTCTACATCGATGGCGCAGATGAAATCAATCATCGCGGCGCGATGATCAAGGGCGGTGGCGGTGCGCTCACGCGCGAAAAAATCGTCGCCTCGGTAGCTGACCGGTTTATCTGCATCGCTGATGCCTCAAAGCTGGTTGAGGTACTGGGTAAATTTCCGCTGCCGGTGGAGGTGATACCCATGGCCGTCGCAGCGGTCGGTCGACGCCTGACTTCGTTAGGTGCCACTCCAGCGCTGCGCATGAAAGATGGCAAACCCTACATCACCGACAATGGCTGTCACATTATCGATGCCAGCGGATTGGCGATCATTGATCCTGTGACGCTCGAAGTGAAGATCAATGATATTCCTGGCGTGGTCAGCGTCGGGTTATTCGCGCGCAAGGGCGCGGATATTTGCCTGCTCGGTACAGCAGAGGGTGTGAAGACCCTGATGTTCTGAATGTCTGAACTTCAATCAGGCGGTGATGGCGGAGCTTGGCGGGGCGTTAGTTTGCGGGGCACTCGCCGGTTTGCCATCGGTACCGACGACCTTGGCATTAAACATCGAACACATCAAGGCGTGCATGAAGTGAATCAATGACGATCGCCCTATAAAACCATCAATTGAATTATCTTTTGCAAGGCCATTGCCTAGCAAAGAATGGCTATCCCAAGCATTCAGTATCAGATCGCCATCTTTGATCCAGTTTCCCGGAATAGCACCTTCCACATGTATTTTTGGCTGATCTCGGTTCTTTTGGTTGATCTGCTCGCAAAATGTGTTGTCAAGAGCAGTGAACGCAACCGGTATATTTTTCGCATGAAGTTCTCTGGCGACCTCGGCAAGCATTGTCGAGATCATGTCAAGCGCGATGTCGCGTTGATCATCCGGCAAAGCAGAAAGAAAAGCATTCGTGCCAATTGCAGAAAGAACTACCCTTGGCGGTTTTTTGGATATTGCCGTCTCGATGATTTGCGCTTTGATTGTGTTGAGTGACTCCTTGTAGGCGTCGATTTTTAGCAGATAATCGGATTGTTCTTTGCCATCAACAAAATTCTTGAATTCAGGTTGCTTATGTGTGTCCAGCGCAGGAGCGATACAGGAAAGAATATCCACTTGCCGAGCGTTACCATCATCGCAAATGATCGGAGTCTTGATGCATAAGGAGAGTTGATTTCCAGGAGAGATAACGTCGGCATCTCCCGTTCTCGCCAGGCTTTTTTTGCAGCCAATGGAGTCTTCGTTTTTCACTTCAGATGGACACTTCATTTTGATATTCATCCAGTCGCGGACCGTAGCCATCGCCAGCGCTTTTTCCTCGCTTAATGTCGACTGAATTTTCGCAGTTTTTAACAAATCGAAGATTTGATTTCCGAATTCATCCAGAAGTCGATCAAATGATGCCCCTTGTATTTTATGGCTCAGTTTCAAATAATTTTCCATGTTCTGCTCGACGGTCTGCCAATGGGGATGGCTGGTCAATGCCAAAGGCGCTCTTGAAAGTAGCTCCTTGACCTTTTTTTGCCGGGTGGCTAATTGTTCGGCTGGCGTTGTGGAAGCAGTAGACAGGGATTGCGGGGCATTCGGCTGAACAGCTTGTTGTGCTTGCGTGTTTGACCAAACTGTCGTTACCGGAGTCTCCGTGAGGCTCAGTAAAAACCGATCAGTAAGTGTGCTCTTTGTCGGACTGGAGTGCGGTGCGATACTGGCGGATGAGGTGGCGGTCGCTTTATCTTTGAGCAGTTCATGCAGTCGGGTGAGCTTGTCTATTGTTTTTTGGTCAGCCTCCCGGATGCCCCAGCTACCGTACCGATTGGTTCTTAGTACGTCGTACAGAATTTCTTTTTGCCTCGGCGTCAAAGTGTTTTTGGGGAGATTTAGTCCGACTGGCAAGTGGTCGGCCTTTCCCATCAAAAAATGAGCAACTGGCATTGCTTCAGTGCTGTGGTTTGCCAGATACTCGGTTACCGTCTGAAGAAAATCAACCAGATCAGGATGTTGGCCTAACTCAAGCGCGATGCTTTCATCTTTCGTAAAACGATCTTCCATGCTCTGGAAGTGGGAGCTGTTGGAGGCGGTGCTCGATGTAGGGATGCGATGCATCGTCGATCTCCAGCGCGACTGATCTGTACATTATCGTTTGCTGATTTGGCGAAGGATGTTTTTTTTACGAATCGATTGCAGTACAGAGCGACTATAAGGCGTTGTATTTCGCCCTCGTCACTGTGAGATTCAAAAAAAGCCGCCCTCAGGCGGCTTGTCATACGGGGGCTTTGATCCTCACTCAGCCGGCGGCACATACCCCTGCGCCTGATCTGCGCCCTCGCCAAAGAAATGCTTCTCCATTTGTGTCGCCAGATATTTACGCGCGCGCGCGTCAGCCAGATTCAGGCGATTTTCGTTTACCAGCATGGTCTGATGTTTCAGCCAGGCTGCCCAGGCTTCCTTGGAGATAGTTTCCCAGATTTTTTTGCCGAGTTCGCCCGGGTACGGCGGGAAATCAAGGCCTTCGGCTTCCTTGTTCAGCTTGATGCAGTGGACCATGCGAGTCATTCAGTTCTCCGGAAAAATGAATAAGGTAGAGGGTGGAGCGCCGCGGCACACGGATGCGTGATCAAAGCTTCTTCATCAGCACCAGCGACTTGCGCTGCCAGTTGTACATATTCTGGCGGTCTTTCGGCAGATCATCGACGCTCGACATCACGAAGCCGCGCTTCAGGAACCAGTGAGCCGCACGTGTCGTCAACACGAATAATTTTCTGAACCCGGCGATACGGGCGCGATTCTCTAGATGCTTGAGCAATCGCTCGCCGTCACCTTGACCCTGAGAATCCGGGCTCACCGTCAGACAGGCCATCTCGGCCATTTTCTGCGCAGGGAAAGGGTACAGCGCGGCGCAGCCAAAGATCACGCCATCATGCTCGATCACCGAGAAATAATCGACTTCTCTCTCTATCAGCTCACGGCCTCGCTTGACCAGTGTGCCGTCGGCTTCCAGCGGTTCGATCAGGCGCAGGATGCCGCCGACGTCTTCGATCGTCGCTTCGCGCAGGCTTTCAAGATTTTCCGATGAGATCATGGTGCCCACGCCGTCATGCGTGAAGATCTCGAGCAGCACGGAACCATCGGTGGCGAACGGGATAATGTGGGCGCGCGGCACTCCCGAGATCGCAGCGTCGGTCGCAGCGCGAAAATAGTAGGCAGTGTCGGCCGAGAGGCAGCCTGAATCCAGCACGGCGCTGGCCTGATGCGCAGAGACTTCGCGGATCTCCTCACCGGAAGCGTCATGAATCATGGGCAGCTCGGTGATGAAGATCAGTTTGTCAGCGCGTAGTGCGGTGGCCGCTGCGATGGCGACGTCTTCCATCGCCAGATTGAATACCTCGCCAGTGGGCGAGAAACCCAGCGGAGAGAGCAGCACCAGACCGCCAGCGGTGAGAATCGGATGGATGGTCTCGTAGGCGATCTTGCGGACCACGCCCGTGCGCTCGTGATCGACGCCATCAATGATCCCGACCGGGCGGGCAACGACGAAATTACCGGAGATAACGCGCACCGCAGCATTCGCCATTGGCGTGTTGGGCAAGCCCTGGCTGAAGGCTGCCTCGATATCGAGGCGCAATTCACCGGCAGCTTCTTTTGCGCATTCGAGCGCTACTTCGTCAGTGATCCGCAAGCCGTTATGAAAGCGAGACTCTACCTTGCGCAGGGCCAGCTGTTCCTCCACCTGCGGCCGCGAGCCATGTACCAGTACGACCTTGATGCCCAGCGCATGCAGCAGCGACAAATCGTGCGCAAGCACCGGCAGCGCGCCGGCCAGCACCAGCTCCCCGGGGAAGGCGATGACAAAGGTCTTGCCGCGAAATGCGTGGATATACGGTGCGACCGAGCGCAGCCAGCTGACGAACTGAGTGAGGTTCTCCATGCCTCGCATTATAATTCGGCCCGCCATGTCCGCTCTCCAACCCCCGAAAAAACAGCGGCGTGCTCCCGCCGCAGCGAAGACGCCTTCGACCCCGACTCGCCACCCGCTGCCCGAGGTCAGTTTTCCGGAAGAGCTGCCCGTCTCGGGCCGGCGCGAGGAGATCGCGGCTGCCCTTGATCGGCATCAGGTGATTATCGTCAGCGGTGAGACAGGTTCTGGCAAGACCACGCAGCTCCCCAAGATCTGCCTGTCGTTGGGGCGGGGCAAAGCGGCGCTGATCGGTCACACCCAGCCGCGACGCATCGCGGCATCATCCACCGCGAAGCGCATCGCGCAGGAGCTGAGTTCGCCGCTGGGTAGGCATGTCGGTTACAAGGTTCGGTTCAATGACACCCTATCCGAGGGCGCATGGATCAAGCTGATGACCGATGGCATCCTGCTCGCCGAGACCCAGGGGGATCCGCTGCTCCAGCAATACGACACCCTCATCATTGATGAGGCGCATGAGCGCAGCCTGAACATCGACTTCCTGCTGGGTTATCTGAAGCAGCTGCTGCCCAAACGTCCAGATCTGAAGGTCATCATCACTTCCGCCACCATTGATGCCGAGCGTTTTGCGCGTCATTTCGCGCAGGGCGAGCAGCTGGCTCCCGTGATTGAGGTATCCGGACGACTGTACCCGGTAGAGGTGCGCTATCGGCCCGTGCTCGACATCGCACCGAAGTCAGCAACCGCTGGTACACCTGCGGCCCGCAACAAAGAACAGCGCGATCTGATGGATGCCATCGTCGATGCCGTCGATGAGCTTGCGCTGATCGGGCAGGGCGACATCCTGATCTTCCTGCCCGGCGAGCGCGAGATACGCGAGGCGGCTGAGGCGCTGCGTAAACATCATCCGCCGCATGTCGAGATACTCCCGCTGTTCGCGCGCTTGTCGGCGCAAGAGCAGGAAAAAATCTTCAAGCCCACCAATGCGCGACGCATCGTGCTGGCGACGAATGTGGCCGAGACCTCGCTCACCGTGCCCGGTATACGCTACGTGGTTGACGCGGGTACCGCAAGGGTCAAGCGCTACAGTTACCGCAACAAAGTCGAGCAGTTGCAGATCGAGCCTGTCGCGCAATCGGCGGCCAATCAGCGTGCAGGGCGCTGCGGCCGTGTCGCTGCCGGTGTGTGCATCCGACTCTACGATGAGCAGGAGTTTTTGCAGCGGCCCAAATTTACTGATCCCGAGATACTGCGCTCTTCACTCGCCGCTGTCATTTTGCGGATGAAGGCGCTTCGGCTTGGCGACGTAGAGGATTTTCCTTTTATCGAGCCGCCGCTGGGCCGCGCGATTGCCGATGGCTATCAGTTGCTGCATGAATTAGGAGCGGTCGACGAGTCGCGCGACCTGACTGCTCTGGGGCGGCAGCTGGCGAAGCTCCCGCTCGATCCGCGCGTTGGCCGCATGATCCTCGCCGGTCGCGATCATCAGTGTCTGTCGGAGATGCTGATCATTGCTTCCGCGCTGTCCGTGCAAGATCCGCGCGATCGTCCCGCCGATGCGCAGGGTGCGGCTGACAATGCGCACAAGAAGTTTGTGGATGAGAAGTCGGAATTCCAGAGCTACCTGAAAATCTGGAAGTGGTTTGAAGAAGCGATTGAGCACAAGAAATCGAATCGGCAATTGCAGGAACAGTGCCGCGAGCAATTCCTGTCGCAGCTGCGGCTGCGCGAATGGCGAGATGTACATGCGCAGCTGTACACGCTGGTGCGCGAGCAGGGCTGGCGCGTCAATGATTCAGCGGCCACTTACGAGCAGCTGCATCTGGCGCTGCTGACGGGTTTGCTAGGGAATATCGGTTACAAAGGCGACGAGGAGCCGCATTATCTTGGTGCGCGAGGTATTCGCTTCCATCTGTGGCCGGGATCATCGCTGTCAAAGAAGGCCGGACGCTGGGTGATGGCCGGCGAACTGGTCGATACCTCGCGCCTGTTTGCACGCACCATCGCCAATATTCAGCCCGACTGGCTGGAAAAAGTCGGCGGCCATCTCCTGAAAAAATCCTATGGAGATCCGCGCTGGGAAAAGAAAAGCGGGCAAGTGTCTGCGTATGAACGCGCGACGCTGTACGGGCTCGTGGTCTACAGCCAGCGGCGCATCGACTACGGCAAGATCAATGCCGATGAGGCGCGCGAGATTTTCATACGCAGTGCGCTGGTCGAGGGCGATTTCGAGACTCGCGCACCTTTTTTCGCGCACAACCAGAAACTGATCCGCGAGATTGAAAATCTGGAGCATAAATCACGCCGTCTGGATGTGCTGGTTGATGAGGACCTGATCGCGGCGTTCTACGACAAGGAGATTCCAGAAGGTATTTGCAATGCGGTCGATTTCGAGACATGGTACCGTCAAGCGAGTAAGCAATCATCACGGCTGCTGTATCTGAGCCGTGACGACTTGATGCGCCATGAGGCGGCAGGCATCACGACAGAGTTGTTCCCCAAGCAGATGCGACAGGCCGGCGTAGAGATGCTGCTCAGCTACCACTTCGAGCCTGGCGCAGTACGCGATGGCGTGACGCTGACGGTGCCTCTGTACGCGCTGAATCAAGTATCAGCGGGCCGTTGCGAGTGGCTGGTGCCGGGGATGCTGAAAGAAAAAATCCATCTGCTGCTGAAATCTTTACCGCAAAAATTACGTAGGCATTGTGTGCCTCTGCCAGATTATGCAGCTGGGTTTTGTGATCGAATTCATGAGGCGAAAAAATTCGGCATGGGGTCGTTGATTGATGCGCTGATTGCAGATATCCGTGCGCAAACCAGCATCATGGTCAAGATGGCTGATTTCAAGATTGAGACCCTGCCCGCACATCACTTCATGAACTTCAAGGTAATCGACGAGCATGGCCGTCAGCTCGACATGGGTCGCAATCTGGCGGCTTTACAGGCTGAGTTGGGTACGCAGGCCAGAGAACAATTCCAGAAGATCGCCGAGCAGGCAGCGGTGCCGGTGACTGATGAAGCGGTGGTCGATGAAGAGAAAACATCAAAGATCTCTGCTGTGTCGGCAACGAGCATACCCTCTGCGCAGCAAAACCTGACAACATGGTCGTTTGGCGAGTTGCCGGAACTGCTTGAAATCCAGCGCGGCAAGCAGACCATGATCGGTTTCCCGGCACTCATTGATCGGGGGACGCACTGCGACCTGGAAGTCTTTGACGATCCGAACGAAGCGGCCAGCCTGCACCTGTCCGGATTGCGACGACTGTTTGCGATTCAACTAAAGGAGCAGCTGAGGTATTTGGAGAAGAACGTCCCCGGCCTGCAGCAGATGGGTATGCAATTCATGACGCTCGGCTCGCAGGAAGAGTTACGCGACCAGATCATTCAGGCAGGGCTGAGCCGCGCCTGTCTGCAAGCGCCGCTGCCGGTGAATGCGGCTGAATTCAACGCGCGGCGCGACGAGGGCAAAGCCCGGCTCAATCTGCTGGTCAACGAGATTGCCCGTCTGGTGGGGCAGATACTGGGCGAGTATCAGTCGCTACCCAAAAAACTGCAGGCGATCAAGGCGCATGCGGCGGCGCAGGCCGACATGCAGTCGCAACTGCAGGCGCTGGTACATCAGCGTTTCGTGGCCGACACCGAACATGCGCAGCTCGCGCATTTCCCCCGTTATCTGAAAGCAGTGCAGGTGCGGCTTGAGAAGCTGCGTACTGATCCGGCGCGTGACGTCCGTCTGATGGCCGAATGGCAGCAGGCTGCCGCCCCGTGGCAGCGGACACAGAAAGGTGGGGCGCGCGGCAACCCGAAGATGCAGGAATACCGATGGTTGCTCGAAGAGCTGCGGGTGTCCTTGTTCGCACAGGAATTACGAACGCCGATGCCGGTGTCCGCCAAGCGATTACAAAAAGTGTGGGAAAGCATGCAGCGTTGACCGGCGCTGTTTGCCGATCTGACGAAAAAGATGAGAGTAAGGTTGACTGACCGTCTGCACTGCGTGCTGTTTGCCATGTCGCACAGAGTAGTGGCTATTTCAAAGCCGATCCGACACCGGAGCGTGCAAGGATGATCGTGAAGACATTCATCGAGCCCTCGCCGATCGATGACTTTGGCTTGCCGGTCGAGGACAAGTCAAAAAATACTGTCAACCTGCCCAGCAGTGAGCACAGAAAAAAACTGATGGGCGATGTCGATACGTGCATCGCTCGGTTGGGCTCGAACGCCGATGCGCAAGACATGAATGCGCTGTCGCAGGTATTTAATTCGGCGGAGACGTCGATCAGGAAATTGTTGGTGGATAATCTGAATCGAAATCTCTCCCAGCAAGTGCAGAATGAACTGGGTCGTCAGGTGAGGAAAATGGCAGCCAATCCGACTTTACTGGGCGGCTTCGCGTAAAATTCGGGCTGTATTTACCTACCGAGTTTGCCAAGATGACCATAAAATCCGATAAATGGATACGCCGCATGGCCGAGCAGCACGGCATGATCGAGCCTTTCGAAGCGGGGCAGGTGCGGCAGGCCAATGGCCAGCGTATTGTGTCCTATGGCACTTCCTCCTACGGCTACGATATCCGTTGCGCGGATGAATTCAAGATCTTCACGAATATCAATAGCACCATCGTCGATCCCAAGAATTTCGATGAAAACTCCTTTGTCGATCTGAAAAGCGAGGTCTGTATTATCCCGCCGAATTCCTTCGCACTGGCACGCACGATTGAGTATTTCCGCATTCCGCGCAATGTGCTGACCATCTGTCTGGGCAAATCAACCTATGCGCGCTGCGGCATCATCGTGAATGTCACGCCTTTCGAGCCGGAATGGGAAGGTTATGTGACGCTGGAATTTTCCAACACAACGCCGCTGCCGGCGAAGATTTATGCAGGCGAGGGCTGCGCTCAGGTACTGTTCTTTGAAAGCGACGAGGTCTGCGAGACCTCGTACAAGGACCGCGGCGGCAAGTATCAGGGGCAGCGTGGCGTGACCTTGCCCAAGACATGAAACATGAAATATGAAACATGAAGTTTGAATGAAAAAACGGGGAGCATCCGCTCCCCGTGTTTACTTCGGCAGTAGGTGCGTCACTGCAGCACACAATCGACGTAATACCCTTGCACGCCATCCACCTCCATCTTCACCAGACCGTGAACATCAGTCTCGAAACCTGGGAATTTTTCGTTGAAATCTCGTGCGAACTTCAGGTAATCGACGATGGTCTTGTTAAAGCGTTCTCCCGGGATCAGTAGCGGGATACCCGGCGGGTAGGGTGTCAGCAGGATTGCCGTGACGCGCCCTTCAAGGCGATCAATGGCGACGCGTTCTATCTCGCGATGCGCCATCTTGGCAAAAGCGTCCGAGGGCTTCATGGCCGGCTGCATGTCGGACAGGTACATCTCGGTGGTCAGCCGCGCCACATCGTGCGACTTGTACATGTCGTGAATCTGCTGGCACAGGTCGCGCAGGCCGATGCGCTCATAGCGCGGGTTCGCAGCGGTGAACTCGGGCAGGATGCGCCACATCGGCTGGTTTTTGTCGTAATCGTCTTTGAACTGCTGCAGCGCAGTCAGCAGCGTGTTCCAGCGGCCCTTGGTGATGCCGATGGTGAACATGATGAAGAAAGAGTACAGACCGGCCTTCTCGACAATGACGCCATGCTCGGCGAGGTACTTGGTGACGATGGATGCCGGAATACCAGTCTCCCCGAACTGACCGTCCATCGCGAGGCCCGGCGTCACAATGGTGGCCTTGATTGGGTCGAGCATGTTGAAACCGGAGGCGATCTTGCCGAAACCGTGCCACTGGTCCTTGCCATTGATCATCCAGTCATCGCGCGAACCCACGCCCTCCTCGGCGAATTCCTCCGGACCCCAGACCTGGAACCACCAGTCCTGGCCCCATTCCTTGTCGATCTTTTTCATTGCGCGGCGGAAGTCCAGCGCCTCCATGATGCTTTCTTCGACCAGTGCCGTACCGCCGGGTGGCTCCATCATCGCGGCGGCGATGTCGCACGAGGCGATGATCGCGTACTGCGGCGAGGTGGAGATATGCATCAGATAAGCTTCGTTGAAGCTGTCGCGATCAAGTTGCACGGTCTCGGATTCCTGTACCAGAATCTGCGAGGCTTGTGACAGCCCGGCCAGCAGCTTGTGCGTCGATTGGGTGGAAAAAATCAGTGATCGGTGCGCGCGTGGCCTGTCCTTGCCGATCGCATGCATGTCTTTGTAGAAGTCGTGAAAACTCGCATGCGGCAACCAGGCTTCATCAAAATGCAGCGTGTCGATCTCGCCATCAAGCATTTCTTTGATGGTCTCGACGTTGTAGATCACGCCGTCATAGGTGGATTGCGTGATCGTCAGAATGCGCGGCTTTTTGTTTTTTGCTTCTCGGGCAAAGGGATTGGCCTCGATCTTCTTCATGATGTTTTCCATCTTGAATTCCTCGACCGGGATTGGGCCAATGATGCCCAGGTGATTACGGGTCGGCATCAGGAATACTGGAATCGCGCCCGTCATGATGATCGAGTGCAGCACCGATTTGTGGCAGTTCCGATCGACCACCACGATATCGCCAGGTGCCACTGTCGAGTGCCAGACCATTTTGTTGGAGGTGGAGGTGCCGTTCGTCACGAAGTAGCAGTGATCGGCATTGAAGATACGCGCCGCGTTACGCTCTGAAGCTGCTACCGGCCCAGTATGGTCGAGCAACTGACCAAGCTCTTCAACCGCATTGCAGACGTCGGCACGCAGCATGTTCTCACCGAAGAATTGGTGGAACATCTGGCCGATCGGCGATTTGAGAAACGCCACGCCGCCGGAGTGACCGGGACAGTGCCATGAATACGAGCCATCCTGTGCGTAATGCACCATCGCCCGAAAGAACGGTGGCGCCAGTCCGTCCAGATAAGAGCGTGCCTCACGGATGATGTGGCGAGCGACGAACTCCGGTGTGTCCTCGAACATGTGGATGAAGCCATGCAGCTCGCGCAAGATATCGTTAGGTATGTGGCGCGAGGTCCGTGTCTCGCCATACAGGTACAGCGGGATCTCGGCGTTCTTGTAACGGATCTCTTCGACAAAGGCCCGCAGCGATTTCAGCGCCTCTTCCGTTTCCTCGGGGGTACCGCCGCCAAATTCCTCGTCATCAATGGACAGAATGAAAGCCGACGCCCGCGACTGCTGCTGCGCGAACTGTGACAGGTCGCCATAGCTGGTCACGCCCAGGACTTCCATGCCTTCCTTTTCCAGTGCATCCGCCAGCGCACGAATCCCCAGACCGGAGGTGTTCTCGGAGCGGAAGTCTTCGTCAATGATGACGATGGGGAAGCGGAATTTCATGGGTTCTCCAGCACAGACTCACCGGCTTGGCCGGTGGCCGTAAAAAACGAAAGCGGGATTGTCGCAGATAAGGAGGCGCTTGGGGGGAAGCTCAGACCCTATTTGCGATGACGGGATGATCAGTCCCGATGTGGATGCGACCCACTGATCCAGAGGGGCAAGCGGAGGTCAGCGACGCTGATAAATGACAAAAGCATAACTCAATCCTGAGCTGCCCGAATGCTGAGCTTCGCGAGACACCTCAGACCATATGGCTGGGTCAATCGCTGGAAAGAAGGCATCACACTCGAAATCTGCGTCGATTTCAGTCACCACCAGCTTTGAGGCCAGCGGCAGCGCCTCGGCGTAAATCTGCGAGCCGCCGATCACAAAAGTCTCGCCGTCACCCGCGAGCCTGGCGGCGTCTGCCAGCGACAGGGCAGACTCGACGCCGGGATGCGACCAGGCCAGATTGCGTGTCACCACGATGTTCCGTCGGTTGGGCAGGGGCCTGCCAATCGAATCGAAGGTTTTGCGGCCCATGATGATCGCGTGGCCACTGGTAGTGCGCTTGAAGAAAGCCAGGTCCTCAGGGAGGCGCCATGGCAGGGTGTTGCGCACCCCAATACCGAGATGGCGTTCGGTGGCAACAATCAGCGAGAGTTCGGCGGGCATAGAGAGTCATCCTGAGTCAACGCGCTCAATGGCGCAAACATCTGCCCATGGTAGCGGATTCTTGGCCAGCTACTACAGAACTGTCTGAAAGCCCGCCTGATGCGGTAGTGCATTTGGACTATTGCCTCTTGTGAGGGGCAGTAGCACTCTTACGCTAGCTTCCATTCATGACAGCAAGGAGTGCAATTTATGAGTAGCCCAGTCTCAAATGTAGGTGCGTTACCACCGATACCACAGATTGACTATTACTTTGTCAGTGCTGGTGAAATTAATGATTTCCCTGCAGGAGACATGAATAATTTAGGCTTGCTGGGCAATGATCGGGAGATGGCAGGAGGGATGGCTGGGGGGGCGAATCTGATAGTGACTGGCATAGGTTCAAGTCCGGATACGATCTCGAGCAACCTATCGCTGATCTCCGATTACGGCCAGTGGACAGTTCAGCCAAACGGGGCGATTACCTACACAGCCAATGGCCTCGCGAGCAAGCAGTTGCTTGAGAGTCCGCTGCCGGACGAGCGCCATATCGCGAACGATATGTTGTATTACCGGGTAGTGAATCAAGCGGACCCAACGGCCACTGCGGCAATTAGTCAGGCAACAATGACCATCTTCGGAGTCTACGATCCCTTAGAGGTCAGTAATGGAGATACTGTCGACTATTATTTTAGCGAAGATCAATGGAGATTCAGGATTGATCAAGGCAATACGCATTTTTTCAATCAGGTCGTGCACGTTGGCTATGTGGACAATGCTGCAGATCTTCAGGCCACCGTCGGTTTTGTGATCCACGTTAACAGGCCGGAAATGCAGGATCTTTTCTCTGCCGAGATGAATAATTTAGCAGCACAAATCAAGCCGAGTTTTGGTCAGACGTCTGATGGTTTGAACATTTACTTCGTTCCAGACTTTGACATCACAAAGGCTGATCTGGATTTTCTGCGCCCCGGCGACCAGATCACTATCGAAATGAATTTTACCGTCGGTGACGGTCGGACGACCAAGACCTTCACGTCCGATATAACGATCGAAGGTGTGGATCATCCGCTTCTTGCCGTAGAAGATATAGCAGAAGTCCCAAGAGGTGTATGGATTACCCCAGCAAACTCTGGCAGTGTTCTGGCGAATGATCGTGATTTCGATGCGCCATTCGATGCCAGAGTAATCAGCGTTTTTTCCCGCAATGGTAGTCAGGCAGAAGCAGGCGCTTATTTGGAAGGAGACTATGGCACGATAGTAATGTCTCCGGAGGGGTATTATTCATATATCCCAAATGATGACTTGTACAGTCGACATTATGAGGTTGATGTTTATGATAGTTTCATTTATCAAATTCAAAATGACGCTGGCGAAATAGCCTTCGCATGGCTTGATATTCTTGTCAAGCCGTACCCGGGATTAGTCCTGCTCGATACCACTGATTCAGTTATCAATCAAGTTCTCGTGATTGACGAGGATTTGCAATTGAGTGGTATCAACAACTCAGTGACGTATGGTGAGTTTTCGACCACTACCTATGCTGGACTGATCTTTGCGTATTACACCAGAGATTTTGATCCAAGCCTTTCAGCCAGGCTGTGGAGCTTTTCGTTTGATTCCTACGATCGAGCAGCTGGTAATGCGACTGCGACTGCTGCTGCTCTTTCGATTGCGCAGACCTCACTAGAGATTTCCGGTCCCGTAAAATATGGATATGATCCAGATTCTGGAATGTGGAGCTCAAGCTTCCACCTTGGGTTTAGGATGGATCATTCTTTTCTATTTAGCGATTTCAATTTCTTGAGTCAGGGTGACATTCTCAGGTTGGATTTTTGGGTGCAGGGCGATCCCGGAAGAAGTTTTCAGGAAGGATCGAATTCTTTTGACATTATTTACAACAAAGATATTTTCGTAAGTATAGTTATAAACGGTGAAAATGATGTGCCTGTTGCGACAGACGATAGTAACTTTGTCTATATGGGTCAGACCCTATACGTGCCAACCGCATATTATGGGGCGGGCTTGCTGGACAACGATTATGACGTCGATCTTGGCGATGAACTCAGCGTTCTTTTTATTTCAGGGTATGTTGACGCTAACGAGGTGAGTCCTGGTGCGCCAGCAATTGTCCAGGGGCGCTTCGGTACGTTGACGGTTTATCAAAACGGCAGCTATATCTATCAAGCCGATGCGTTTTCTGCGGACGCCTCATCGGGGTCGGGCAATGGCTTTGGTGGAACTGACATCTTTTCGTATGTCGTCACGGATACTCACGGTGCTACCG
>JBEGNF010000050.1:0-17457 GCA_041182625.1 Pseudomonadota bacterium | reverse complement strand
CGTAGATCATTTTTATCGACCGCCTCGATTTCTGCGATCATTTTTTTAAGATCATTTCTGCGTGACGTCAGCCATTCCGTCTGTGCCTGGTAAATCTCGCTAGTTGGGTTGACATCGACCGTATTGCCTGGGCGTTGGCTGCGCCGGGATTGCTGAACCTCCAGATAGATAGCTCCCGAGATGAATCCGGCGACCGCATGGGTAATGGTATCGATACCAATGGCAGCTTCAGTCGAAGGATGTATGGAACGGAATGCCAGAGTTTGGAGAACGCCTTTGAGAGAATAAAATCCGGCATAAGAAAAGTACGGATTTTCTTCAGAATGATATCTGTCAGAGAATATTGAAGAAAAATTTCTTTCTTCTGCTAAGCGCGCCTCGATAGTCAATAGATTCTGATTGTTGGGATCTTTGCTTGTGTATTTTTTTTCATGCAGTTTGTTTTGGCGCTTGTCGTGCCAATAGGCGCCCATAAGACGAAAGTGATTATTCATTTCCGCCAGCACAGGACTTCGCCATGTGCGCAGCATGAATTGCTTGGCGGTGGGTGTGGCAACGACGGTATGAAGCGATCCTGCAATTATTGGAGAAAAGACAGTACTGATCCAAGATGGTACTCCTGGGACGAGACCCAGTAATCTGCTAGCGGTATTGGTAAGGAAAAAGGAAGTGCCAAATGCGGCTGCGCCCGCTTTGAGATTACATCTTGCTGCATTTACTTCTGCTGCAGGGTCATTGTTGATTTTGTCAGTGTACTCCTTCAGCATTTTTTTATAATTTTCTTCGAGTTTTTTTGTTTCCTCGCTGATGCCCTGGGTAATATGCCCCGTGTCAGCTAATTCTTTGACGGGCGGAGAAAGGAAAGCTCTCCCAATGTTGTCTCGCTCATCAAAGAGTCTTCCCAGCTTACACACGAGCTGGGTATAGTCATACTCAAGATGTTTAAGTCTCTTCTGTAATTCCACAAGTTTGGTCGATCGGTTCGCTGGAAATTCTTCATCTGAAGATTGACTTGATTCATGAGAATTTTTAGTTTGCTCCTTGTTTTCTATTTTCGCTTTACATTCGACGATTTTTGATAGCAATTTATCTGCAAATTCTGAGTGATTGAGAATTTTGTTATCTATTTTTATGATTCTCTTTCGGTCTTCAATATTTGAAAATTGATGAATATCATCTTGAACATTTTTGGTGATATCTCCATGAGTATTTCTGATTGATGTCGCAGAAGGTCTGATCGAACTGCTGTCGGTGTCAGCAGATGAGCGAGGTCTTGTAGTAGTTCTTTTAATGATCGTGTTTGTCAGATTCGACTTTGACTTTGGCGATAGTTCGGGCTCTTTGTCTTCGCTGCCACTGGTGCTTTCTCCGTCGCTTGAGTTGCCGTCTGAGAGATGCTTTGCCTTAATTAGATTTTTGTTTTTTTTATTCGATGACAGCTTTTTCTGCAAGATGTCAATTTCATGAAGAGATTTTTTAAAGGCGGCAATTTCAGTATCAAACCCCTCCATGTTGTCGCTATCCTGATCTTTGCCAATGCCTTCTTTTTTTGACTGAAGTTCTTTCAGTTTTTTTTCAATAATTTTTTTTGAATTGTTAATTTCCATCAGATGATCTGGACTGATCAGATGATCATCGTCCGGAGTTATCTTTTCTTCAGTTCTACGTTGTGTTTTTACTTGTTTTTTATTTTTTGTTTTTTCTTTTAAAATTTCTTCTGTGCGCAGGTTTTGTTTTTCTTCATGCTCATACAATAGTGTTTCACTTTCATGTGACTGAGTAGATTTCGATTTTTCATAAACATCTCCGAGCGATAATGTTTTTTCTTTCTGGGCATCTTGAGTTTTGGTTTCTTTGGAGGTATTGGCAGAACCATTCTTTTCAAGAGTGCTGTAGAAGTCCAAGCTGGGTTTGGCAGTAATTTTTGTCTCTTTGAGTGATGGGCTGTGAGTACTCATAATTTGATCCTAGGCAAGAAACGAGGCGTTTGTCTGAAACGACTGAGACAATGCTGAAGATAAAGAATGAGGATTTTCTGTTTCCAGCAAAGTCTGGCGCAAGTGATGGGCTTGTATGCTGTATTCAGCAAGTATCGTTGCCAGTTCGTCCGGATCCATCAAATCCGGATAAATGATTTGCTGTACAAAAATCAGTTTTTCACTTTCCTGATCAAATCCATAGACGCCGGAGGTTTTGGTGCTGGATAGAAGGTTCATGGAAAGTAGGTGGGAAAATATGGCTTCTCGATCTTTTTCTGGCGCCAGCCCGATGTCAACAAAGCAGTGCATCCGATCACTGGCGAACAAAGGATTAAAAAACAGACTGATATCTATCTGATTAATTTTTAATTCACATGCGCCTTCTGAGATGTGTATCTCGGCGTTTGGTATTTTTCCGACGATAGCGCGGCATAAGCCAACGAAGCCGTTAGCATCCATAGTGGTGTCCCCCTGGTTATTTTTGGTAAATCAAAGAATTGCTTTTGCCAGCCGTGCGTGGCGGTCAGCTTATGAGCTGGCTTTGTAACTGACGTATATGAAGGGTTCAGTTCATTGGGTTTTGAGCGACTTTTTACTTGCTTTTGAGCTGTCGCAGAACTAAACGTGCAGATAGGTGAACCGGAAGTGCCTTCTTAAGCTCCTCGGACTTGCTTGGGGGTTAAGCAGATCGTGAACCTAAAGGGTAGTTATTACAAACTGCCCTCATGATCAGATCACGAAGGCAGGCAAGAAATAACTCAATGGGACTGTCGTTGGGCAGGAGTGCGGCACATTGATTTGGACATGAAGGGTTTAGTGACTATTGAACTGGTGAAATTTCAGCTTCTGGTGTCTAGCAATGAGTCGATCTGCTCTTTCAGCATCTCCGGACTGGTGGTGGGTGCGTGCCGGCTGATGATATTGCCCTTTTGATCCAGCAAGAATTTCGTGAAGTTCCACTTGATCCCCTCAGTGCCGAGAATGCCCGGCGCCTCAGCCTTGAGCTTCACGAATAGTGGATGCGCGTTGGTTCCGTTGACCTCGATCTTCGCAAACAGCGGAAAACTCACGCCATAATTTTTTTCGCAGAAGCTGGCAATGTCGGCCTCGCTCCCAGGCTCTTGGGCGCCGAACTGGTTGCAAGGAAAACCGAGCACTGCAAAGCCTTTGTCCTTGTATTGGCGATACAAAGCCTCGAGCCCCGCATATTGTGGTGTGAACCCGCAGTGGCTGGCGGTATTTACGATCAGTAGTACTTTTCCTCGGTAAGCGGACAGGTCCGTGGTCTCGCCAGCCAGGGTGGTGACCGGAATGTCGTACAGGCTGCTCATGGATTCTCCTTGTGGATCATGGTTAGGGCCAGCTTTCGGCTAGATAGTCAGCAATATCTGACGATAGGTGATAATGCCGGATCATGACGATTTCTGCACATCTTGTCCAAGTTAGAAAAGCCATCTCGGAAGCCGCGCGTGTGGCAGGGCGCGCGCCTGACTCGGTCAGTCTGCTCGCCGTGTCCAAAACGTTTGGTCCGGAAGCGGTGATCGAGGCGGCCGATGCCGGCCAGCGCGAGTTTGGCGAAAACTATGTTCAGGAAGCGTTGGACAAGATCGCCTCAGTGAAAGCACTTCGACCAGATCTTGATCTGGTCTGGCATTTCATTGGGCCACTACAGAGCAACAAGACTCGCCTTGTGGCTGAGCAGGTCGATTGGGTGCATTCAGTCGACCGGATAAAGATCGCGCAGCGACTTTCTGATCAGAGGCCTGATAGTCTTCCTCCGCTGAATATTTGCTTGCAAGTGAATGTGAGTGGCGAGGTAAGTAAGAGCGGCGTGGCCCCTAAAGAACTTCTTGCACTCGCAGCAGCGGTGACGGGCATGCCTCGCCTTCGTTTGCGCGGGCTGATGGCGATTCCCGAGCCCGAAGATGATCCCGTCTTGCAGCGACGTCCATTCTCGCTGCTGCGCGAGCTGCAGCAGCAGCTGAGTGCAGCCGGTATTCTTACCGATACGCTCTCCATGGGCATGTCGGCAGACATGGCGGCAGCGATTACGGAGGGCGCGACGATCGTGCGTATTGGTACCGCGATTTTTGGACGACGAGATTATGAAAAATAAGCTGAAGATCTGTTTTATTGGTGGCGGCAACATGGCACAGGCACTGATCGGCGGTCTGGCAGATACATTGACTGCAGCCTCAGATATTCATGTGGTCGATGTCAATCCAGAGGCGCTGAAGGTGCTGTCGCAGCGATTCGGTGTGCACACCTCGGCTAGTGTAGAGCGGGTGGTTGAGCATGCCGACATCGTGGTGCTGGCGGTAAAGCCTCAGCAGATGCGCGAGGTAGTCACCAGCATGGCGTCTCAGATCACAGGCCAGCTGGTGCTCTCGATCGCTGCTGGCATACGTGCGGCTGACTTGTCGCGCTGGCTCGGCGGGCACACGGCCATCGTACGCACCATGCCGAATACACCGGCGCTGGTAGGCAAGGGCATCACAGGCATGGTGGCACTGAAGGGCGTGTCGCCGCAGCAGAAGGAAATTGCCGACGCCATCCTGCGCGCCGTCGGCGACACAGTATGGCTCGACCAGGAGCAGCAAATCGATGCGGTAACAGCTATCTCCGGCAGTGGTCCCGCCTATGTATTTTATTTTTTGGAAGCCATGGAGCAGGCAGCTGTTGAGCTCGGATTATCCGCAGAGCAGGGCCGGGCGCTGGCTGAGGCGACTTTTGTTGGCGCATCCGCATTGGCGTCGCAATCGGCTGAGCCGCTGTCTGTGCTGCGCGAGCGCGTGACCTCCAAGGGTGGCACGACCTATGCTGCACTGACTAGTATGGAGGACGGTGGTGTCAGGCAATCGATTGTAAAGGCGCTGCACGCAGCGGCGGCACGTGGCGCAGAGCTGGGAGACGAGTTCGGCAAGGATTGAGCCGGAGACGTTAGACAATATCCAGGCTGGCGATCGTGGTGCGGACGTCTTGGGTCTGTGCGGCACGACCATGCAGCTTCAGCGAGAGCCGAAGATCATTCACGGAATCTGCGTGGCGCAATGCCTCCTCGTGAGAGATCTTGTCATCCTCGACCAAATCGAACAAGGCCTGATCAAAGGTTTGCATGCCCAGTTCGCGAGATTTTTTCATCACTTCCTTAATCTGATGCACATCACCTTTGAAGATCAGATCAGAGATTAGTGGCGAGTTCAGCAGGATTTCCACGGCAGCGCAGCGCCCCGAGCCCGACTTGCGCGATACCAGCCGTTGTGAAATCAGTGCCTTCAGGTTCAGTGACAAGTCCATCAGTACCTGCGCGCGTCTTTCTTCGGGGAAGAAATTCACGATCCGGTCGATTGCCTGATTCGCATTGTTCGCATGCAGCGTAGCCAGACACAAATGGCCGGTCTCGGCGAAGGCAAGCGCATGATCCATGGTCTCTCTGTCGCGTATTTCGCCGATCAGTATCACATCCGGCGCTTGTCGCAAGGTGTTCTTCAGTGCGACCTGCCAGTCTGCCGTATCGGTGCCTACCTCACGTTGGGTGACAATGCAGTTCATGTGAGGATGAACGAATTCGACCGGATCCTCTATGGTGATGATATGGCCGTGGCTGTTCGCATTTCGATGCCCGATCATGGCAGCCAGCGTCGTGGATTTACCCGAGCCGGTAGCGCCGACCATGATGACCAGGCCACGCTTGTTCATCACGATCTCTTTCAGTTGCGAGGGCACGTCCAGTTGATCAATCTCTGGAATATCGGTATGGATTGTGCGTATCACCATACCGGCCTTGGCCTGCTGAATGAAGGCTGACACACGAAAACGGCCTACGTCTTTGATGCTGATGGCGAAATTGCACTCATGCGATGTGTTGAAATCATTACGCTGGCGTTCGTTCATCAGCGATTGCACCAGAGCCATACTCTCTTCGGCGGAGAGCGGATTTTTTGTGATCGGTGTCATCGCACCATTCAGTTTGATGGCGGGCCCGAAGCCGGCAGTGATAAACATATCCGATCCGCCTTGTTGCTTCATGAATTTCAGCAAATGCTGCATCAGCTGTGCGGGTTGACTGATATCCATGAGTTCAACCTGCGAAATTTTCCGGCATTTTTGCTGCAGCGCGCGCCGCCGCCGGTGTGATGCGTTGGCGCCGTACCAGGTCGGCGAGACAGGCATCGAGCGTTTGCATGCCCTGTGCGCCACCGGTCTGAATCGCTGAGTACATTTGGGCGACCTTGGCTTCGCGTATCAAGTTACGAATCGCGGGTGTGCCTAGCATGATTTCATGAGCAGCCACTCGGCCATTACCCTCACGATTCTTGATCAGGGTTTGCGAAATCACAGCCTGTAAGGACTCAGACAGCATCGCCCGTACCATATCTTTTTCTTCGCCGGGAAAGACATCAATGATGCGATCCACCGTTTTTGCAGCGGATACCGTATGCAGCGTGCCAAATACCAGATGGCCCGTCTCGGCGGCAGTGAGCGCCAGTCGTATGGTTTCAAGATCTCGCAGCTCACCAACCAGCACCACGTCTGGATCTTCTCGCAGCGCCGAGCGTAGTGCGGCAGCAAAAGAATGCGTATGCGGACCGACCTCACGCTGGTTGATCAGGCCTCTTTTTGATTCGTGCACGAATTCAATGGGATCTTCGATGGTCAGGATATGCGCATACTCGTTCTCATTCACGTGATTGACCATTGCCGCCAGCGTGGTCGATTTTCCTGAGCCAGTGGGGCCTGTGACAAGTACTAGCCCACGCGGCTTGAGTGACAGCTCGGCGAAGATCTTTGGTGCGCCCAGCGCTTCCAGCGACAGAATCTTCGACGGAATACTGCGCATGACCGCCGCCGCCCCCCTTTCTTGGTTAAACGCATTGACACGGAAGCGGGCGATGCCGGGTAGCTCAAAAGAAAAATCGACCTCCAATGATTCTTCGTAGCGCTTGCGCAAACTATCAGTCATCACCTCGTAAATCATTGCATGGACCTCTTTGTGCGACATCGGCGGCAGGTTGATGCGGCGAATATCACCATGCGTACGAATCATCGGCGGGAGTCCTGCGGATAAATGCAGATCGGAGGCGTTGTTCTGCACAGAAAACGCCAGAAGCTCAGTGATATCCATAGACGATGAAAAAAAATAAAAGAACACGCAGGAAATTTCGCGCTGCAATTATCTTCATCGAATTGAATGGATAACAAGCGGGGAAAAAAGAAATTACCCGCTGCTGTTGTTGATATGCGGCGAGCTGACGAAAAAGCAGGCCTCAGGCCAAGCAGATCAACCGAGAGCGATGCCAGCGAACACAGCGGCTCCCAGCCAGTTGTTGTGTCTGAATGCCGCAAAACAGCGTACGCGATCGCGATCGCGGATCAGGAACCAGTGATAGACCGCGATTCCGGCTGCCACCAGCATGCCCAGCAGGAAGCCGTGGCTCAATCCATGGTTCAGACCGACGGCGGTAATCAGCATCAGACTCATGGCATAGCAGAGCATCACTGCGAGTACATCATGACGGCCAAAAGTGATGGCTGATGTGCGTATACCGATTTTCAGATCGTCATCACGATCGACCATCGCATATTCAGTGTCATAGGCCAGCGCCCAAAAAATATTCGCCAGCAACAGCACCCAGGCTTCGGCCGGTACGTGATCCAGCACGGCCGCGTAAGCCATCGGAATGCCGAACCCAAATGCAATGCCCAGATAAGCCTGTGGTAGCGCGAAGAAGCGTTTGAAATATGGGTAGCTGACGGCGACCAGTACTGCCAGAACGGAAAGCTGCTTGGTCAGCAGGTTCAGTGGCAGTATCAACAAGAATGAGAGCAATGCCAGCACGGCAGCTACTGCAACAGCTTCCCATGCGTGAATTCGGCCCGAGGTGAGCGGACGATCGGCAGTACGTTTGACATGACGATCGAAATCCCTGTCGGCAAAATCGTTGATCGCGCAGCCGGCCGATCGCATCAGTACCGTACCTAGGGTAAAGATCAGCAACAGCACCGCATCGGGCTTGCCATCCGATGCGAGCCACAACGCCGACAGTGTCGGCCACAGCAGCAGCAGGCTACCGATGGGCTTGTCGAGCCGCACCAGCCGCGCATAGAGCATCAGTCGGTGAGGCGAGTTGTCGGCGGGGGCATCCATGCGCAGTAAGGGATAAAAGACCGATATGATCCATACCGCATTGTAGTTGCAGGTAGAGAGGATGGGGTCAATGACTCGATGCGGTCAAGTGATCAGCCCTCGGCGGACACCGCGTCTGGCAGCATTCGTACCCCATTCAACTTACAGGACAGCACCGCCTGGCGAACGGCCTCAATCGCTTCGGCGCGTGTGAAGCTTTTGCGCCATGCGATCACCACTTGGCGCGAAGGCTGGGGATCATCGAACGGCAGATAGCGCAGCATCGTGTCGGAGCCCGCTGCGGAGGGAACCGAGGCCTGCGGAAGCACAGTAATACCAATGCCGGAGGCGACCATGTGGCGTATGGTCTCCAGTGAGGAACCTTCGAAGGTGCGCGCGATGCCTCCGCCGCTGTTCGAGAACCGCGACATCTCCGGGCAGACCTCTAGTACTTGATCGCGGAAGCAATGTCCAGCGCCTAGCAGCAGCATGGTCTCGCTCTTGAGTTCTTCGCTACTGATTTTTTTGCGATCCGCCCACTGATGATGACGCGGCAGCGCGACCATAAAGGGCTCGTCGTACAACGGCCTTACCATCAACCCGTGTTCATTAAACGGTAATGCCATGATTGCAGCATCCAGTTCGCCAGCGCGCAGCATTTCGATCAGCCTGACCGTGAAATTCTCTTGCAGCACCAATGGCATCTGCGGCACACGCTCGATCAGTGTGGGTACCAGCTGGGGCAGTAGGTAGGGGGCAATCGTGTAGATCACGCCAACACGCAGCGGGCCGACCAGCGGATCCTTGTTTTGCTTGGCGATGTTTTTGATAAAGGCTGTTTGTTCAAGCACGTGTTCGGCCTGAGCGATGATCTGCGCACCGATCGGCGTCACCGAAATTTCCGAACCGCCGCGCTCGAATATGGCGACGCCAAGCTCATCTTCGAGCTTTTTGATCGCGACTGACAGCGTAGGCTGCGCGACGAAGCAAGCTTCGGCTGCGCGCCCGAAATGCTTTTCGCGTGCGACTGCAACAATGTATTTCAGTTCTGTCAAGGTCATGCCGCTAAGTGTCGCACAGATGGTGGACCTTGGTGAATCATCTACCGACGATCAAACGCGCAAATAATCTTCCTTCGCGCCCAGCCAGCGCGCGAGGTGCGTATCGGCGATGTCCGGGGCTTCGGTCAGCAGCTGTTGCGACAGGTCGCGCGCCTTCTCGACCAGCCACTGATCTCTTTCAAGATCGGCAAATCGCAGCATTGCCTGCCCGGACTGGCGAGCACCGAGGAATTCGCCTGGGCCGCGTATGTCCAGATCGCGCCGGGCGATCTCGAAGCCATCGGCGGTCTCACGCATGATACCCAGCCGCTCCTTGGCCACGGGACCGAGCGGCCCCTGGTACATCAGCAGACAGACACTGGCCGCCGACCCGCGCCCGACGCGGCCGCGCAGTTGATGCAGCTGCGACAGACCGAAGCGCTCGGCATGCTCGATTACCATCAGGGAGGCGTTCGGCACATCGACGCCGACCTCGATCACGGTCGTTGCGACCAGCAGCTGAAGTTCTCCACGCACGAAGGCATCCATCACCCGCTGCTTGTCCGCAGGTTTCAGTCGTCCATGCACCAGACCGACCCTCAGGTCGGGTAGCGCTGCTGAGAGCAACTCGAAGGTGTCCGTCGCTGTCTGCAATTGCAAAGCCTCGGATTCTTCAATCAGCGGGCATACCCAATAGACCTGACGTCCTTCGAGTGCGGCTGCGTGCACGCGCTCTATGACCTCATCCCGTCGATCCTGACTGACCAGCCGCGTCACGACCGGCGTTCTTCCTGGGGGCAGCTCATCGATCACTGATACTTCCAGGTCGGCGAAATACGTCATGGCCAGCGTGCGTGGTATGGGTGTGGCCGACATCATCAGCTGATGCGGTACGCTGCCAACACCCTTGTTACGTAAAGTCAGGCGCTGCGCGACGCCGAAGCGGTGCTGCTCGTCAACGATCACCAGGCCCAGCTTGGCGAATTCAACCTCTTGCTGTATCAGCGCATGGGTACCGATGATCAGCCGGGCTTCGCCGGATTCGATGCGGGCGCGTGCTTCTTCTTTATCTCGTTTTTTCAGGCTGCCAGTCAGCCATGCGACCGTCACGCCCAGTGGCTCCATCCATGCAGCAATCTTGCGGAAATGCTGCTCGGCGAGGATTTCGGTCGGTGCCATCAGCGCTGCCTGATAGCCGCAGTCGATCGCCTGTGCTGCCGCCAGTGCAGCGACAATCGTTTTGCCGCTGCCAACATCCCCTTGAAGCAGACGCTGCATTGGAAATGAGGCTTTCAAGTCGGCGCGTATCTCGTCGAGTACGCGTTGCTGTGCGCCAGTGAGTGAAAAAGGCAAGGCATTAAGAAATGCGGTAGTCAGCGCGCCAGCTTCTGCCAGTACGGGCGCACCTTGCTGGCGGCGCGCGACTTGTGCGCGTTTCATCGATAATTGTTGTGCGAGCAGTTCATCGAATTTCACGCGTATCCATGCGGGATGGGTACGCTCTGCCAGCGCGTATTCATCGACATCCGGCGGTGGATTATGCAGCAGGCGGATCGCGGGTTCGAAAGGCATCAGCTTCAGCGATTCGCGCACACTGTCCGGCAAGCTGTCGCTCCAAGCGACACGGGTCATGGCATTGGCAATGGCCTTGCGCAGCAATGCCTGCGACAAACCCTCGCCGCTGGGGTAGACCGGGGTCAGCGCATCCGGCAATGGGGCGCCTGCTTCAATACTTTTCACGACGGGGTGCACCATCTCATCACCAAAGAACCCATGGCGTAGCTCACCGCGGACACGAAGTCGCTTGCCCACGGCCATCTGAGTGGCCTGACTGCCGTAGAAATTTAGGAAGCGCATCGTCAGCAGACCAGTGCCATCGCTGAGCTTGACCACCAGCTGACGGCGCGGACGGTATTGCACATCGCAGTCACTGACGATGCCCTCGACCTGAACTACCAACCCGGGTTTGGTTGAAGCTTCCTGTATGGTTAGCAGTTGAGTCTCATCCTCGTAGCGCATCGGCAGATGCAGTACCAGCGCCATGTCGGTTGACAGGCCCAGCCGCGCCAGTTTGTCGCTGGTACGCAGGCTTTTCTGGGGTGAGGATTTTTTTCGGGAAGCGGGCATGGCGGGCTGAGATGGCTGGCGCGACGTAGAATACCGGCTTTTGCCGCAAGCCTGCCAGCGTACTCGCGCGGGCGAGCGATCACAACGGAGCCTATGCTCCAATCTGCCGTGCACTCATGTACTCACTCTCCGATTTTGATTTTGACTTGCCGTCCGAGCTGATCGCGCAGGTGCCGCTGCCTGAGCGTAGCGCTTCCCGGCTGCTGGAGGTTGCTTCCGATGGCTTGCGAGACCGGGTGTTCACCGACATTCTGGAATTGCTCAAGCCTGGTGATGTGATGGTGTTCAATGACACACGGGTGCTGAATGCACGGTTTTTCGGTGTAAAGGACACTGGCGGCAGAGTCGAGGTACTGGTCGAGCGCGTCCTTGATACCTCGACAGTGCTGGCGCAGGTACGCGCCTCCAAATCGCCCCTGCCCGGGGCGCTGATCCGGCTGGCCGACGCCTTTGATGTAGCCGTGGGCGAGCGTGCAGGTGAATTTTTTACGCTGAAGTTTCCTGGTGATGCGATTTCGCTGATTGATGCTTATGGCAGGCTGCCGCTGCCGCCGTATATTGCGCACGAAGCGGGTGAGCAGGATGAGCGTCGTTATCAGACGGTGTTCGCGCGTTCGCCCGGTGCGGTCGCTGCGCCGACCGCCGGGCTGCATTTCGATCAGCCTTTGCTGGACAAGCTACAGGCCAAGGGAATTCGTCTCGCCTGGCTGACGCTGCATGTCGGGGCCGGTACCTTCCAACCGGTGCGCACCGAGAACATCGCCGAGCACAAGATGCATAGCGAATGGTTCCATGTGCCGTTAGAGACGGCGGTGCTGGTTCGAGACGCTCAGCAAAGTGGCCATGATGTGATTGCTGTCGGCACGACGAGCATGCGAGCTTTGGAATCCGCGTCACAGACCGGCGAATTACAAGTAGGTAGTGGTGATACGCAAATATTCATCACGCCGGGTTATCAGTTCAAGACCGTAACGCGCATGGTGACGAATTTTCATTTGCCGAAGTCAACGCTGATGATGCTCGTGTCGGCTTTCGCCGGCTATGAGCGGATACGTACCGCATATGCCCATGCCATCGGACAGCGCTATCGATTTTTCAGCTATGGCGATGCGATGCTGCTGAATCTCGATCCGCTCCAGATGGAACAACGATGAAATACTCCTTGCTGAAAACTGATGGACTCGCACGGCGCGGTCAGCTCGAACTGACGCACGGTTCGATACAGACGCCGATCTTTATGCCGGTCGGGACCTACGGCTCGGTCAAAGCGATGTCGCCGCTGGAGCTGGAGAAGATCGGCGCACAGATTATTTTGGGCAACACTTTCCATCTGTGGCTGCGTCCCGGACTGGATATTGTCCGTCAATTCGGAGGTTTGCATCGTTTTATTGGATGGGACAAGCCGATATTGACAGATTCTGGTGGATTTCAAGTGTTCTCGCTGGGAGAAATGCGCAAGATCACTGAGGAGGGAGTGACCTTTGCATCACCGATCAATGGTGATCGCCTGTTTCTTTCGCCCGAAATTTCGATGCAGATTCAGCGTGTGTTGAACTCCGACATTGTGATGCAATTCGATGAGTGCACGCCGTACGAGATCGATGGTCGTCCTGCGACCCGTGAGGAAGCGGAACGCTCGATGCGTATGTCGCTGCGCTGGGCGAAACGATCTATCGAGGAATTCCATCGCGAAGCAAATCCGAATGCACTGTTTGGCATCGTGCAGGGCGGTATGTTCGAGGATTTGCGGGATGAGTCGCTTGCGGGTCTGAATGAACTGAATTTTCATGGCATGGCTATCGGTGGATTGTCGGTTGGCGAGCCCAAGGAAGACATGCTGCGTATCCTAGTACACACGGCGCCGCAGCTGCCTGCCGAAAAGCCACGTTACCTGATGGGCGTGGGGACGCCGGAGGATCTGGTAGACGGTGTTGCGAGTGGCATTGATATGTTTGATTGTGTGATGCCAACCCGTAATGCTCGAAATGGCTGGTTATTCACACGTTTTGGCGATGTAAAAATCAAAAATGCACGTCATAAAAACGAAGATAAACCGCTGGATGAGCGCTGCACTTGTTATACCTGCCAAAATTTTTCACGCGCTTATCTGCATCATTTGCATCGCTGTGGAGAGATACTGGGCGCGCAACTGAATACGATCCATAACCTGCATTACTATCTGCAATTGATGCAAGAGATGCGTGATGCGATTGAAACCGGATCGTTTGCTGCATTCAAAATTCAGTTCCATGCCGATCGAGCACGGCAGATATGATGTTTCGCTACCTTCTTGCACTGACCGATTGAACCGTCTCTGGTGAGAGAAAATTTCTGTTGGTCACAGCAGCGGAACATCCTGGTGCCTTGGCTTGATTGGTAAAAGCTGAAACATGGCATGTTGGCAAGGACGCAGCCCGTCGACAACAAGAGGGCCGCCGATTGCGTAGCGGAGGAGCAACCCGCCCGTTTCCTCGAGATCAAGGCGGGGCGGGCACCCGGTAGGCGGCTGGCGGACGAAGGATCGCGCTGGCCTCAGTCCGGGCGGTTTCGGCGCCATGGCATGTGACGTGGCACTGAGCGCCAGAATGATAGAATGCCGCGTCTTTACGCAACTAGTCTGGAGTACTCAATGTTCATGTCCAACGCCTATGCGCAGGCAGCGGGACCCGCGGGCGCGGGCGGCGGCCTGATGAGCTTCTTGCCCATCATTCTGATGTTCGTGGTTTTGTATTTTTTGATGATCCGGCCCCAGATGAAGCGGCAGAAGGAGCAGAAAGCGATGATTGACGCGCTGACCAAAGGTGACGAGGTCGTTACCGCCGGCGGTCTGGTCGGCAAGGTCAGCAAGGTGGGTGATGCCTACATCCATCTTGATGTGGCCAACGGTACTGAGATCATTATGCAAAAAGCCGCTGTGACCATGCTGCTTCCGAAGGGTACGGTCAAGGATCTTTGAGTTCCGCCTGCCCAACCTGTCCGGCCCCTCGTGCCGGACATTTCTTTTTCAAGGCGTGATGCGATGAATCGCTACCCACTCTGGAAATATGTGATGATCGCGCTGGTGCTGATGCTCGGCGTGATCTACACCATACCGAATTTCTTTGGCGAGTCACCCGCGGTGCAGATCAGCAGCGCGAAGGCGACTGTCAAGCTGGGCCCGCAGGCGGTCGCCATGGCCACTGACGCGCTGAATAAGGCCGGTGTACCAGTCGAGAACGTCTTCTACGAAGATCTGGGCAACAACGGCACGGTGCGTGCACGTTTCGCGAACACGGATCTTCAGTTCAAGGCCAAGACCGTGCTTGAGCAAGCGCTGAATCGCGATCCGTCGGATCCCAGCTACCTGGTGGCTTTCAATCTGCTGCCGAATACGCCGGTATGGCTGCAGAGCTTGCACGCATTGCCGATGTATCTGGGTCTTGATTTGCGCGGTGGCGTGCATTTCCTTATGCAGGTGGATACCCGCGCAGTGGTTACCAAGCGCATGCAAGGTATACAAACGGGTGTGCGCGCGCTGCTGGTCGAAAAGCGAGTGCGCTTTGCCGGCATTTCCCGTGATGGCGATGCGATCGATATCCGTTTTCGTGATCAGGAAACCCGGGAAGCGGCACGTAACACGCTGATATCTCAGATGCCGGATCTGATGCTGACCGATGGCGCAGATGCCGAGGGCTTGAAGCTGCGCGCCACGCTCAGCCCAGTGGCACTGAAGCGTACGCTGGAAGAGGCGGTGCAGCAGAACATATCCACGCTGTCCAAGCGCGTGAACGAACTTGGTGTGGCCGAACCCGTGATTCAGCGCCAGGGCGCAGATCGCATCGTCGTGCAATTGCCCGGCGTGCAGGATGTATCACGAGCGAAAGACATTATCGGACGTACAGCCACTTTGGAAGTGCGCATGGTCGATGAATCTGTGCGCCGGGGTACGGAGGAGAGTGCGGCTATCCCGCTGGGTTCTGAGCTATTCAAGGTCGGCAAGGGAGCTCCAGTCATCTTGTACAAAGATCCGGTGATCACAGGCGACTACATCTCGAACGCGGGCGCGAGCTTTGACCAGAATCAGCAGCCCGCCGTCAGTATTGACCTGAATGGCGATGGCGGGCGCAAGATGCGCGAAGCTACCCGCAGCAAGATCGGAAAGCTGATGGCGATTGTGCTGTTTGAAAAAGGCAAAGGTGAAGTCTTGACCGTAGCCACTATCCGCGATGAGTTAGGTTCGCGCTTCCAGATCACCGGTATGGAATCGCCTGCTGCGGCCACCGATCTGGCGCTGCTGCTACGCGCTGGTTCGCTGGCGGCACCGATGGAGATCATTGAAGAGCGCACGATTGGTCCGCAACTGGGTGCGGAGAATATCGCCAAAGGTTTCAATTCGACGCTCTATGGTTTTGCCGCAATCGCCGCATTCATGGTGCTCTACTATCTGCTGTTCGGCGCATTTAGCGTGATTGCGCTGGCCGTCAATGTGATGCTGTTGATCGCGGTCCTCTCGCTGCTGCAGGCGACGCTGACGCTGCCGGGCATAGCCGCGATTGCACTGACCCTGGGTATGGCGATTGATGCCAACGTGCTGATCAATGAGCGCGTCCGTGAGGAGCTTCGTCTGGGGAATACGCCACAGGCGGCGATCGCTGCAGGGTTTGAGCGCGCTTGGGCGACGATTCTTGACTCTAACGTAACGACACTTATTGCCGGTTTGGCGCTGCTGATATTCGGTTCCGGCCCGATTCGTGGTTTTGCGGTAGTGCACTGCTTGGGCATTTTGACGTCGATGTTCTCGGCGGTGGTGGTGGCGCGTGCGCTGACCAATCTCTGGTACGGTCGCCGCAAGAAACTCAACAGCGTCTCCATCGGGCAAGTGTGGAAGCCCGAGGGCTAGTTCAGGTATCAAGAGGCAGATCATGGAATTTTTCCGCATCAAAAAAGACATTCCCTTCATGCGGCACGCGCTGGTGTTTAATGCCATTTCGGCGTTAAGCTTCGTTGCGGCAGTTTTCTTCCTGCTCACTAAAGGCCTGCATCTGTCGATCGAATTCACCGGTGGTACGGTGATGGAGGTGGCCTATACCAAGCCTGCGGATCTAGAAGGCATACGTTCCGTAGTCAATCGCTTGGGTTACACCGACAGCCAGGTGCAAAGCTTTGGTACTGCGCAGGATGTGCTGATCCGCCTGCCGGTGCAAAAGGGCAGTAATAGCGCGCAGGTCAGTACACAGGTGATCGATGCGCTGAAGGCGCAAGATGCAGCGGTGAGTCTGAAGCGTGTGGAATTCGTCGGACCGCAGGTCGGCGAAGAGCTCGCGCATGATGGACTGACAGCGCTGGCTTTTGTGGTGATTGGCATCATGATTTATCTGGCGTTCCGTTTTGAATGGAAATTCGCCGTCGCAGCGATCGTCGCGAACTTGCATGATGTAGTGATTATCCTTGGATTTTTTGCATTTTTTCAGTGGGAATTTTCGCTGACCGTTTTGGCTGCGGTGCTCGCGGTGCTAGGATATTCAGTCAACGAGTCTGTCGTCGTCTTCGACCGTGTGCGCGAGACCTTTCGCGATCGTCGGTTCGGCAAGCTGGAGACACCTGACGTATTGAATCACGCAATCACGAGCACCATCTCGCGCACCATCATTACCCACGGATGCACACAGCTGATGGTGCTGTCCATGTTGCTATTCGGTGGGCCGACTTTGCATTATTTTGCTGTGGCGCTGACGATTGGTATTCTTTTCGGTATTTATTCGTCTGTTTTTGTCGCTGCAGCGGTCGCGATGTGGCTGGGCGTGAAGCGTGAAGACCTGATCAAACCGGTAAAACCCAAGGATGAGACGGATGGCGCCGTAGTCTGAGAGATAGAGAATTGTCCTCTGAATCCGAGGCAACAATGTTTTGAACAGCTGGTTAGTGGTGCGATGTTTGAAAAGAGTCTGGGTCGTTGACCAGACTCTTTTTTATTTGCTGATCATAGTGTTCAGTGATCGATCATTTTTGTCCTCGATTGACATAGATACGACATCACTCCATGGAGGAGACTCAATGCATCGAAGCGATCTTCTGGTCCGCGCCAAGATCGTAACAATCATCTGCAATTCCTTCATCCTCCGCGCATCTGCAACAGATGGAGCGCGCCGTGCCGGACGACTACGACAGTCCCTGGAAAGAAGCGATCGAGCGGTATTTCCCCGAC
>JBEGNF010000049.1:0-30894 GCA_041182625.1 Pseudomonadota bacterium | reverse complement strand
GTTGGCGGGCGTAGAGCCTCCGAGCAGCGCACGCTCCATCACCAGCCGCAGCGCGGACTCCGTTTCCGCACTCTCGAACAGAAAAGGCGATTTGATGAAATTCAGCAGCGCCTGCGGTCTACCGTTAGACGCCACCAGATCCAGCCATGACGCGAGCACGGCCGCGGCACGGGTCGTCGACAGCGTCCACCCGGTTTCGTCGGCGACCACGACGTGCGCGCGTTCCAGCAATGCGCGCACGCGCCGGGCGACCACCCGATCCTGCGGCACGATCAGAATCTTTTGCAGTCCTTGCTGCAACCAATGAATGACCGTGCTCGCAGCCGACTGGGCCTCATGCTCGAGGTGATTCGCTGGAAAAAGACGCAGCCCGGATTGGGGGTTGGCCTCGCAAACGGCGGGTTCATCGCAGATCTCGGGCCAGCAGCGCTGCCACGCGTTGGGCAGCGCGCGCCCAGACCAGCCGAGCTGAAACACCGTCACAGGCTGGCGTAGTGCGTAGGTGTTCAGGAATGCGGCCTCCAGCGCAGCCGGCTCATGGGGCGAGCACCAGAACAAGGGACGGTCAGCTGTCGACGCGAGCCGCTGCAGCCGCGCATGACGCACCAGACCGGGATCACGCGCATCGCGCTGCGCATGCCATAGATTCCAGACGAGTTGTGATTCATTGCTGAGCAGCGCAGCGGCCTGCGGTGAGAGCTGCTGCAACGCAGCGCGCCAGCGATCCTCGACCGTCTCTGCCTGCGCCAGCGCTGCGGGCAGCAACGCGGAGGTGAGCTCATCGGCAAGCGACAACAGCGTACGCGCGAGCGGCAGCATGTCGGTGCTTCGGCGTGCATCAAAAAGTTTTTTCAGCCAGCCCAGCTCACGCAGTTGCGCATACAGCCCCATCAGCCGTTCGCCGGGCGCGGCGGGCATGGGCTCGTCGCCGGGCGGCAGCGCGGCCACCCAGTCCGACAAGGTGCGTATCTCTGGCGGTATAAACGAGGAACCCAGATGCGATGCCAGCGCTCGCCGCAAGTGCACAATGTGCACATAAGTCGGCACCAGCACGCGCACCTGCGACGGGTCCGGCGCGCACTCCAACAACTCGCGCGCCAGCTCATCCCAGAAGCCGGGGCCGGGGGGAATCGCTCGCAATGCGGGAGAGAGAGGGTCGGGTGCGGGCACGGGGAATGAAACGGAGAAAGCTCTCGGGTTGACCATTTTATGCGAGCGATCAAGCCCGTCGCCAGACAAGGGACCACATTTCTGAAAAATGGGTTATGATTCGCGAAATTCCCACCGCGTCACCTCCTGCTTCAAATCCACACCAAGACCAAGCGCGACACATCACCCTGTGCGCAGAGCAGTTGGGGAACAGTGCAAGCTATTTTGCAGCAGACGAACCGGTGGGTCGATTCCCCTCAATCCGAGGAAACCATGAGCGAAAACATCAAACACATTTCCGATAGCTCTTTCGAGAGCGACGTGCTGAAATCCGACAAGCCGGTGCTGGTCGACTTCTGGGCAGAGTGGTGCGGCCCCTGCAAGATGATCGCGCCCATCCTGGAAGAAGTCGCTAAAGAATATGACGGCAAGCTTCAGGTCGCGAAGATGGACGTGGACTCGAACCAGGCAGTACCTGCCAAGTTCGGCATTCGCGGCATCCCGACGCTGATCCTGTTCAAGAACGGCGTGCCCGCCGCGCAGAAAGTCGGCGCGCTGGCCAAAGGCCAACTAACCTCCTTCATTGACAGCAATATCTAAATCACGAACCTTCCGGTGGCAGCATGAACCATCTGCTGCCACCGTTTCCTTCCCTGTTCACCGCAGTTCCCTCCCCCACCTGAAAGCCGCTCCGCGCGCACACTGACCCTTATGCATCTATCTGAACTCAAGGCATTACACGTATCCGCTCTGCTAGAGATGGCCATCGGCCTGGATATCGATAACGCGGCGCGCCTGCGCAAGCAAGAGCTGATGTTCGCGATCCTGAAAAAACGCGCGAAATCCGGAGAGCAGATCTTCGGTGACGGTGTGCTGGAGGTGCTGCCAGATGGCTTCGGCTTCCTGCGCTCGCCAGATGCCAGCTACATGGCATCGACCGACGATATCTACATCTCACCGTCTCAGATCCGCCGCTTTAATCTGCACACGGGCGACTCGATCGAAGGCGAGGTGCGCACGCCCAAGGATGGCGAGCGTTATTTCGCGCTGGTCAAGGTAGACAAGGTCAATGGCGAACCGCCCGAGGCTTCGAAGCACAAGATCCTGTTCGAGAACCTGACACCGCTGCACCCGAACCAGCCACTGCTGCTGGAACGCGAGATGCGTGGCGAAGAGAACATTACCGGTCGCATCATCGACATGATCGCGCCGATCGGCAAGGGTCAGCGTGGTCTTCTGGTGGCATCGCCGAAGTCGGGCAAGACGGTGATGCTGCAGCACCTCGCGCATGCGATCACCTCCAATCATCCGGATGTCACGCTGATTGTGCTGCTGATCGATGAGCGTCCCGAGGAGGTGACCGAGATGCAGCGCTCGGTGCGTGGCGAAGTGGTGGCCTCCACCTTCGACGAACCGGCGACCCGCCATGTGCAAGTCGCCGAGATGGTGCTGGAAAAAGCCAAGCGCCTGGTCGAAATGAAAAAAGATGTCGTGATCCTGCTCGATTCGATTACCCGTCTCGCACGGGCTTATAACACGGTGATTCCGGCTTCCGGCAAGGTACTGACCGGTGGTGTTGATGCGAATGCGCTGCAGCGTCCGAAGCGCTTCTTCGGCGCGGCACGTAACGTGGAAGAGGGCGGCTCACTGACCATCATCGCCACTGCGCTGATCGAAACCGGTAGCCGCATGGATGATGTGATCTACGAAGAATTCAAAGGCACCGGCAACATGGAAGTGCATCTCGAGCGCCGCCTCGCCGAGAAACGCGTTTACCCGGCGATCAACCTTAACAAATCCAGCACCCGCCGCGAAGAACTGCTGATCAAGGCAGATGTGCTTCAGAAGATCTGGATTCTCCGCAAGCTCTTGTACGGCATGGACGAGATCGAGGCAATGGAGTTCATCCTCGACAAGATGAAGGCGACAAAGACGAATGCCGAGTTCTTCGACCTCATGCGTCGGGGCGGGTCTTGAGCCGAGATTGCCGGAATTGAAACAGAGTCACTGGGTCCCGGCATTCGCCGGGATGACGCTCAGGCGCTGAGCCACCCCAGTCGACATTCCGGCGCAAGGCAGAATCCAGCGTCTTCGCATCACCTGGATCTACCCTCCTCCCCAAACCCTTGATTTCCTTATATAATTCGCCCTTTACCCAACCGGGCAAGTGACCGTCAACCGGGTCAAGAAGCAACACAGACCGACGAAGTGGCGATTGGCTACCCAACGAAAGCGAGACTGACATGAAAGAAGGCATCCATCCCGAGTACCGCGACATCGTCGTGCACGACCTGTCCTGCGACTTCAAATTCATCACCCGCTCGACGGTGCAAACCAGAGAGACCATCAAATTCGAAGGTCAGGAGTATCCGCTGCTGAAAATCGAGGTGTCGTCCGAGTCGCATCCTTTCTTCACCGGCAAGCACAAGATTGTCGATACCGCGGGTCGCGTCGAAAAATTCCGCCAGAAGTTTGGTGGTGTGGGTTCCAAGACCCGTGCCGCTGGTTGATCGCCAGCCGCCTTGCCAAAAATGCCGCCGAGTGCGGCATTTTTGTTTTGTTTCCTTCACAATGTCGCCGCCCTCTCGATTTCATCCTCGCTGAATGAAGCCAGTCCGACTGCCCGCCGCCGCCACGCTCGCCTTGCCGCGCTGGGGACTGATCGCGCTATGCCTGCTGTACATCTTGCCGGGCATTCTGCGGCGCGATCCCTGGAAGACCGATGATGCGGCCGGCTTTGGCATCATGTGGACGATGGCGCATGGCTCGATGGCGGACTGGCTGTCGCCCAATATCGTGGGCCTCGCGATGCCAAACGAAGCGCCACTGGCGTTCTGGATCGGAGCGATACTCATCAAGCTGTTCGGCTGGCTGCTTACCGATGCGGTCGCCGCACGGATCTCTACGCTGGTATTTTTTGCACTCGGCGCCGCGGCTGTCTGGCGCACCGCGTTTGTGCTCGGGCGCCGCAACGAGGCACAGCCTTTGAAACTCGCATTCGGCGGACAGCCTGCGGCGATCGATTACGGCCGCACACTCGCCGACGGCGCGCTACTGATTTATCTCGCCTGCCTCGGGCTGCTGCTGCGCAGCCACGAGACCGCGACTCCCGCGCTGCATGTGTCGCTCGTGGCGGCGACCTTCTACACGGCGGCCTGCTTGTTCGACCGACCCAACGCGCGCGCCGCCGCAGGACTTGGCCTATCGCTGGGGATGCTGGTGCTGGCGCGTGGCTGGACCGTGCCACTCGCACTGTTCGTCGCGATGCTGGTACTCGCCATGATCCGATATCGCGAATCGCTGCGTGGCTTGCTCATCATCACAACGCCAGTCACCCTGGTGATGCCGTTGCTGTGGCTATTGGCTTTACGAGTGCTGTTACCCGGATCGGAAGTGGCAGACGCGTGGCTGGCGGCAAACCTTAAGCTGCTTTCTGTGCCACGACTGTCCAATGTGAGCTTCCTTGCCAAGACACTGGTCTGGTACAGCTGGCCGGCATGGCCGATCGCCGCTTGGGCCGTGTGGGCATGGCGCGCGCAGGCAACGCTGCATGTGACGCTCACCGTATCCGGCATTCTGGCGCTCATATTGCTGAGCCTGCTTGCCAATTCCCCGAAAGACCACGAGCTGCTGGCGCTGCTGCCACCGCTGGCCGTGCTCGCGACCTTCGGTCTGCCAACACTCAAGCGCGGCGCGATCAATGCCATCGACTGGTTCTCGGTGATGACCTTGTCGGCGATCGCCGGATTTATCTGGCTGGGATGGATCGCGAAGCAAACCGGTTGGCCACCCAAGCTTGCCGGTAACGTGTTCAAGCTCGCGCCCGGATTTCAGCCGGAATTCAATGTGTTCGCGCTGGTCATCGCGCTCGCCACGTCTGTGGGGTGGCTCCTGCTGCTTCGCTGGCGGCTGGGTCGTCGCCCCTCGGTGTTATGGCGCGCGGTGGTGCTGTCCACTGGCGGTCTGGTGCTGTGCTGGCTGCTGCTGATGACGCTGTGGCTGCCCTGGCTGAATTACGCACAAAGCTATGCCAGCGTCGCGGGCGAAATGCGCCAGCACCTGCCCGCCGACTACCGCTGCGTCGACACGAATGATCTCGGCTCGGCGCAGCGCGCGTCGTTCGCCTATCTGGGCGAGCTGCGATTCTCTCGCCCCGGCGATGCCCGCTGCGATCTGCTGCTGGTGCAGGATGACGGCCTGCGCAAGCGTGGCGCGCAGATGAAAAAAATCGAAGGCGATCTGACGCTGCTGTGGCAGGGACGCCGACCGGCTGATCGTCACGAGTTCTATCGTCTGTATCAGCGCCACGCACGATGAGCACCAGGGGCACCGTGTCAGCGTCATCGTCGCTGACAGCACGCGTGGCCTCGCTAGCCTTGCCTATTCTTATTGGGCAGCTTGCTGTGATCTCCAATGGCGTCATCGACACCATGATGACCGCGCGCTATTCTGCGATCGATCTGGCCGCACTGGGACTGGGTGCCTCGGTCTATGTGAGTATCTTTGTCGGCCTGTCAGGTGTGATGCAGGCGCTGTCGCCGATCATTGCGCAACTGTATGGCGCAAAAAAATTTGAAGCGATTGGTGAAGAAGTTCGTCAGGGTGTCTGGCTGGCGCTCTTCCTGACACTGGTCGGTGCGCTCGCACTGTGTTTTCCCGAACCCCTGCTCAACATCGCGCAAGTCTCGACGGAACTGAACGACAAAGTCCTGATGTACCTGCAGCTGCTGGCACTGGCGCTGCCGGCCACACTGGGATTTCGTGTGTATGCCTCGCTGAATACCGCGATCTCAAGGCCAAGAATGGTGATGCTGCTGCAGGTGAGCGGTCTGCTGCTGAAGATTCCTCTGAATGCCTTGTTCATTTTTGGCGGACTCGGACTGCCTGCATTCGGCGCTCCCGGTTGTGCGATAGCGACAGCCATCAGTGCGTGGCTGGTCTTGCTGGCAGGCTGGCTGATACTGCGACAGCAGTCTTTCTATACGCAGTTTTCATTGTTCGGCAAAGGTCTGGGCAAGCCCGATGTGAAGGCGATCAAAGCCCTGCTAAAGCTGGGCTTACCCATGGGTTTATCTTTCCTGATCGAGGTGACTGCGTTCACCTTCATGGCGCTGTTTATCGCGAGACTGGGTAACCATACGCTGGCAGCGCATCAAATCACTGCCAACTTCGGCACAGTCCTCTATATGCTGCCGTTATCAATTGCCAATGCGACCTGCACACTCGTCGCGCAAGAAATCGGATCAGGTAAATTGAGCGACGCGCGCCGTACAGGCAATGCCGGTGTGCGGCTCGGCGTGCTGCTCTCGGTGAGCATAGGCATTGTTGTCTGGTTATCTCGCGAGCAGATCATCGGACTGTACACCCCTGATGTCGGCGTAGCCACCGCCGCGATGCCTTTATTCTTTTTTATTGCCTTTTACCAGGTATTCGATTCGCTACAGGTAGGCACCGCCTATGTCCTGCGCGCCTATAAAGTCGCCTTTATTCCAACGCTGATGTATGCCGTTGCACTGTGGGGAGTGGGCCTCGGTGGCGGATATATGATCGGCTTCGATGTGATTGGCATCAGCCCGACATGGCTGACAGGTGCGGCAGGCTTCTGGCTGGGGAACAGCCTCAGTCTGGCTTTGGTGGGGATTGCGCTGGTTTGGTATCTGAAACGAGTACAACAAATAGTAGAAGCCGCGACATAAGCACTTCATGGTATCTGTGCGCTAGCGAGCATCAGAGCCGACAGGCCCGATACCTTTTCGGATGACTCCTTCAAGCCTTACCAGCTAGGGCTTCATGACAAGCTGAATCTCTGGATTTGGATCCGGGACTGGTTCATCCTGTGGCACAGGATGCGGAATATCTCCTTGAAAGGGTTCGTCTTCCGGCAGAGGCAGAGGGTCGCGGTGCATGATGATCTCCTCGGTAGCAATTCATGAACGTGGCCCGGTCTGCGTGCGCCGGCTGCTCCTTCGTTCTATCGGGTGAGAGAACGCACGAAATTCCATAGTGACCACCCCAATCGATGCGGGTGGTCCCTGCACGAAATCGAAGGCTTTTTTTACGGGGAAGAGGACGTTGTCCGTCAATACGACATCCGTGCGGCAGGTCGGATTCGGATTCGACATGTACGATCCGATTTCCTGCCAAACCCCGGGCGTGATCCAGCCCTCAAGATAAATCTGATTCGGGTAGGTGGAGTGGTCAGTATCAAGATATGCCTTTTGACCTTCCCGCAAGGTCAGATAAGCCGGCGCCTGATGGGCGATCACCAGATTGATCCAGCCATCCCCCACTGCATGGAGGATTTCGTCCTCGTATCCGGAATACGACAAGGCCAGTGACCAGCGACAAGACAGATCGAGTCGCTTTTCCATATCGCCATTGCCCAGCAGCCGAGAGCCATCGACCACCGTGAACTGAGCACCCGTCACTCTCGCCGACAAGATGGGCTCCATCAGTCGAAGCTCGTCCAGATTTTCATGCAAGTTCCAGAACAGCCATCTACATCGCTCTGCCTCCGACATATCCGCTAGCTCGGCAACGGGCCGCTGCCCTGCACCCGCAAGCGACTGCAAAACTTCCTGCCGCTGACGTTCGTGCAGGCTGAGTTCTTGTGTTTCCGGCTGACTCGCAGGCTGCTGCGGCGAGCTGCTGTGCATGGGCACTCCCTATCGATAAGCGACCGGTGACGGTGTATCACTGGCAAACTGTCGTTTGGACTGGGAGCGTTCGAATAAAATCCCCACAACGAGGATAAGGTGGCGACGAGTTTCAGCCGTGCGTTTTTTCGAAAACGCGCAAGAAATCGACCAACGCTCGCACACCTTCAAGAGGCATGGCGTTATAAATCGATGCGCGCATGCCGCCGACACTGCGATGACCTTTCAGCTGCAGCAGGCCTTGCTCAGCGGCTTCGCTCAGAAAACGTTCGTTCAGCCTGTTGTCGTGCAAGTGAAACGGAATATTCATTCGCGATCGGGCATCTTTGCTCACCGGACTGGTGTAGAACGTGGTGGAATCCAGATAGTCGTACAGCATCGCAGCTTTTTGTGCATTGATCTTCTCTATGGCCGGCAAGCCGCCGTTATCGAGCAACCATTCGAATACCAGTCCGGCGATATAGATGCTGTAGGTCGGCGGCGTATTGACCATGGACTCATGCGCGGCCTGCTCCTTCCAGTGAAACACTGATGGCGTAATCGGCAGCGCGCGATCGAGCAAGTCTTCCCGCACAATCGCAAAGGTCAGGCCGGCCGGACCGATATTCTTTTGCGCACCACCATAAATCACCGCGAATTTCGATACCTCAATTTCACAAGAAAGAATATTCGATGACATGTCAGCGACTAGGGGTATATCGCCGATCTCCGGTACCCAGTGGTACTCGACACCGCCAATGGTTTCGTTGCTGCACAGATGCAGATAGGCGGCATCCGGATTCATCTGCCATGTCGCCTGTGCCGGCACATAAGTAAAGTTCCGGTCTGCGGAGGACGCGGCGACATTCACTTGGCCATATTTTTTCGCTTCATCGATAGACTTAGTAGACCAGACGCCAGTGTTCACATAATCAGCAGCGCGATGTCCGCCCATGAGATTCATCGGTATCAGCGCATTCATCGCCATCGCGCCGCCCTGCAGGAAAATAACCTTGTAATTCGTGGGTATCTTCAGCAGCTGCCGGAAGTCGGCCTCGGTCTTGTGCAGGATGCTGGTGAATTCCTCGCCCCGGTGGCTCATTTCCATTACCGACATGCCGCTACCGTGCCAATCCAGCATCTCGTCGGCAGCACGGCGTAATACGGTGTCGGGCAAGGCGGCCGGGCCGGCGCTGAAATTAAATACTCGCATGGAAAAATACTCTAGCTGGCGCCGCCTTCGGCGACAAAGCCATGATTATATTTTGTTTGCGCCCTTTGTCTGCTCACATTGAAAACGATGATCGGACGGCACCGAAGCGTCGCACACCAAGCATGGTGCTTGCCTGCTTCTGCCGGGTGAGGTACCGGAATTTTAAGTTCAATCAGCTACAATCGAGCTCGGGTTCAGCTGGCATGCCCACTGGAACGAGCCGCTTGGTCTTTAGCGTGGTACGGATGCTGCCAATGTCGACACCGATGGTTAATAAGCGAACATAAAATAAAAAGGGAACATCATGAAGAAATCAAAGACACCCATGCTCGGCCTGATGCTGGCGATGTCCATCAGCTTGGCACTCTCGCCTAGTGCCTCAGCGCAAGATCCATCGGTGGAGAATGCCGCATTACGCTGCTCTGCGATCTCGCTCGTCCATTCCCCTCTGACCACACCCACGCCGCAGTTCGGCGAGCTGATGACGCAGTTCGCCGGGTTATTCGCGCAGATACATATCACACAAAAAAGCGAACGCACCAAGACCAAGGTCAACCCGAACGATTTTATCGCGCAGCGAGACGCGGTCATTGCAGAGATGGGCAAGGGCTGGCCCGGCGTGAAGAACGATAGAGTACGTGAAGCAGCGATTTGCAATGCCTGGCGCAACACCCTCTTCGCCAAGCTACCCGAAAAACCTACCGAAAAAGACTTTCAACAAGCGCTACTGACCATCGGCCCGCCTCCCGCAAACGTCAGCAAGGAAGAAATCACCACCTGGGAAAAAGTAACACCGCAGGCATTCGCGATGTGGGCACAAATCAAAGTGAATCAGAAAGATCCCAAGACGAAAAAATAACTGGCCCACAATGGTCAGTTATCGCACAGATACTCGATTATCTACCTTCCTGTCGCTCTACAAAGGGACACTCACTTTGTGCGCGCTCCCGGGGGACCCAAAGGGACCCGGCCTACAAAGGGACACTGGCCTACAAAGGGACACTCACTTTGTAACGCTTTACCGCTCTACAAGTACCTGGACCTACAAAGAGAGCCGATCTACAAAAGGACACTCACTTTGTACGCGCTCTACAAAGTGAGTGTCCCTTTGCATTTAAGTGAGTGTCCCTTTGCATTTTGCAAAGTGAGTGTCCCTTTGTACTAAGTGAGTGTCCCTTTGCGTTTCCTTCCCTTTGCGTTTCTCCCTTTGCGTTTCCCTTTGCATTCCTTCCTTTTTTCGTTACATTTCTTTTTATATTTCAATTTCTATTTCAGTTCGATGAGCGAATGATCCAATCGAATAAAGTCACTTTCGTATGGTCCATTGCACTTTATGCATACCATTGTGCAAAGAGTGAGATTCGATTTACGGCTTTTTGAAAGGATTCATAGAATTCTCAAGATTGAATTCATTGCGTTTGATCTTCTTCTCGCCACTCCACTTCTTCACTGAGGGTGAAACTATGTTTCCGATGCGCGCCAGAATTCGGTACAACACCAATGATCCGGTAATAGTCGAGATAGAAGACGTGAAAATCCAATCCTGTATGGAAGATCTCCTGATGCAAATCGGTAGCGGCATTGGAGAGGAAATACTCGGATTGATGACGGGTGAAGACTTTGGGCTGGGAAGAATGACGCTTAATGGGGGCAAAGTCGCCATACGCTGGTACGACCGACCTCTGACTCTTTATTTCAACTGCGATACTGTCGAGGTTGCAGAGTCGCTATCAGCGAAAATCAACGATTACTTCCAGGTAGCCACTGATGAGCGATAACGAATTAATATACTGTTTCCATTCAATCCTGCGAGATAGCTCTGACGGATCCCGCTTCTTCTCTTAATAAAAATTTCTGTATCTTGCCCGTTGATGTCTTGGGCACTTCCTTGAACACTACGATCTTTGGCACCTTAAATCCTGCAAGCAGCGTCTTGCAGTGCGCGATGATCTCTTCTTTACTCAATTCCATACCCGGCCGAGTTTCGATGAACGCGCAAGGTACTTCACCCCATTTCGGATCCGGAGCGGCAACAACAGCGCAGGCGGCGACAGCCGGATGCTGATAAAGCGCATCTTCGACTTCAATACTCGAGATATTCTCGCCACCTGAAATAATGATGTCCTTGCTACGATCTCGAATACGCACATAACCATCAGGCGACATTACTGCCAGATCACCGGTGTGGAACCATCCCCCCTTGAAAGCTTCTTCAGTCGCACGCTCGTTCTTCAGATAGCCTTTCATGCAGATATTCCCACGAAACATGATTTCGCCCATCGTGTCTCCATCTGCGGGTACCGGCTGCAGAGTGTCAGGATCCATAACGGCTACTCCGGCCTGCAGGTGATAGCGCACACCTTGACGTGCATTTTTTTCTGCCTGTGCAGCTAAATCCAATGACTGCCATTCCTCTTGCTTTGCACAAACGGTGGCGGGGCCATAGACCTCGGTCAGACCGTAGACATGGGTGATATCGAATCCCATGGCCGCCATTTGCGCGAGCATGGCTGACGAAGGTGGCGCGGCGGCCACCATGGTAGAGACGCGGTGACGAATATCTTTGCGCCACTCCTCGGGAGCATTCGCTAGCGCGCTCTGCACAATGGGCGCACCACAGTAATGAGTGATTTTTTCTTTTGCGATCAGCTGCAATACGTGCTGTGCGTCGAATTTTCGCAGACAGACGTTGACGCCCGCCCGCGCTGCCAGGGTCCACGGAAAGCACCAGCCATTGCAGTGAAACATGGGCAGCGTCCACAAATAGACCGCATGCTTGGGCATGTCCCACTCTAGGATGTTGGAGATCGCATTGATAGCGGCGCCACGATGGTGATAGACCACGCCCTTGGGATCGCCCGTGGTGCCAGAGGTGTAGTTGAGGGCGATAGCGTCCCATTCATCTGTCGGCAGTTGCCATTCAAAATCGGGGTCGCCTGCTGCTAGTAAAGCCTCATACTCGAGCCAGTTGGACGGCACAGGCGGCGTATTCACGGTGGCATCGCTGATACCGATGATGAGCAGTTCAGGCAGCTCTGTTCGCAAGCTCTCGACCAGTGACAAGTACTCGGTATCGGCGATCAGGGCTTTTGCTTCGCCATGCTTGAGCATGAACAGCAGCGTCGCGTAATCCAGCCTCGTGTTCAGGGTATTCAGTACCGCACCCGCCATCGGCACCCCAAAATGACACTCGACCATTTCAGGAATGTTGGGCAGCAAGACGGCAACGGTATCGTTTTTGTGGATGCCACGCGAGGTCAAGGCGCTGGCCAGTTGCCGGGTGCGGGCATAGGTATCGCGCCAGTTACGTCGCAGGTCTCCGTGCACGACAGCGAGACGCTGGCCATAGACCGTCGCCGTGCGATCGATAAAGTCCAACGGTGTCAGCGGCGCGAAATTCACCTCACGACGCTGCAAACCCTTGTCGAAATCCGTCATTGATGGCTCCCCTGAGTCGCATGCTGCGGTCTGACGGCAGAATGTCTGCCGCGGCAACCCATCCATTTTATGAGGAAGCCTCGCCCGATAACACGAGTAGTCGACCTTCGGTATCGGGCTTTGTGCAAAGAATCAGCGCCAGGGATTGTGGGGCAGTTCGGCTGCGGCAGCGGGATGGCTTTTGGAAGCAAAAGTCATGTCGAATCTGCAGAACACCCTGAAAACCAAATGGCCCGGAAGATCCGGGCCATCAAGGATTTGGTGCTGATGAGAGGAGTCGAACCTCCGACCTACTGATTACGAATCAGTTGCTCTACCAACTGAGCTACATCAGCGTAGCCGCGCATTTTAACAAAAAATTCAAGCCACTCTCGACAACCATCGGCTGGGCGGCTTGCAAGACGCCCCTCTGCGCCAGCCAAGTACTCAGCTCTGCTCCGCGTGATAACGCGTGACCAGCTCCACTTCATTCTTGGATCCGAGGAAAACCGCGACGCGCTCATGCAGCTTCGTGGGCTGAATGTCGAGTATGCGTAGCTTGCCGTTGGTTGCCGCACCACCCGCCTGCTCGACCAGCAAAGACATGGGGTTGGCTTCGTAGAGCAGGCGAAGCTTGCCCGGCTTGTCCGGCTCGCGCTCATCCGCGGGGTACATGAAAATTCCGCCTCGGTTCAGGATACGGTGCACGTCAGCCACCATGGACGCGATCCAGCGCATATTGAAATTTTTGCCGCGTGGGCCAGTCTTGCCGGCCTCGAGCTCACTGATATAGCGTTTCACCGGTGGATACCAGTGGCGGGCATTGGAAGCATTGATGGCGTACTCGGCCGTATCGGCGGGTATCTTGATGTCACGCTGGGTCATCACCCACGAACCCATTTCGCGATCCAGCGTGAATGCATGGACACCATTGCCAGTGGTAAGTACGAGCACTGTCTGCGGACCAGCCGCTACCTGCCGAGTACCCGGCTGCAGGAAATCTTTCTCGGTGGGCTCTTGCATTCCCTCAGGCGCCTTCAGCACCGAGAAAATGGTTCCAATCGATACATTCACATCGATGTTCGATGAGCCATCGAGTGGATCGAACAGCAGCATGTACTCACCCTTGGGGTAGCGGTTCGGTATCGGGTGAAAGCTCTCCATTTCTTCCGATGCCATCGCCGCGAGATGGCCGCCCCACTCGTTCGCTTCGAGCAGTATCTCGTTGGAGATGATGTCGAGTTTTTTTTGTATCTCGCCTTGCACATTCTCCGTATCGGCAGCACCCAGCACATCTCCCAGCGCACCTTTGCTGACGGCATGACTGATCGTTTTGCAGGCACGAGCAACCACTTCAATCAGCAGCCGCAATTCAGCGGGAATGGAGTTGTTATCTCGCTGTTCTTCGATCAGGTAGCGGGTAAGGCTGATTCGTTTCATGGTGACCCTTGGTTTTTATAGTTAATTCGAAAGCGCCTTGCCAATCACCTCAGCGACGTCGTTCGACAACTTACGCTGGGACGCAACTCGCTCCAGCGCAGCGCGCATACTGGCTTGCAATGCCGGTGTAAATTTGCGCCAGCGATCCATGCTGCGCGCAAGACGCGCAGCAACTTGCGGATTGATCGCATCGAGTGCAAGCACCTGCTCAGCCCAGAAGGCGTGCCCGCTGCCATCGGGTGCATGAAATTGCGCTGGATTACCACTACAAAAAACAAAGATCAGACTGCGTGCACGGTTCGGATTTTTCAGCGTAAATGCAGGATGCTTCATCAGCTGACGAACTGCTGCAACATCGGTCCCAGGCGAAGACGCCTGCAGGCTGAACCACTTGTCAATCACCAGTGCCTCACCCTCGAAATCAGTATAGAAATCTTGTAAGGCCTGATCAACATTCGGCGCTGAATGATGGACGATCGCGCCTAGCGCTGCAATGCGATCTGTCATGTTGGACGCATGATCAAGTTGGTCTTGCATCAGTTTGTGTGCCGTGCTGTCATTCAGCTCGGACAAATAGCCCATGGCGTTGTTGCGCAATGCTCGCCGCCCGGCTGACAAAGGATCGGGGCGGTAAGCACCGGGCGTGTGGTTCTTCTGGTAGGCCTCCAACAACTCTGCGCGCAAAGTTTGCGCGATATATTTGCGCAATGCGCGCCGCGCGCGATGCAATGCCCGTGGATCAATCAGATCAACCTCTTCAGCCAGCATAGTCTCCGACGGCAGCGTCAGCACGAGGTCTCTGAAAGCAGCATCCAGCGATACATCACGCAATAGCTTTCCTAGTGCGCTCGCCAACAATTGATCCTGAGCGCTTGGGGTGTAAGAAAAATCAGCAGCAATGTCCGTATCAGCGAGTTGCAGCAAACGACGCGTTGCCAACCGCTGTCCGGCTTCCCAGCGGTTAAAGGGATCGCTGTCGTGCGCAAGTAGGAACGCCAGCTGATCGTCACTGTAGTCGTAGTCAAGCACGACCGGTGCAGAAAAACTGCGCAATAACGACGGCACGGGCGGTGAGGCGATGCCGGTAAAGGTGAAGCTCTGTTTGGTCTCTTTCAGCTCCAGTACCATGGTGGTTGGCGCCACGCGCACCCCGATGTCACCGGGTGTCGAGGTGCTGTCCAGATGCAACGGCAGGTCCCTGCCCTGCGCATCCAGCAAACCCACCGCCACGGGTATGTGCATCGGCAGCTTGAGCGGCTGGCCTGGTGTCGGCGGACAAAACTGTTCCAATGAGAGCGTGAAGGTCTCGGTGACAGGATCATGTACGGAACGCGCGATCACGCGCGGTGTACCGGCCTGGCTATACCAGCGCTCGAATTGTGTCAGGTCGCGGCCATTGGCGTCGGCCATCGCCGCACGGAAGTCATCGCAGGTAACTGCCTGACCATCGTGCCGCTGAAAGTAAAGATCCATGCCTTTTCGGAAACCGTCGCGACCCAGCAAGGTTTGCAGCATGCGCACGACCTCGGCACCTTTTTCGTAGATGGTCAGCGTATAAAAGTTATTGATCTCGACATAGGAGTCCGGACGCACCGGATGCGCCATCGGTCCGCCATCTTCGGCAAACTGTGCCTGACGAAGAAGACGCACGTCTTCGATGCGCTTCACCACGCGACCACTGTCGCCACCCACCATATCGGCAGAGAATTCCTGGTCGCGGAAGACGGTGAGACCTTCCTTTAACGACAGCTGAAACCAGTCGCGACAGGTCACGCGGTTACCGGTCCAGTTGTGGAAATATTCGTGCGCGACCACGGACTCGATGTTTGCGTAGTCCGCATCCGTGGCAATGCGCGGATTGGCCAGCACATACTTGGTGTTGAAAATGTTCAGGCCTTTGTTCTCCATCGCACCCATGTTGAAGTCGGATACCGCGACAATCATGAAGCGATCAAGGTCCAGCTCCAACCCGAAGCATTCTTCATCCCAGCGTATGCTCTTGATCAGTGATTCCATCGCATGCGATGTCTTGTCGAGATTACCTTCCTCGACCCAGACTTGCAGCAAGGCCTCGCGTCCTGATTTCAGGCGAAGCATTTGCTCTTCGCAGACCAAAGTACCCGCGACTAGTGCAAACAGATACGAAGGCTTGCGGAAGGGATCTTCCCACAGCGCATAGTGACGACCATCGCCGATATCACCCTGTTCGATCAGATTACCGTTGGAGAGCAGTACCGGATACAACTGCTTGTCGGCGCGAAGCATCACGCGATACGTCGCCATCACATCAGGGCGGTCGGGGAAGAACGTGATCTTGCGAAAGCCCTCGGCCTCGCACTGGGTGAAAAAATTGCCATTGGAGACGTAAAGACCCATCAGCGACGTATTGGACGCGGGGCGAATCAGCGTCTCGATCTCCAGCGTCACCTCATCCGGCGCGTGAGGAATGATCAGCTGGCTGCCTTCCAGCCGGTACTGGCGACTGCTGAGCGATTTGCCATTCATGCGCAGCGCGATCAGCTCCAGCTCTTCGCCATACAGCACGAGATCGGATTGAGGACTGTCCGGGTTGCGGCGATGCACGCTGCGCGCTGCGACGCGCGTTTCGGCAGGATCCAGATCAAAACCTATATCAATCTTCTCTACCCAATAGGCGGGCGGAGCGTAATCATGGCGATGAATGGCGGTGGCGGTATCTGTGCGCATGGCAAGGTGGGTGGCATTCTGCGAGTGAAAACAAGCTCACATTTTACCAAGAGCGGCTGCATGTCCATGACGGATTGCCGGCTGCAGCCACGGTGCGCTGCAATCTGGCCGGCGCTCGGCTAAGATCCGACTACTTCCTTTGGATTTTTTCACCCAACATGCGCCGATCATGCGTTATCTGACCTGTCTGCTGGCTGCGCTCACCATGCTGCTCTCGGGGTGCGCCTCGACTATTCGCAGCGAAGTCACGGTATTTCATCAGTGGCCGCCGGCCTCGGAAAGCCGGACGTTCCTGTTCTCTTCCCCACCGGAACAGGCGCAAAGCCTTGAGTATCAGGCCTATGAGCGACTGATTCGGGCGCAGCTGGAGAAACACGGACTTCGCGCGGACGAGGCAAATGCAGCGGCGGCCTTGAAGGTGGAATTCAGCGCCAGCGTCACCGGCCGCGATGTGCGCATCATCGAAACCGTGCTGGTAGATTCATGGTACGGCACCCCGTGGTACGGGCCGGGCTTTTATAACCCGTATTGGGGCTACCCGGGCTTTGCCTATCCTTACCACGGTCTGGGTTGGGGCGGCCTACCGGTAGCGCGTGAACAGGAACGCCGGTACACCGTATTCCATCGTCAGCTGAAGCTGAAGATCACTGACGCGCAGACTCAGCAGCCGGTGTACGAGGTCACGGTGCGTAGCGACGGCAAGGAAGGCAATCTGGCGAAGGTGCTGCCGTATCTGGTGGAGAGTGCGTTCAAGGATTTCCCCGGGCAGTGCGGTGTACCCAGAGTGGTTGAGCTGAAGATGAAAGACAAATAAAAAAAGCTGTACTCCGGACCGTGCCGGAGTGACGACTCACAAAACAGACGCCTGTAAAACTGTCATTCGGACGCAGGCCGGAACCCATGCTGCCTTTGGTGCCTGGCTATTACCGAACGTGCACCGACACCGAGTCGTCAACCGATCACATCAGGTGAACGACTCAGGTCACGTAAGCCACCGACGCCCAGGTAATCAATGCCAGCAGCAGCACCGCCGCTGCCAGCACCACCAAGAGCTTTCCGAACTGCGGCGTCTCGTTCGATACGATGGGCTGCTCTTCCGGATGCTGCATCGGATTGTCTTTGGAATCGTCGTGCTCGGTCATCTCGGGCAACCACCAATCAGGGCAGCAAAATGGTCGAACCCGTGGTTTTGCGCGACTCCAGATCACGATGCGCCTGCTGAACATCTTTCAGTGCGTAGCGCTGGTTGATCTCGATCTTCACTTTGCCGCTCTCGACCATGCGGAACACGTCGGCCGCCATCGCCTCCAGGTCCTGACGCTGCGCCGCATAGCTGAACAGTGTTGGCCGGGTAATGAACAGCGAACCGCGCGACGCTAGCTCATTGAGCGAGAATGGCGGTACCGGGCCGGATGCCGAGCCATAGCTGACCATCATGCCCAGCGGTGAAAGGCAGTCGAGCGAGCCAAGGAAAGTGTCCTTGCCAATTGAGTCGTAGACCACCGGGACACCTTTGCCGCCAGTGAGCTCCTTGACGCGCTCGACGAAGTTTTCCTTGTTGTAGTTGATGACATGCGTGCAGCCATGCGCCTTGGCCAGCTGACCTTTTTCATCGCTGCCCACGGTACCGATCATGGTGACACCGAGCGCACGCGCCCACTGGCAAGCAATCAGGCCAACGCCGCCCGCCGCGGCGTGGAAAAGAATCGTCTCGCCGCCCTTGAGCGGGAACGTACGATGAAACAGGTACTGTACCGTCAGCCCTTGCAGCATCATCGCCGCTGCCGTCTCGAAACTGATCGAATCCGGCAGCTTCACAAGACTGCCCGCAGGCATCACACGTACGTCGGCATACGCACCCGGGGGACGGCAAGCATAGGCGACACGATCGCCCGGTTTGACATGCTTCACATCGGGTCCTACCGCTTCGATCACACCCGCGCCTTCCATGCCCAACCCCGCTGGCATCGGCTGCGGATAAAGCCCGGTGCGGAAATACACATCGATGTAATTGAGACCAATCGCATGATGACGAACACGTGCTTCGCCAGCGCCGGGCTCGCCGACCTGGACATCGACATACTCCATGACCTCGGGGCCGCCGTTGCTGAAACACTGAATTGCTTTTGTCATGATATTTACCGTAAATATATTGTTATGTTGATGAGTTTTGTCCGGCAATAGGAATAATTGTACGGCTAGATCGCCGTGGATTCCCTCGCTCAGAATGTCCCGGGATAGGCGCCGCCATCGAGCAGAATGTTCTGACCCGTCATATAGCTGGCGTGCACACTGCACAGGAAGGCGCAGAATGCGCCAAACTCGGCAGTGGTTCCGAAACGCTTCGCCGGGTTCATGTTTCGGCGCGCGGCAGTCATCTTCTCCAGGGTCTCGCCCGACGATTTGGCAGAGGCTTCCAGAGTCGCCCACAGGCGGTCAGTTTCAAAAGGGCCCGGCAACAGGTTGTTGATGGTCACGTTCTTGTGGACCGTGGTACGCGACAGTCCGGCGATAAAACCGGTCAGCCCTGAGCGCGCGCCATTTGACAAGCCAAGGATATCGATGGGCGCTTTGACGGCACTAGAGGTTATGTTGATGATGCGACCGAAACCGCGCTCCATCATGCCATCGACCGTTGAACGGATCAGCTCGATGGGCGTGAGCATGTTGGCATCCACTGCGGCGATCCATTGCTCACGCTCCCAATGACGGAAATCTCCGGGCGGCGGGCCGCCGGCATTCGTGACAAGAATGTCTGGCTGCGGACAAGCGGCCAGCGCATCCTTGCGGCCCTGCGGCGTAGTGATATCGGTGGCAACGAAGCCGACTTTCACCTTGTCGCCGCCGAGCTTGCGCAGCTCGTTCGCGGTGGCTTCCAGGGTCGCCGCGTTTCGTGCAACCAGCGTGACATTCACGCCCTCTTTTACCAAGGCTTCCGCGCAGCCTCGCCCCAGCCCCTTGCTGGCGCCGCACACCAATGCATTTTTTCCGCTGATTCCCAGATCCATCGTTTGGTCTCCTCGTTCAGGTTTTTTCAGGTTTTTTTGTAGACAGCAAATATATCCCGGTCAGAACTAGTGCAGTGCCCATCAGCTGAACCGTCGTTATCGGCTCATCCAGTATCCAGTGCGCGAGAAACAGCGTGGACACCGGGCCGATCATCCCTGCCAGCGAAGCCACCGGCGCACCAACGCGCGCAATCGCCATCATGGTGATGAATACTGGCAGTACCGTGCACAGCACCGCATTGAGCAAGGACAGCTGGTAGACCGCTACCGGCTGATCGAGCATAGACCATGGCCTGAGCAGCAAGAACTGAGCTACCGCGGCCGCCGCCGAGATGCACATCACATAAGCGACCAAACGCAGTGTGCCGACACGCTGCACCAGCTCGCCAGAGAACAGCAGGTACATCGCATAGAACAGCGCGCTGCCCAGCACAAATGCGCCACCTAGCCAGACGTTAGCCCCGCCATGCTGAGCATCCTGCAGAAACACCATCACAGTACCACCGTAGCAGATCACCAGCGCCAGCCATTCTGTGCCGCTGACCCGTTTGTCAAGCAGGAACACCGACATCAGCAGCACGAACGATGGCGTCAGGTACAGCACCAGCCTTTCCAGCCCTGCGGAAATGTATTGCAGACCGATGAAATCCAGGTAGCTCGACAGGTAGTAACCGATCAAACCCAACAACACGATACGCCAGCGGTCGCGTCCGGTCAGTGACTCGCGGCAGCGCATCTGCCACCAGGCTACCGCTGCAAAGAAAGGCAGCGACAACAGCATTCGCAGCGCCAGCACGGTCATCGCATCCACCTGATGTCGGTAATGGAGCTTGACCACCACGCCTTTCGCCGAGAACAGCACGGACCCAACGACCGCCATCGCGATCCCGATCAGAAACAACCGCCGGGCATGAGTCGTGTCAGAGGTATCAGTAGCCAGCATGAATTCTTGTTATGAGGATTGCCGCGGCATCAGCACCGCGCCTGGCAGGCAATTGGATTGTAATCCGGGACCTGAACCCGCGCTTCGGCATTGCCGAATGCCCTGTTTTGGCGCGGCTACGCAGGGGCGCTATGGTAAAATTCGCGTCCTGTTCACCCGCCTGCACAGGGACAAAAAACGCCCTTGGTGGCGTCAACATTGCGCTCAAATCCGAGTACGCATCCCTCCTCAGGCAAGCTGGTTATCCAAGACGACTCAGGAAAGCGTTCAGAATGGCAGGACATAGCAAATGGGCCAACATCAAGCACAAGAAGGCGGCTTCTGACGCCAAACGCGGCAAGATCTGGACCCGGCTGATCAAAGAAATCACTGTGGCCGCCCGACTGGGTGGCGGCGACATCGCCAGCAACCCGCGTCTGCGGCTAGCCGTCGATAAAGCGGCAGACGCCAACATGCCGAAGGATAACGTCACGCGCGCGATCCAACGCGGCACCGGCGGTCTGGAAGGCGCGAACTATGAAGAAATCCGATACGAAGGCTATGGCATCAATGGCGCAGCAATCATCGTGGACTGCATGACCGACAACCGTGTGCGCACCGTGGCCGAGGTAAGGCACGCATTCTCCAAGTTCGGCGGCAACATGGGTACCGAGGGCTCAGTGGCCTTCCTGTTCAAACACTGCGGGCAGCTGATGTTCGCTCCCGGTACGAACGAAGATGCACTCATGGAAGCAGCGCTCGAGGCCGGCGCCGAGGATGTCATCGCCGATGACGAGGGCGGCTTCGAAGTCATCACCGATCCTTACCAGTTCTCGACCATTCGAGAAACACTGGATACGGCCGGATTCAAGCCCGAATTGGCCGAGGTAACGATGAAACCATCGACTTCCGCAGAGTTCACCGGAGACGACGGCGTGAAGATGCAAAAACTGCTGGACGCGCTGGAAAACCTCGACGACGTGCAAGAGGTCTATACCAACGCAGTGATCAACGATTAAACATCCGCCTGACGAACGAATTCAATGACATTTGCCGGCATTGCTTGAAACGCCGGCTCCAACATAGAACACTCTCCCATGAAAATCCTCGTTGTTGGCTCCGGTGGCCGTGAACATGCACTCGCCTCGAAACTGGCCCAGTCCAAACGTATACAGATTGTGCTGGTCGCACCCGGCAATGGCGGGACAGCGCTCGACCCCCGCCTGAAAAATATTTTCATCACCGATACCACGCAGCTGGCTGATCTCGCACAACAAGAGCAAGTCGCACTGACCATCGTTGGCCCCGAAGCACCGCTGGCCGCCGGCATCGTCGATACTTTCCGCGAGCGCGGTCTGAAAATCTTTGGACCCACACAAAAAGCTGCCCAACTCGAAAGCTCAAAAGATTTCGCCAAGGCGTTCATGCAGCGTCATGGCATACCAACGGCTGCATACCAGAGCTTCTCTGATGCCGCAGCCGCACACAAGTACATCGATGAACAAGGCGCACCCATCGTGATCAAGGCCGATGGCCTCGCCGCAGGCAAGGGTGTCGTTGTCGCGATCACACTCGATGAGGCGCATGCTGCAGTCGACATGATGTTGTCGGACAATCGTTTCGGCGACGCCGGTGCGCGCGTTGTGATTGAAGAATTCCTCGAAGGCGAAGAAGCCAGCTTCATCGTCATGGTCGACGGCAAAAATATTCTGCCACTGGCCACGAGCCAAGACCACAAGCGCCTGCTCGATAAAGATGAAGGCCCGAACACCGGTGGCATGGGCGCCTATTCGCCCGCACCCATCGTCACGCCGCAGCTGCATGCGCGCGTGATGCGAGAGATCATTCAGCCGACGGTGCAAGGCATGGCCAAAGAGGGCATTCCCTACACAGGCTTCCTGTATGCCGGCCTGATGATCGATGCGCAGGGCAATCCCAAGACGCTGGAATTCAACTGCCGCATGGGCGATCCTGAGACACAGCCCATCATGGCACGCCTGAGGACGGATCTCGTGACCGTGATGGAGCATGCTGTCGAGGGCAAGCTCGATCAGATCGAACTTGACTGGGACCGGCGCACCGCACTGGGCGTGGTGATGGCCGCGAGCGGCTATCCAGACTCACCGAAAAAAGGTGACGTCATCACCGGCATTCCCGAAGAGACAGCAGACAGCATGACCTTCCATGCCGGTACCATCCTGGAAAATGGCCAGCTGAAGACCTCGGGCGGTCGCGTACTGTGCGTCGTGGGTCTGGGCGATACGGTCCGCGTCGCGCACAAGAATGCCTACGAAGCGCTCGATCAGATCCGCTTCAATGGCATGCAATTTCGACGGGATATCGGCTGGCGGGCGATGCGCAGGTTGTAAACTACAAAAACAGGCACGCACAGATCACAGAGTGAAAGGCTGTGTGATCTTGCCCTCGGGGGAAGGTAAACACATGAGCACACCCAACATCCAGGCAGTCAAATCCTGGCTGCTGTCGCTGCAGGACCGCATCGTTTCCGCTGTCGAAGACGTCGACGGCAAGAAATTCATCAAGGACAGCTGGGAACGCCCTGAAGGCGGTGGCGGAATTTCTCGCCTGATCGAAGAGGGCAATGTGCTCGAACGTGGCGGCGTCGGTTTCTCGCATGTGATGGGCACCAGCTTGCCTCCATCGGCTGCAGCCAATCGCCCGGAAGTGGCAGGACGTCCGTGGGAAGCGATGGGTGTGTCACTGGTTTTTCATCCCCGTAATCCCTATGCGCCTACCGTGCACATGAATGTGCGCTTTTTTACCACGACGGGCGAAAGCAACGATCCGGTCTGGTGGTTCGGTGGCGGCATGGACCTGACGCCGTATTATGGTTTCGAGGAAGATGCGACGCATTTTCATCAAACTTGTCATGACGCGCTGGCTCCTTTTGGTAGCGAACTGCATCCGAAATTCAAACAATGGTGCGACGAATACTTTTACCTGAAGCATCGCAAGGAAGCACGCGGCGTGGGCGGCGTGTTCTTTGATGACTTCAATGCGCCCGGTTTCGAAAAAAGCTTTGCAATGACCCAGAGCGTGGGCGATCATTTCATCGATGCTTACCTGCCGATTCTGAAGCGGCGCAAAGATCTGTCTTATGGCGAGCGCGAACGGGATTTTCAGGCGTATCGCCGCGGTCGCTACGTGGAGTTCAATCTGGTGTTTGACCGAGGCACACTGTTCGGTCTGCAGTCTGGCGGGCGCACCGAATCCATCTTGATGTCATTGCCGCCCATCGTCAAATGGCGCTATGACTGGAAGCCCGAGGCCGGTTCGCCCGAAGCGAAGCTCTACACCGACTTCCTGCCGCACCGCGACTGGCTTGTCGCCTGAAGGCCTTCCTGTGCCGAATGAGCGCTGCATCCTGCTGCTAGGCGGCAGCTTCGATCCGGTGCATGAGGGGCATATCGGCCTGGCGCGCTACTTCTGCACCCTGCTCCATCCTGATGAGCTGCGACTGATACCCGCTGGCCGCCCCTGGCAAAAGCCAGAGATGAGCACAGCACCTGAGCATCGTATCGCCATGCTGAGGCTGGCTTTTGCCGACTGGGTGGTACCGGTGCAGATCGACACGCAAGAGATCGAGCGCGATGGGCCCAGCTATGCGGTCGATACATTGCGTACCCTACGCACAGCGGTCGGTGATCAAGCATCACTGGTCTGGGTCATTGGTGCAGATCAGCTGATCAATCTGCACACCTGGCACCAGTGGCAAGCCTTGTTCTCGCTGACGAACTTCTGTATCGCTGCGCGCCCCGGCTATCAACTGAGCCGCGAGGGGCTGGATGATCAAGTCGCCGCCGAGATTTCGCGGCGGCAGGCAAGTGCGGCGCAACTGCGCGCGAGCGCCTCGGGTCTTTGCTTCATTGCGACCAATCTGGCGCTGGACATCTCATCGTCCGCGTTGCGCGCCACTTTGAGTAACAACCCGAGCCCGCCAGAGCCGCAAGGGCTGCTGCCGGCTCCAGTGCTAGACTATATTCAACGACATCATCTTTATCAGACTATTTAATGGATATCAAAACACTGCAGGCGCTGGTGGTCGATGCGCTGGAAGACGTCAAAGCTCAGGAAATTCGCGTCTACGATACGATGCACCTGACCAGCATGTTCGATCGCATCGTGATCGCTTCAGGGACTTCCAACCGCCAGACCCGCGCGCTCGCCATGTCCGTGCGTGACAAGGTGAAATCTTCCGGTGGCGAGATCATCAACATGGAAGGCGAGAACACCGGTGAGTGGGTGCTGGTCGATCTGGGCGATATTGTCGTCCACATCATGCAGCCAGCGATCCGTGCCTATTACCGTCTCGAAGAAATCTGGGGCGATAAAGAAGTGAAGCTCGGCGCCGCCAAGCGCGCGGCAGGCACTGCACGCAAAGCCTCGCAAAAGGCAGCGAGTGACGGAACCCAAGCTACAGCCAAGACTGCTGCAAAAAAGGCTACGGCAAAAAAATCTGCAACGACCAAGGCACCCGCCAAGAAAGCACCTGCGAGAAAAACCCCCGCCAAGAAGGCGACGGTCGCGGTGGCTGCGAAAACCACGTCAAAGACCGCTTCAAAGACTGCTTCAAAGGCTGCCTCAAAGACCGCTGCCAAAAAACCCGTTGCAAGAAAAATGCCGGTAAAAAAATCGGCGGCAAAAAAATCAGCAGCGCGCTGATTTTTGTTCTCCGCCATGCATTTAATCATCGCGGCGGTGGGGCACAAGATGCCGGCCTGGATAGAAACCGGCTTCCAGGAGTACGCCAAGCGCATGCCGCCCGAGTGCCGATTGCTGCTCAAAGAAATCAAGCCTGTCGAGCGTAGCTCCGGCCGCAGCGCCGAGAGCGTGATGGCTGAAGAGCGCAAGCGCATCGAGGCGGTACTGTCCAAGGGGAGCTTGCTGGTCGCGCTGGATGAGCGCGGCGCCGATCTCACGACCATGCAATTGTCACAACAATTGACGCACTGGCAACAGCAAGGCCGGGATGTTACATTCGTCATCGGCGGCGCCGATGGTCTTGATGCCGAATTCAAGAAGCAGGCAGACCTGCTGGTACGCGTCTCCAGTCTGACGCTGCCACATGGCATGGTACGCGTACTGCTCGCCGAGCAGCTGTACCGCGCGCTGTCGATCACTAAGAATCACCCCTATCACCGCGCATAGCGATCATCGCCGGCACGCTGAAAAACTGGAGAGCGGAAATACCCGGATGGCAGTCGCTGACCAAAAAATTTATCTGGCTTCCAAGAGCCCCCGCCGTCGTGAGCTGCTGCGTCAGATTGGCGTGGAGTTCGAGTTGCTGATGCTACGCGACGAACCCGGTCGGCATGGGGCGGTCTCTGAGGAGCCTCACACAGGCGAGGCGCCCGATGCCTATGTCGCGCGGATCGCGCGCGAGAAAGCCGCCAGTGGCTGGGAAGCGGTGCAATGGCGTAAGCTGCCTATACGCCCTGTGCTGGCCGCGGACACCACCGTGACCTTGGATGGCAACATTCTCGGCAAGCCCGCTAGCGCCACCGAAGCGCTGGACATGCTGCGCTCTTTGTCAGGTCGCACGCATCAAGTATTCACTGCGGTCGCGGTGATCGCGCACAACCAGCTGAATGAAGTATTGCAGCGTTCGCAGGTACGTTTTGCAGAGATTTCCGAAGAAACGCTGAAGGCCTACTGTGCGACTCAAGAGCCCTACGACAAAGCGGGCAGCTACGGCGTACAAGGACTGGCAGCCCAATTCATTGAACACATCAGCGGCAGCTACACCGGCATCATGGGACTGCCCCTGTTCGAGACCTCCCGCTTGCTCAAGCAAGCGGGCATCAGGATGCTATGAGCGAAGACCTACTCGTTAATATCACGCCGCAGGAGACACGCGTCGCGCTGATACAGCAAGGCGCGGTGCAAGAGCTGCATATCGAGCGCACGGCCTCACGTGGTCGCGCGGGCAACATCTATCTGGGCAAGGTGGCCAGGGTTCTGCCCGGCATGCAATCGGCTTTCATTGACATCGGACTTGAGCGTGCTGCGTTCCTGCATGTGGCCGATATCTGGGAAGCGCGCGTACAGGGCACCCCGGGAAGCCCGCCCACTCCGATTGAAAAACTGCTGTTCGATGGACAGTCGCTGCTGGTGCAGGTGGTAAAAGATCCAATCGGCACCAAGGGTGCGCGGCTATCGACGCAGATCTCGATCGCGGGTCGGATGCTGGTTTATCTGCCACAAGATCCGCACATCGGTATCTCACAGCGTATTGGTGACGAAGCGGAACGCGAGCTCTTGCGCGAGCGATTGCAGAAGCTACTTCCCGCTGAAGAGAAAGGCGGTTTCATCATCCGCACGATGGCCGAAGATGCCAGCGAGGCCGATCTCACCATGGACGTCGCCTATCTGCGCAAGACCTGGGACCATATCCTGCAAGAGACCAAACGCCAGCCCGCCCCCGCGCTGCTGTATCAAGACCTGAGCCTGGCGCAGCGGGTACTACGCGACTTCGTCGGCGAAGAGACCGCCTGCATCCACATCGACTCACGCGAAAATTTCCAAAAGCTGAATGAGTTCGCACAAAGCTATACGCCCTCTGTCATCAGCAAACTCACGCATTACACCGGGGAGCGTCCCCTATTTGATCTGTACGGCGTGGAAGAAGAAATCGAGCGTGCGCTGGGTCGTCGTGTTGATCTGAAATCAGGCGGCTACCTGATCATCGAGCAAACTGAAGCCATGACCACCATCGATGTGAATACGGGCAGTTATGTGACCGGGCGCAACTTCGATGACACCATCTTCAAGACCAATCTCGAAGCAGCGCATGCGATCGCGCGTCAGCTGAGGCTACGGAATCTGGGAGGCATCATCATCCTCGATTTCATCGACATGGAAAATGTCGAGCACCGTGCCGCCGTGCTCAGCGAGTTGCACAAGGCACTGGCACGAGATCGGACTAAAACGACGATATCGGATTTTTCTGCGTTGGGGCTGGTGGAAGTCACCCGCAAACGAACCCGTGAATCGCTGGCCAATGTCTTGTGCGAGCCCTGCCCGGCCTGCCACGGTAAGGGTATTGTCAAAACGCCTCGCACCATCGCCTACGACATCCTGCGCGAGCTGTTACGCGAAGCCAAGCAATTCAATCCGCGAGAGTTTCGGATCCTGGCCTCGCAACTGGTGATCGACCTGTTCCTTGAGGAAGAATCACAGCACCTGGCGATGCTGGGTGATTTCATCGGCAAGCCCATCTCGCTGCAGGTCGAGAGCAGCTATCACCAGGAACAGTACGACATCATTCTGATGTGAATAAAGAAGCAAGACACTGGATTCCGGCGTGCGCCGGAATGAACGCATTGAAAGCTGATCCCGTTTGCGTCGTCATCCCGGCGCAGGCCGGGATCCAGCGACTTTGAAAATTCCTGACACCGTCTATGTCTCCCGACATCATCATCACCAACATGAAGAAACGCTACACCGGCGTTTCTGGGACAATCAATGCCCTGCTACCGGTGCAGGCAAAGGATTTCAGCATCGGCTTTGTCGGACAAGACCTGCCCGGTGCCCAACTGGCCCAACAACAAGCTCCAGACAACTTTGCGCACCTGACCATCTGGCAAGCCATCGCACAATCGCGCAAGCCACTCCCGGATGGCCGGCCCTGTATCTGGCACGTGCGTCGCGACCCCGAGATGATGCTGGCGATCTTTCTGCGCGACGTGCTGCGTTTCCCCATTCGGCTGGTGTTCACCTCCGCTGCCAAGCATCGGCACTCATGGTTCCCGCGCTGGCTGATCAGCAAGATGGATGGCGTGATCGCCACCACACCCGAAGCCGCGAGCTTCGTGCCCAACACCACCCGCGTCGTGTTCCACGGCGCGAACCTGTCGCGCTTTGCGCCACCTGACAGCAAGGCCGCCGCCTGGCAGCGCACGGGACTGCCCGGCAAATACGGTATCGGCGTTTTCGGACGCATACGTCCCGCCAAAGGCACCGACATTTTTGTCGATGCAATGATCAGGGTACTGCCACGCTTCCCTGATTTCACCGCCATCATTACCGGACAGGCATTAGCCGAGCATCAGAGCTACCTGAGGTCGATGGAGGATAAAATCCGGGCTGCTGGTCTGTCGGAGCGCATCGTCTTTCTGGGCAATTTGCCGGCAGACGAGATACCGCGCTGGTACCAGAACGTGGCCATCATGGTGGCCTGCCCGCGCTATGAGCCGTTTGGCATCACACCGCTGGAAGCCATGGCGAGTGGCTGCGCCGTGGTGGCCAGCCGAACCGGCGCGTTTGAGTACATCGTCGACCCTGGCCAGACCGGCGCGCTGATTCCGACTGACGACGCGCAGGCACTGGCCGACGCAGTCAGCGCATTGATGCAACAACCGGAAAAGATCGCTCTGATGGGCCAGGCGGGACGACAAAGAGTTGCCGCAGAATTTTCTATCGAGAAGGAGGCAGAAGGCATCGCACAGGTCTACCGTGCCGTGCTGGACGTTAAACAACCATGAACATCACTCCCGTTATTCTGTCGGGCGGCAGCGGCTCGCGTCTGTGGCCCTTGTCGCGCGCGATGCGTCCAAAGCAGTTCCTCGGCGTGACCGATGAGAAAACCCTGTTCCAGCTGACGCTGCAACGGCTGCAGGGACTGCCTGGACTGCAGTCACCCATCATCGTCTCCAATCAGGAGCACCGTTTTCTGGTTGCCGAGCAATGCCGCGAGGCCGGCATGGCGCCGGACGCGATCATTCTCGAACCCTTTGGCCGCAACACAGCACCCGCGATCGCCGTCGCTGCGCTGCACGCGATGAAGTCCGATCAGGATCCCGTGCTGCTGGTACTGCCCTCGGATCACATCTTTGCGAAACCCGAGGCATTCCGAGAAAGTGCTGTCCTAGCCGCGCAAGCGGCGCAGCAAGGACAGCTTGTCACCTTCGGGATCGTGCCGACGCATCCGGAAACCGGCTACGGTTATATTCGCGCCGGTGACAAGACCGGCATCAACGGTATTCATTCCGTGGCACAGTTCGTCGAGAAGCCAAACCTTGCGACCGCTGAGCGCTACGTCAGCTCAGGAGATTATTTCTGGAATAGCGGCATGTTCATGTTTCGTGCGTCCGTCTATCTCCACGCGTTGAAGCAGCATCATCCTGATATGTTGCGCCAGTGCGAGCAGGCTTACCAGCGCGCCCGCGTGGATCTGGATTTTGTCCGTCTTGATGAAGCGGCCATGACTGACTGCCCGTCAGACTCCGTGGATTATGCGGTCATGGAAAAGACCAGCCAAGCTGCCATGGTGTCGCTGGATGCTGGCTGGAATGATGTTGGTGCGTGGTCATCCGTGTGGCAGGTCTTACCCAAGGACGGGCAGGGTAACGCCATACGCGGCGACGTCATCACCGAATCAGCCACAGACTGTTATGTTCATGCAGATCATCGTCTAGTCACCCTGCTAGGCGTCAAAGATCTGGTCGTGATCGAGACGGCAGACGCGATTCTCGTCGCCGATAAAGACGCCGCCCAGGACGTGAAAAAAATCGTCAATCGCCTGAGCGAGGCAAAACGTCCGGAAACCGACTTGCACCGCGAAGTCTATCGTCCATGGGGTTCGTATGATTCACTCGGCCATGGCCCACGTTATCAGGTCAAGAATATCCGCGTGAAACCCGGTGCCAAACTCTCACTCCAATACCACCATCATCGCGCAGAGCACTGGGTCGTCGTGTCGGGTACTGCCAAGGTGCTGATTGGTGAGAAATCGCAGCTGGTTCGAGAAAATGAATCCGTCTTTATTCCTCAAGGCGAAAAACACATGCTCGAAAATCCAGGAAAGACCTGGCTGGAACTGATCGAGGTACAGTCAGGCAGCTACCTTGGCGAGGATGACATCGTCCGGTTGGAGGATGTGTACGGCAGGGCAGGCAGTGGCCATCGCTGAACCCTCGCGCAGACCCAAGATAGCGATCGGTTTTTTTGGCGTCACGCGCTCGCTGAAATGGACGCTCCCCTCCATACGCGAGAACATCATTGAACCTGCGCGACAGCTTGGCGACGTCCGGCTGTTTGCGCATCTCTATCAACAGACGCACATTACTAACCCCCGTTCTGGTGAAGATGACCCACTGGATCCGGAAGAATACCGCTTGCTTGAGTGCGACGAGGTGCGCCTGGAAGAACCAGGACACTGCCTCGCGGAAGCGAGGTATGAATGGATACTCTCGCATGGCGATGCGTTCCATGACGGGGGGAAATCGCTCGCGAATTTGATTCACCAGCTGCATTCGCTTCAGATGGTCGGGAGCATGATCCATGCTTGGCAGCCCGATCTGGTCGTGCTGGCGAGGCCCGATCTTCGGTATCACGACAACCTGGGAAACGCCTTGCGCAAACAGATCAGTCGTTCAGCACGCT
>JBEGNF010000048.1:0-17717 GCA_041182625.1 Pseudomonadota bacterium | reverse complement strand
CGCAATCGCCGCCGTCAGCGTCGTCTTGCCGTGGTCAACGTGACCAATCGTGCCCACATTCACGTGCGGTTTGGTCCGCTCAAACTTGCCTTTTGCCATGATTATTTTTCCTTCAAAAAGAACGATTTGCTGTGTTTATGTGTCGTCTACCGCGGCCTCCTATTCGGGAAGCCGCCCCTTCATTTGTTGATTACTTGGCCTTGGAGCTGATGATGGCGTCGGTGACGTTCTTCGGCGCTTCGGCGTAGTGCTTGAACTCCATCGTGTAGGTCGCACGCCCCTGCGTGGCGGACCGCAGCGAGGTCGAGTAACCAAACATTTCCGACAGGGGTACTTCAGCGCGAATGATCTTGCCACCGCCACCAGGGATTTCGTCCATGCCCTGAACCATGCCGCGACGCGACGAGAGATCGCCCATCACCGTGCCGGCATAGTCTTCCGGTGTCTCGACTTCCACCGCCATCATTGGCTCGAGCAGCACGGGGCTGGCCTTGCGGCAACCATCCTTGAACGCCATCGAGGCTGCCATACGGAATGCATTTTCATTCGAGTCCACATCGTGGTACGAACCGAAGAACAGCGTGACTTTCACATCGACCACTGGGTAACCCGCCAGGACGCCGGAAGGAAGGGTTTCCTCGACACCCTTCTCGACCGCCGGGATGTATTCACGAGGCACGACGCCACCCTTGATGGCGTCAACGAACTCGAAGCCCTTGCCGGGCGCCTGCGGCTCGATCTTGAGAACGACGTGGCCATATTGACCGCGACCGCCGGACTGTTTGACGAACTTGCCTTCGATCTCTTCGCAGACCTTGCGGATGGTTTCGCGGTAAGCAACCTGCGGCTTACCAACCGTTGCCTCCACGTTGAACTCGCGGCGCATACGATCAACGATGATCTCGAGGTGCAGCTCGCCCATGCCCGAGATGATCGTCTGACCCGATTCTTCATCAGTGCGGACGCGGAACGACGGATCTTCCTGTGCCAAACGGTTGAGCGCGAGGCCCATCTTCTCCTGGTCGGCCTTGGTCTTCGGCTCGACAGCTTGAGAGATCACGGGCTCAGGGAAAACCATGCGCTCGAGCGTGATGACCGCATTCGGATCGCACAGCGTGTCGCCGGTGGTCGCTTCTTTCAGGCCAACCGCTGCGGCGATGTCACCGGCGCGGACTTCCTTGATCTCTTCGCGCTGGTTTGCGTGCATCTGCAGAATACGACCGACACGCTCTTTCTTGCCCTTCACGGGGTTGAAAATCGTATCACCTGAATTCACCACGCCGGAGTAAACCCGGAAGAAGATCAGCTGACCCACGAACGGATCGGTCATGATCTTGAACGCAAGCGCCGAGAATTTCTCATTGTCTTCCGCTTTGCGCGAAGCAGGCTGCTCATTCTCATCCGTGCCGGTGACGGGGGGGATGTCGGTCGGCGCCGGCAGGTACTCGATCACTGCATCAAGCATAGCCTGCACGCCCTTGTTCTTGAACGCGGTGCCGCACATCATGGGAACGATTTCGCCACCGATCGTGCGCAGACGCAGCGCGGTCTTGATGTCTTCCTCGGAGAGATCGCCCTCTTCGAGATATTTGTTCATCAGTTCTTCATTGGCCTCGGCGGCTGCCTCAACCATTTTCTCGCGCCACTCAGTGGCGGTGTCCGCCAACTCGGCAGGAATATCGCGGTAGTCGAATTTCATGCCCTGAGAAGCATCATCCCAGATGATTGCCTTCATCTTTACCAGATCAATCACACCGGCAAAGTTATCCTCCGCACCAATCGGTACCTGAATCGGCACGGGATTGGCCTTCAGGCGCGTGCGCATCTGCTCATACACCTTGAAAAAGTTGGCGCCAGTGCGGTCCATTTTGTTCACGAAGGCCAGACGCGGCACCTTGTATTTATTGGCCTGACGCCAGACCGTTTCGGACTGAGGCTGCACGCCACCCACCGCGCAATACACCATGCAGGCGCCATCGAGCACGCGCATCGAACGCTCCACTTCGATGGTAAAGTCCACGTGACCCGGCGTATCGATAATGTTGATGCGATGCTCAGGGAAGTTGTTAGCCATGCCCTTCCAGAAGCAGGTGGTCGCAGCAGAGGTGATGGTAATGCCACGCTCTTGTTCCTGTTCCATCCAGTCCATGGTCGCGGCGCCATCGTGCACCTCACCGATCTTGTGATTGACACCGGTGTAGTAAAGAATGCGCTCGGTCGTAGTGGTCTTTCCGGCGTCGATGTGAGCAGAAATACCTATGTTGCGGTAGCGCTCAATGGGAGTCTTGCGGGCCATAATTGAATCCTAAGATTGCTAAATAAACGAAACCGAGCGCCTCTGAAAACAGGTGAGCACCCGGCTTTTCGTTGATTTGGGGCAGGCGCATTCGCCCAGCCCCAGCTATTAGAAGCGGAAGTGCGAGAACGCCTTGTTCGCTTCTGCCATGCGGTGCACCTCGTCGCGCTTCTTCATCGCGCCGCCTCGACCTTCGGCTGCCTCAAGTAATTCACCAGCTAGGCGCTGCGGCATGGATTTCTCGCTGCGCTTGTTGGCCGCTTCACGCAGCCAGCGCATCGAGAGGGCCATGCGACGAACCGGACGAACCTCAACGGGCACTTGGTAGTTGGCGCCACCAACACGACGAGATTTGACCTCAACCATCGGCTTGCAGTTGCTGATGGCTGCGGTAAAAACTTCGAGCGGATCTTTGCCGCTCTTGGTCTGGATGTGTTCGAACGCTCCGTAGATGATGTTCTCGGCGACCGATTTTTTACCGGACAGCATCAGAACGTTCACGAACTTGGCGACATCGACATTGCCGAATTTTGGATCGGGCAGAATCTCGCGCTTGGGAACTTCACGACGACGTGGCATTGCTCTTCCTTTCTCTCTTCAGTTGGCGGGAGGCTTCGCACCTGGCGCCACGGACAGCCATCAGACCGCCCACTTACTCGACCTTCCGGTCGACTCATTCTGCGCAGTACGCGCAGAGATTTTTTATTAACGCTGACGAATGACTGGCTGATTACTTCGCAGCAGCCTTGCCGCGCTTGGCGCCGTACTTCGAGCGCGCCTGCTTACGGTCCTTGACACCCTGAGTATCGAGGGAGCCGCGAACCATGTGATAACGAACACCCGGCAAGTCTTTCACACGACCACCACGAATCAGCACAACGCTGTGCTCCTGGAGGTTGTGGCCTTCACCGCCGATGTACGAGATCACCTCGAAACCGTTGGTCAGGCGCACCTTGGCGACCTTACGCAGCGCCGAGTTCGGCTTCTTCGGGGTCGTGGTGTACACGCGGGTGCAAACGCCGCGCTTTTGCGGGCTGTTCTGCAGTGCAGGTGATTTGCTCTTCACGCGCACTGAAGTGCGCGGTTTGCGAATCAGTTGGCTAATGGTTGGCATCGGTCTAAATCCACCAAATTACGGCAATGACAAAACCCACGGACACGCCGAGGGAGCGCGATCCGCACAAGAAACCAATGAATGGCGGCTCCGGTGCGTAGCTGGCATAGGGGAAAGCGAAGCAGGGACTGCAAAACAGACCAAAGAACGCTTAAGCCCGAGCGAGCTTAAATAAGTTAGCCCGCTATTTTATAGCACCCTGTTCTGGAGGTCAACGCCCGATTTGCCAAGAGTCTCCGCAGGCCCCAACGAACAAAACCGGAGCCGAGATAAAGGCATCAGAAGAGTGATTTTTTCGCCCTAAAGAGATATAAATAAGGCAATTTCTCACTCAAGCACTGGAGTTCGTTTTCATAATGATATTTCTTATTTTGAAATTTCAAGCCACTTCCTTCAAACCCCTTTGATCAACACGCATTCACAGGAGCCAAACATGGCATTGAGTACGACCAAGACCCTCCCGCCCAGCCTGCCACCCGACCTTCTCGGTAAAAACTATCAAATAGACAATAACGAATTGGGCAAGACCACGGCAGTGGGCTTGCCGCGTCAACCAATGCCGACGGTTCACAGCAAATGCCTGTCACCAAGTGATGCGCTGAAACGGCAATGGCTAGCAGAAGCCATGACGGAATTTTCTGCAAATCTGCCCAAAAGACGAGCGAATGCCTCCCCGGAGGTGCTACACGCGCGTAAGCTATTGAAAATTGCCGAGCAACAGCAGGCGTCGGGTATTCAATTTGAAGGGCAGTTGACAGTAGAACAGGCGAAAGCTTGCGTTAATACAGCCGAGAAAGCAGCCAATAATTCTGCCTTCCGGTGGCTCTCGGACACTGTAATGGAGAATTTCAATTCGCTTACCAGCGTTTTCTCCCAGGCCGAAAGCAAGCTCGAACCGACACCAAAAAGCAAAACCAGCTGGCTTGAGGAATTCGAGGTTGCTGCAAAGCCTCACTTCACCATAAAAAAGAGCCCTCTGTGGAAACCGGGCAGGCCACCCAAGCTGATCGTTATCGGCGATGGGGATCATTCATCAAAACAGACGCAACACCGTCTGAAAAAGCTCGTTCAATTCCTGGAACAAAACGAAGCGATCACTTTGCTGCTCGTTGAATCAACCGACCCTCCGAATCGCGTAGCCTGCCATGACGTACCTTCGGGAATTCTAAATCCCGAAATGGCGCCAGCAAGGTGCGTTGGAGCGGATCATGCCGAATCGAAAAAGAAAGGCTTGGTCCTAATGCAAGAAATGTGGACAGCCGCCTTCAATACAGCGGACGCACTATATCGCGCTGCCAAAGCTGCTGGAGTAGATTCCGAACTTCTCAATCCCCGCGAGGTAATGTCTGGCGTATCAAAATACGTCTATTGGGAAATCGAAAAAGCCATCAATGAAAAAACACTTCGCGACATTAACTCACTCGCCCAAGTAGTTACACTTGATATGACCCAGATCGAAAAAATGGCCGAGGTCTATGTTACGGCGAGAAACAAATTTTATCGTCACATGGAAGACTCCATGCTGGTCCGCGATCAAAATCTGATGAAGAAAATTGATATGCATTACAAGACCGAAGAATCGATCGTTGCTGTTTACGGAGATGCACACGTTCAGGAAAATGCAAACCAACTACTTCAAAAATATGACTGCTGGATCCTTGACGACAAATCAGCAAACCATAAATTGCCCAAAAAAGAACGCAACTAACAAGTTCACGTGGCCACACAAATACTTGCACAAACTGACATTATCGCGATCACTTGGAACAAAAAACGAGCCCAGATAGTCTGGGCTCGTTTTTAATGCGGCGATTAAATTGGCGCCTTTGCCATAAAACAGTAGCGCTTTGCGAAGACGAACGTCAGACTTCGCCGCCCGCATCTCCTGAGGCAGTTTCCTCCGCTTCCTGCAGAGCCCGGGCCGCCTCGGCCTGCAGCATCGCCGCACGCTCCTCAGCTTCCCAGTGCTCTTTCTCCTTGCGGGCACGGTGATACGCCAGACCGGTGCCAGCCGGGATCAAGCGACCAACAATGACGTTTTCCTTCAGTCCGCGCAAACCATCCTTCTTGCCCATGATCGCCGCCTCGGTCAGAACACGAGTGGTTTCCTGGAAGGATGCTGCAGAGATGAAGGAATCCGTGGACAGCGATGCCTTGGTGATACCGAGCAGCACGTTCTCATGCGTTGCCGTGCGCTTGTTCTCTGCGATGACGCGATCGTTCTCATCCAACAACTCTGAACGCTCCACCTGTTCGCCCGGTATGTAGTTGGTATCACCTGCATCGACCACTTGTACGCGGCGCAACATCTGACGCACGATGACTTCAATGTGCTTGTCGTTAATCTTCACACCTTGCAGGCGATACACATCCTGTACTTCGTCAACGATGTAACGAGCCAGGGCTTCGATACCCAGCAGACGCAGAATGTCCTGCGGATCGGCCGGTCCATCAACGATCATCTCGCCCTTGTTCACCACTTGGCCGTCGTGTACCAGCACCTGCTTGTCCTTGGTAATCAGGAACTCGTGCTTGTTGCCATCCATATCGGTGATTTCGAGACGCTGCTTGCCCTTGGTCTCCTTACCAAAAGCAACGGTACCCGTAACTTCAGCAAGCATGCCGGCATCTTTCGGCGAGCGCGCTTCGAACAACTCGGCCACTCGTGGCAGACCACCCGTAATGTCTCGGGTTTTCTGTGATTCAGTGGGGATACGTGCGAGCACTTCGCCCACGGACACTTGCTGACCATCTTTCACCGTAATCAGTGCACCGACCTGGAAACCAATGGTCACTGCATGCTCGGTACCAGCGATCTTCACTTCCTGGCCCAGCTCGTTAAGCAGCTTCACCTGAGGACGTAGTGCACGGCCACCGGCGCTGCGGCGCTTCGCATCAATCACCACCAACGTCGACAAGCCGGTGACTTCATCGATCTGCTTGGCAACCGTCGAGCCTTCTTCGACGTTCTCGAACTTCACCGTACCAGCATATTCGGTAATGATCGGACGCGTCAGCGGATCCCAATTCGCGAGCGCAGTACCCGCCTTGATGGTCTGGCCGTCTTTCACGATCAGGGTCGCGCCGTAGGGCACTTTGTGACGCTCGCGCTCACGACCGTGGTCGTCAGTGATCAGCACTTCGCCTGAACGCGAGATCACGATCTGATCGCCCTTGCCATTGGTGACGTAGCGCATGGTCGCGGTGAAGCGAACATTACCATTCGATTTCGCTTCGACCGACGACGCCACCGCTGCGCGCGAAGCCGCACCGCCGATGTGGAAAGTACGCATGGTGAGCTGGGTGCCCGGCTCACCGATCGACTGCGCTGCGATCACACCGACGGCTTCACCGACGTTCACCATACTGCCGCGACCCAGATCGCGGCCGTAGCAGCGAGCGCAAAGACCATAACGCGTGTCGCAGGTCAGTGGCGTGCGGACTTTCACTTCATCGAGACCCAGACGCTCGATCTCTTCGACCGCATCTTCATCGAGCAGCGTGCCAGCTTCGTAGAGCGTTGCCTGGCTGTCAGGATCGATGACGTCGGTGGCAGCGACGCGACCAAGTATGCGGTCGCGCAGGGCCTCGATGACTTCACCACCTTCAACCAGCGCCTTCATCGATGCGCCGTTCGACGTTCCGCAATCATCTTCAACGACGACCAAATCTTGCGTCACGTCGACCAGACGACGGGTCAGATAACCGGAGTTTGCAGTCTTCAGCGCCGTGTCGGCCAGACCCTTGCGGGCGCCGTGCGTCGAGATGAAGTACTGCAGAACATTCAGTCCTTCGCGGAAGTTGGCCGTAATCGGGGTCTCGATGATCGAGCCATCCGGCTTGGCCATCAGACCTCGCATACCCGCTAGCTGACGAATCTGCGCTGCCGAACCCCGCGCACCGGAGTCAGCCATCATGTAGATCGCGTTGAACGATTCCTGCGTACCCTGGCTACCGTCACGTTTGGTCACGCCCTCGACCTTGAGCTGCTCCATCATGGCCTTGCCGACCTCATCGCCGGCCTTGCCCCAGATATCGACCACTTTGTTGTAACGCTCGCCGGCGGTCACAAGGCCCGAGGAGTATTGCTGTTCGATCTGCTTGACTTCTTGTTCGGCCGTGGCGATCAGCGTCGCCTTTTGTGGCGGTACCAGCATATCGTCAACGCAGATCGAAATACCAGCGCGTGTCGCCAGACGGAAGCCCGACTGCATCAGCTGATCGGCGAACACCGCGGTAGCGCGGAGGCCGCATTTACGGAAAGAGATGTTAATCAGCTTGGAGATCTCTTTCTTCTTCAGCGTACGATTGATTGCCGAAAAAGGCAGTCCCTTAGGAAGAATCTCGGAAAGGATCGCACGACCAACAGTAGTCTCATGACGGTTCACGGTTCTGATGAACTCGCCATGCGAGTCCTTCGGATACTCAGCGACACGTACCGTAATTCTCGTCGTTAGCTCGACTTCTTTGTTGTCGTAGGCACGAATGACTTCGGACACGTCAGCGAACATCATGCCCTCGCCTTTGCCATTGATTTTTTCGCGCGTCGCGTAGTAAAGACCCAGAACGATATCTTGCGACGGAACGATCGATGGCTCACCGTTGGAAGGGAAGAGGATGTTGTTGGACGCCAGCATCAGCGTGCGGGCTTCCATCTGCGCTTCGATGGAGAGCGGCACGTGGACCGCCATCTGGTCACCGTCGAAGTCAGCGTTGAAAGCTGCACAAACCAGTGGATGCAGCTGTATCGCCTTGCCCTCGATGAGCACAGGCTCGAATGCCTGAATACCCAGCCGGTGCAGCGTTGGCGCACGGTTGAGCATCACTGGATGCTCGCGGATCACCTCTTCCAGAATGTCCCAGACGACCGGCTCCTGCATCTCGACCAGTTTCTTGGCCGCCTTGATGGTCGTTGCCAGACCCATCAGCTCCAGCTTGTTGAAGATGAATGGCTTGAACAGTTCGAGCGCCATCAGCTTGGGCAGACCGCACTGATGAAGCTTCAGCTGAGGGCCGACCACGATCACGGAACGGCCTGAGTAGTCAACCCGCTTGCCCAGCAGATTCTGACGGAAACGACCGCCTTTGCCTTTGATCATCTCGGCCAGCGACTTCAGCGGACGCTTGTTTGCACCCGTCATGGCCTTGCCGCGACGACCATTGTCGAGCAGCGAATCAACTGCTTCCTGCAGCATGCGCTTCTCGTTGCGCGTGATGATCTCCGGCGCACGCAGCTCCATCAGGCGCTTGAGACGGTTGTTTCGGTTGATCACGCGACGATACAAATCATTCAAGTCTGAAGTCGCAAACCGGCCACCATCCAGCGGCACCAACGGACGCAGCTCGGGCGGCAGCACCGGCAGCACTTCCATGATCATCCAGTCAGGCTTGATGCCCGAGCGCTGGAAGGCCTCGAGTACTTTCAGGCGTTTCGCGTATTTCTTGATCTTGGCCTCAGATTTCGACTCGCGCAGGTCATTGCGAAGCTGTTCGGCCTCACGATCGATGTCGATGGTGCGCAGCAGCTCACGCACACCCTCTGCGCCCATGTGCGCGACAAAGTCATCGCCGAACTCTTCGTACTTGGCTGCGTAATCGTCTTCCGACATGATCTGGCATTTCTTCAGCGGAGTCATGCCGGGATCGGTGACGACATAAGCTTCGAAGTACAGCACGCGCTCGATGTCGCGCAGCGTCATGTCAAGCACCATGCCAAGACGCGATGGCAGCGACTTCAGGAACCAGATGTGAGCAACCGGCGAGGCGAGCTCGATGTGACCCATGCGCTCGCGACGCACTTTGGCCAGCGTGACTTCAACACCGCATTTTTCGCAGATCACGCCACGATGCTTGAGGCGCTTGTACTTGCCGCAGAGGCACTCGTAATCCTTGATCGGGCCGAAGATCTTGGCGCAAAACAGGCCATCGCGCTCCGGTTTGAACGTGCGGTAGTTGATGGTCTCCGGCTTCTTGACCTCACCATACGACCATGAGCGGATTTTTTCGGGGGACGCGAGGCCAATCTTGATCGCGTCGAATTGTTCATTTTGCTGAACTTGCTTGAATAGATCGAGCAGTGCTTTCATGTATCACTCCACAGTGGCGTGAAAAATTAATCTTTGCGGATGCCCCTCCGGCGTGCCGGAGGGGCTCGGGTCTTACTCGCGCTCGAGGTCGATATCAATACCCAGCGAACGGATTTCCTTCACCAGAACGTTGAAGGATTCCGGCATGCCGGCATCGATCACGTGATCACCCTTGACAAGATTTTCATAGACCTTGGTGCGTCCATTAACGTCATCGGACTTCACGGTTAACATCTCCTGCAACACATAGGAAGCGCCGTAGGCCTCGAGTGCCCACACCTCCATCTCGCCGAAACGCTGGCCACCGAACTGGGCCTTACCACCCAGCGGCTGCTGGGTGACGAGCGAATACGGACCTGTAGAGCGTGCGTGCATCTTGTCGTCGACCAGATGGTGCAGCTTGAGCACGTGCATGTAACCCACCGTGACCGGGCGCTCAAACGCCTCGCCCGTGCGGCCGTCGTACATCGTGACCTGGTTCTTCGACGGCGTCATGCCGAGGTTATTGGCGACCTCTTCCGGATAAGCAAGATCAAGCATGCGATGAATTTCGCTCTCGTACGCGCCATCGAACACCGGGGTCGCAAACGGCACGCCTTCTTTCAGATTCTCAGCCAGCGACAGGATCTCGCCGTCCGAGAATTTGTCCAGCTCTTCGGTGCGTCCCGACTCGTTGTAGATCTGCTTGAGGAAGCCGCGAACTTCCGCTGCCTTCGATTGTGCTTTGAGCATTTCGCCGATACGCAAGCCCAGACCTTTTGCCGCCCAGCCAAGATGAACCTCGAGCACCTGGCCGACGTTCATTCGGGACGGAACACCGAGCGGGTTGAGCACGATGTCCGCAGGCGTGCCATCGGCCATGTAGGGCATGTCTTCGACCGGAACGATCCGTGACACCACACCCTTGTTACCGTGACGACCTGCCATCTTGTCGCCAGGCTGCAAGCGACGTTTCACTGCCAGGTAGACCTTGACCATCTTCTGCACACCCGGCGGCAGTTCGTCGCCTTGCGTGAGTTTCTTGCGCTTCTCTTCGAAAGCGAGATCGAACTGGTGACGCTTCTCGGCGATCGATTCCTTGATCGCCTCCAGCGCAGCGGCTGCATCCTCATCCGCCGGACGAATGTCAAACCAGTGGTATTTTTCCAGATCGTCCAAGTAAGCCTTGTCGATCTTGGTGCCCTTGGCCAGCTTCTTGGGGCCACCGTTGACGACTTTACCAATCAGCATCTTTTCCAGACGCTGGAACGCATCGCCTTCAACGATACGCAGCTGATCGTTCAGGTCCAGACGATAGCGCTTGAGTTCATCGTCGATGATTTGCTGGGCACGCTTGTCACGCTGTATGCCCTCGCGAGTGAAGACCTGCACATCAATCACCGTGCCTATCATGCCTGAGGGCACGCGCAGCGACGTGTCTTTCACGTCGGAGGCCTTCTCGCCGAAAATCGCACGTAGCAGTTTCTCTTCCGGCGTCAGCTGCGTCTCGCCTTTCGGGGTGACCTTGCCGACCAATACATCACCAGCTTCGACCTCAGCGCCTATGTAGACGATGCCGGATTCATCCAGACGAGCAAGCTGATTTTCAGCAAGGTTGGAGATATCACGTGTGATTTCCTCGGGTCCCAGCTTGGTATCGCGAGCAACGACCGACAGCTCCTCGATGTGAATCGAGGTGTAACGGTCGTCGGCCACGACCTTCTCGGAGATCAGGATCGAATCTTCGAAGTTATAACCATTCCAAGGCATGAACGCGACCAACATGTTCTGACCCAGCGCCAGTTCGCCAAGGTCAGTGGAAGCGCCATCAGCAATCACGTCACTCTTGGCGACACGATCCCCCACCTTCACGATGGGGCGCTGGTTGATGTTGGTATTCTGGTTCGAGCGCGTGTACTTGATCAGGTTATAGATATCAACACCGACCTCACCAGCCTGCGCTTCATCGTCATTGACGCGAATCACGATACGGCCCGCATCAATGTAATCAACCACGCCGCCACGCAGGGCCTGCACCGTCGTGCCAGAGTCAACTGCCACGGTGCGCTCAACGCCCGTACCCACCAAGGCTTTTTCAGGGCGCAGGCAAGGGACTGCCTGACGCTGCATGTTTGCACCCATCAGCGCACGGTTTGCGTCATCGTGCTCAAGGAAGGGAATCAGCGAGGCCGCCACCGACACGATCTGGCCCGGTGCCACGTCCATGTACTGCACCCGCTCGGGCGATACGAGAATAGTTTCGCCAGCCTCACGCGCAGACACCAGCTCATCGGACAACTTGCCGTTCTTGTCGATGGTCGCGTTTGCCTGAGCGATGATGTAACGACCCTCTTCAATGGCCGACAAATAGTCGATCTGGTCGGTGACCTTGCCATCAATTACCTTACGGTAAGGCGTTTCAAGGAAACCGTATTCGTTCAATCGGGCATACAGCGCGAGAGAGTTGATCAGTCCAATGTTCGGACCTTCCGGCGTCTCGATCGGACACACGCGACCGTAGTGCGTCGGATGCACGTCGCGGACCTCGAAGCCCGCACGCTCACGCGTAAGGCCACCCGGGCCCAGTGCCGAAACGCGACGCTTGTGCGTGATCTCTGACAGAGGGTTCGTCTGGTCCATGAACTGAGACAACTGCGACGAGCCAAAGAATTCGCGAATCGCTGCTGAAATCGGCTTGGAGTTGATCAGGTCATGCGGCATCAGATTGTCGGCTTCGGCCTGACCAAGACGCTCTTTCACTGCCCGCTCGACACGCACCAAACCGGCACGGAACTGATTCTCCGCCAGTTCGCCCACACAGCGCACACGACGGTTGCCCAGGTGGTCGATGTCATCAACCTCGCCGCGACCATTGCGCAGCTCGACCAGAATCTTGATGACGGCAAGGATGTCTTCATTGGACAGCGTCATCGTGCCAGTCAGCTCATCGCGACCAACACGTCGATTGAATTTCATGCGGCCCACGGCTGACAGGTCGTAGCGGTCTTCGCTGTAGAACAACCCATTGAACAAAGCCTCGACCGAGTCTTCGGTCGGCGGCTCGCCAGGACGCATCATTCGGTAGATCGCGATACGTGCAGCCATCTGATCAGCCGTGTCATCGGTGCGCAGCGTTTGCGAGATATAGGCACCCTGATCGAGATCATTCGTGTACAGCGCCTGAATCTTGGTGACTTTCGCGTCGCGCAGACGGCCGAGCAATTCATCGGTCAGCTCATCATTCGCGTTGGCAATCACCTCGCCAGTGTCAGGGTCGACAATATTCGTCGCCAGGACCCGACCTTGGAGGTAATCCTCTGGTACGGAAATGTGCTTGATGCCCGCTGCTTCGATGTCGCGAACATGTTTCGCATTTACCCGCTTATCTTTGGCAACCAGTACCTTGCCCGATTTGTCGGAAATATCGAAACGTGCGACCTCACCGCGCAGACGCTCAGCGACAAATTCCATCTCTGCACCTTCCGACCGCAGGGTGAAATTGTCAAACACGAAGAAATTGGCGAGGATCTGTTCAGACGTCATTCCTATCGCCTTGAGCAGGATGGTGACTGGCATCTTTCGACGACGGTCCACGCGGAAGTACAAGATATCTTTCGGATCGAACTCGAAATCCAGCCATGAACCACGGTAAGGAATAATGCGTGCGGAGAACAGCAGCTTGCCCGAAGAGTGCGTCTTGCCTCGGTCGTGCTCAAAGAACACGCCGGGAGAGCGGTGCAGCTGTGAGACGATAACGCGCTCAGTACCGTTAATCACGAAAGAGCCGTTCACTGTCATCAGCGGCAGCTCGCCCATGTACACTTCCTGCTCCTTCATCTCCTTCACCACGGGCTTGGTCGGGGATTCCTTGTCAAGAATCACCAGACGCACCTTCGCGCGCAGCGGCGACGCATAGGTCAGACCGCGCTGCTGACATTCTTTGACGTCAAACGGTGGGTCACCGAGTACGTACGACAGGAACTCGAGGCGCGCGAAGCCATTGTGTGAAACGATGGGGAAGATCGAGTGGAAGGCAGATTGCAGGCCTTCGTTCTTGCGCGCGGTCGGGCCGATATCAGCCTGCAGAAACGCAGTGTAAGACTCAAGCTGGGTGGCAAGCAGGTATGGAACATTGTGAACGTTGGCGCGCTTTGCAAAAGACTTGCGAATGCGCTTCTTCTCAGTGAATGAGTAGTGCATGAACACTCCGTGAGTGACAGGAAGGATAGAGAATTCAGGACTCGACAGCGCTCAATGCGTTTGTCTGTGAACCCTCAAGTCTTTGCCCTTCTGATACAACTTTGTACGACCGTCGATGATGGCGAACGTTGCAACCATCTCCGGACCTCGCTGCAGAAATATCCAGCGCAAAAAGAGCCAATGCAGGATCCTGTCTCTCAACAGGATCCTGCAGATTGACTCTGGCGCAGCACGCGCGAAGACCCGGATTACTTGAGCTCGGCCTTTGCGCCGGCCTCTTCCAGTTTTTTCTGCGCAGCCTCTGCGTCGGCCTTCGATACGCCTTCCTTCACAGGCTTCGGTGCACCGTCAACCAGATCTTTCGCCTCTTTCAGACCCAGACCGGTGATTTCGCGAACTGCCTTGATCACGCCAACCTTGTTCGCGCCGACATCGGACAGAACCACGGTGAACTCGGTCTGCTCTTCAGCAGCCGCTGCACCGCCGCCGCCGCCCGCTGCCGGGCCAGCCACAGCCATTGCCGCTGCGGACACGCCAAACTTCTCTTCGAAAGCCTTGACCAGGTCATTGAGGTCCATGACGGACATTTGACCTACAGCTTCCAGGATGTCATCTTTAGTGATTGCCATTTGAAACTCCTAAATTTTCGGTAATTGCTTGAGTGATCCGGACGAAAAACTGCTCCTGACACATTGCACTTGTCAGGCCGCTTCAGTTTCTTTCTTCGCTGCCAGCGCAGCCAGTGCACGGGCAAAGCCAGAGACCGGTGCCTGCATCACGCCCAGCAACTGGGCGATCAGGACTTCCTTGCTCGGGATATTTGCCAGGGCAGTGACTTCTGCCTTGTTCAGCGAATTGCCTGCGTAGTTGCCCGCCTTGATGACCAGCTTGTCATTGCTCTTGGAAAAGTCATTGATGACTTTTGCGGCAGCGACTGCATCGTCCGAGATCGCATAGATCAACGGACCGGTCATTTCAGAGGCAAGTGACGAGAACGTCGTTCCTTCCACTGCGCGACGAGCGAGCGTATTTTTCAGTACTCGCAGGTAGACGCCGCTGGAACGCGCTTTCGCACGCAGTTCCGTCATGGGACCAACCTCAATGCCACGGTACTCGGCCAGCACGATGGTCTGCGCCGATGTAATCCTGGCGGAGACTTCGGCGACAACGGCCGCTTTGTCATTTCGATTGAGACTCACGTTCAACCTCCAAAAATGATGCTCGGCGCCTGCACAGCCAGGTGGCTGCCTGCCTCACATCGTTTCGAACACGGCGTCCGAAGTCAGGAGTTCTTGCGCACACGCGATGAAACGTGCGGCGGAGAGACTGCAAAACTTGTTCGGGCTCGCCATCTGCGTTGGGCGCCTCAGGAATATTCCTGAGACTCATTAACCCTTGGCCACTTGCTGCTGCGACCTCAAGCCCAACGGTCTTTGATTGCCTGGGGCACAAAACCCGCCCCAGCCCAAAGAACTACCCTGCGCCAGAGGCGCAGGGTTTTATTTCTTGTATCAACCGGCCAGCGAGGTCTGATCGACACGCACACCCGCACCCATGGTCGAGGACAGCGATACCTTGCGCAGGTACACGCCCTTGCTCGATGCAGGCTTGGCTTTGTTCAGCGCATCCAGCAGCGCCAGTAGATTGGTCTTCAGATCAGCGTCGCCGAAAGACTTGCGACCGATCGTGGCATGTACGATGCCCGCCTTGTCGGTCCGGTACTGCACCTGACCCGCTTTCGCGTTTTTGACCGCGGTCGCAACATCCGGCGTAACAGTACCCACCTTCGGGTTGGGCATCAGGCCGCGCGGGCCCAGCACCTGACCCAGCGTGCCCACGATACGCATGGTGTCTGGAGAGGCGATCACGACATCGAAAGGCATGTCGCCACCCTTGATGCGCTCAGCCAGGTCTTCCATACCAACGATATCGGCGCCGGCGGCTTTTGCCTCATCAGCTTTGGCTCCGGTGGCGAATACGGCGACGCGCATGGTCTTGCCGGTGCCGGCAGGCAGCACGACCGAACCACGAACGACCTGGTCGGATTTCTTTGCATCGACGCCCAACTGAATGGCGACGTCGATTGATTCATTGAACTTGGCGGTTGCCAGTTCTTTTACCAGAGCAATAGCGTTCTCGAAAGGATAGGGCTTGGTACGATCGACCTTGGCCTTGATCGCCTTTGCGCGCTTGGACAACTTAGCCATTACAGACCCTCCACCGTGATGCCCATCGAACGAGCGGAGCCGGCGATCGTGCGCACAGCTGCCTCCAGATCTGCTGCGGTCAGATCGGGCTTCTTCTGGGTTGCGATTTCTTCAGCCTGCTGGCGGGTGATCTTGCCAACCTTGTCCGTATGCGGCTTGGCCGAGCCCTTCTGTATACCGGCGGCTTTCTTGATCAGGATGGTCGCCGGCGGCGTCTTCATCACGAAAGTGAAAGACTTGTCCGCAAAGGCGGTGATCACGACCGGGATAGGCAGGCCGGGCTCGACGTTTTGAGTCTGCGCGTTGAACGCCTTGCAGAACTCCATGATATTCAGCCCGCGCTGACCCAATGCCGGGCCAATCGGAGGAGAAGGGTTTGCTTTACCAGCTGGCACTTGCAGCTTGATAAAGCCAATGATTTTCTTTGCCATGAGGGCTCCTGTTGGTGAGTGATAGCGCCTGTTCGACGGCTGTACAGCCGACTACTGAGGCTCCTCGGGTGTCATGCTGGTTTACTGCTAATTTACCGCTGGTTTACTGCAAAAACCGTTCGTCCCGCTTGCTTGAGTACAGAACAGGCATCAAGCCTTTTCCACCTGTCCGAATTCGAGCTCGACAGGGGTGGCACGACCAAAAATGGTGACCGATACACGCACGCGGGACTTCTCGTAGTTCACTTCTTCGACGTTGCCATTGAAGTCGGTGAAAGGGCCGTCTTTGATACGCACCAGCTCGCCCACTTCGTACAGCACCTTGGGCCGAGGCTTCTCCACACCCTCCTGCATTTGGTGCATGATCTTGTCGACCTCGTGCGGAGGAATCGGCGTCGGCTTGTTCGACTTGCCGCCAATGAATCCGGTCACTTTGTTGGTGTTCTTCACCAAGTGCCAGGTATCGTCGGTCATTTCCATCTCGACGAGCACATAGCCCGGAAAGAAACGACGCTCGGTCACCGATTTCTGGCCATTCTTCATCTCGATCACTTCCTCGGTCGGCACGAGAATCTGACCAAATTTTTCTTCCATGCCCGCGCGAGCGATACGCTCGGTCAGCGCGCGCTGTACGCTCTTCTCCATGCCTGAATAGGCATGAACGACATACCATTGCTTTTTACCACCAGTGCTGGGGGAAGCCGACGCTGCGCTTTGTTGCGTGTTGTCCGTCATCTTTACCTCCAACCAAGGATCAGGTCGTACAGCACGACCTCCAGCAATTTGTCCGTACCCCAGAGGAACAAGGCCATGATGAACACGAAGCCAAATACCACACCGGTGATTTGCATCGCCTCTTTGCGCGATGGCCAAACGACCTTTTTGGTTTCGCGAACCGATTCGCGCGCAAAACCGATGAAACTCTGCCCAAGCGCCGAAGTCCATGCGGCTGCGATTGCCACCAACAAACCGCCGACGAGTGCTGCCGCACGCACCAGCGTTGTCTGACCGGCCAGCAGATAAAAACCGATCACACCGGCGAGAACTGCAATCAGAGCCAAGCCGAGCTTGGCCTTGTCAGCCGAAGTCGTCACGGTCTCCACGGAATGATTCGACATTTGCTTTTACTTTCGGTGTCGGACACCTGATTCGGTGGCAGGGGCGGAGGGCCTCGAACCCCCAACCTACGGTTTTGGAGACCGTCACTCTGCCAATTGAGCTACGCCCCTGCGGAAACTTGGCAATGGATACTGCAAGTTACAAATGCGAAGCCCGCGCTCGCGCGCGGGCATCACACCTACCTGTTTACTCGATGATCTTGGCGACGACGCCGGCGCCAACGGTACGGCCGCCCTCGCGGATCGCAAAGCGCAGACCTTCTTCCATCGCGATCGGGTTGATCAG
>JBEGNF010000047.1:0-18415 GCA_041182625.1 Pseudomonadota bacterium | reverse complement strand
AGCAATTTTCTCAGGTGCTTCGTTTTCTATATTTCGAGATGCTCTTGCAATATGACCAATCATGAAAGCGTGGTGATGGCTCCAATTGAACTTTCCCGAAGCATGCATTAAAACGTTTCCGAATTCTTTTCTATTTTCTAGCTTGAATTCCTCTGGACCATGCCCAAAAATATGGATGACCCCATCAAAATCTGATGATGACCGCACCTGCCCCTCTGTTCTGCCTCCCCGAATAGCATCAATAGTATTCTTTTATCTTCCAAGCACCTTGATTTTCATCACAACCTATACTTAGCTCACCAGCATTTTCGCCAGGCTTACACGACAAAATAATCTGCGTTGCATTGTTAATCCTGCCTTTCTGCCTTAGAGCCAGCAAGGTATTTTCGAGTGTTTTTAATTTATCGTGAGAGGTAGCTCCGTCAAGATCATTAATTTTTATCTCTCCAGATCTGATGCTCTCGTCCAAGTGCTCTCTGCTAAGTTTTTTTGTTTTCCCAAAGCTGTCATCCAGTCCCTGTATATAAAGAACATTCAGTGGCTCTTTTTTTCCAGTAAAAAATTCTTTGATTCCCGCGCCGGGTATCTTTTCGGAATAGGCATGGCTATTGAATTTCGGGCCGTGGATTGAAGGGACTGACATTTTTTTCCTCACAGAATGTATGGGCTAATGCTTACGCGTGTCGCAAACCACGGACACAACATGAATGGGTGCAACCGCTGCTCGATGTGTTCCTGGCAAATGGCACCTGAAAGCTAATGACGGCCCACGCATGCCCCTGACAAGGCGACAGACTGCCGATAAGCGGTAGGACGGCGTACTGACCACCCTCCGTATCGATGCAAATCCTCATCTGCGGACCCGGCTCGAGGTTTGCGAGGGTCGGGTCATGCCCATACGAGCAGCCGCCGCGCATCACTGGCATACTTCGGCCCTGAACTCCTGCCGCCGCATCCGATGACCGCCCAGCCCCGCCATTTGCGCTCTTACCTGCCTCACCGGCCGGATCTCGCGCCCGCTCCCTTCCTCCCGATGTCCCGGGCGGAGATGGATCAGCTCGGCTGGGACAGCTGCGACATCGTTCTGGTCACCGGGGATGCGTATATCGATCACCCGAGCTTTGGTATGGCGCTGGTCGGGCGCTTGCTCGAATCGCAGGGTTTTCGTGTGGGGATCATCAGCCAGCCGGACTGGCACTCGGCCGAGCCTTTCCGGGCGCTGGGTAAACCGAATCTGTATTTCGGGATTACGGCCGGCAATATGGATTCGATGATTAATCGCTACACGGCCGACCGAAAGCCGCGTTCGGAGGATGCTTACACTGCCGGTGGTGCACCCGACAAGCGGCCAGACCGCGCGCTGACAGTCTATGCGCAGCGAGCGCGTGAGGCTTTTCCCGGCACGCCCATCGTGATCGGCAGTATCGAAGCCAGCCTGCGCCGCATCGCGCACTATGACTACTGGTCGGACACGGTGCGCCGCTCGGTGCTCATGGATTCAAAGGCCGACATTCTTTTATTCGGCAATGCCGAACGCGCGTTGCTGGAACTCTCGCACCGGCTGGCGGCGGGTGAGCCAGTGAAAACCATCCGTGACTTGCGAGGCACGGCCTTCATGGTGCCGCGCGGCTGGAAACCGACAGAGGGCTGGTCAGAAATCGATTCGACTCGCGTCGATACCCCGGGCAAGGTAGAACCGCATCCCGATCCTTATGAGATGAAGGAAAAGCAGCCGGAGGCCTGCGGTACCGAGTCCGCTGCGGATACGGCTCCGCAAGTCAAACCCATCAAACTGATGTCACGCGAAGAGCGGCTCGCGCAGCAGAAAGAGATTCGCTCTAAAAGCGTCGTCCGGCTGCCTGCCTTTGAACTGGTGAAGGAAGACCCGGTCAGCTATGCGCATGCCTCGCGGGTGTTTCATGTTGAATCCAATCCCGGAAATGCGCGTGCGATGGTGCAGGCACACGCGGACCGCGATGTGTGGCTGAACGCACCTCCGCTGCCGCTGGCGATGGATGAGATGGATTATGTGTACGACCTGCCCTACGCACGCGCGCCGCACCCTTCCTATGGCAAGGCGAAAATCCCGGCCTGGGAGATGATTCGCTTCTCGGTGAATATCATGCGTGGCTGCTTCGGCGGTTGCACCTTCTGCTCAATTACCGAGCATGAGGGTCGCATCATTCAGAGCCGTTCGGAGCCTTCCATCTTGAGAGAAATTGAACTCATTCGCGACAAGACCAAAGGGTTTACCGGAACGATCTCGGATCTGGGTGGACCAACGGCCAATATGTACCGGATGGCTTGCAAAGAAAAGAGCATCGAAGAATCCTGTCGTCGATTGTCGTGCGTGTATCCAACCATATGCAGCAATCTGAATACCGATCACAGCAAGCTGATCCGGCTGTATCGCAAGGCGCGCGCGATACCGGGCGTGAAGAAAATCCTGATCGGCTCCGGCCTGCGCTATGACCTCGCAGTACGCTCACCCGAATATGTGAAAGAATTGGCTACGCACCACGTCGGTGGCTTGTTGAAGATCGCTCCGGAACACTCCGAGGAGGGTCCGCTGTCGAAGATGATGAAGCCAGGCATGGGCTCGTACTACCGCTTCAAGGAATTGTTCGACAAGTATTCTAAGGAAGCAGGCAAGGAGCAATACCTTATTCCTTACTTCATTGCCGCGCATCCGGGCACGACAGATGACGACATGCTGAACCTTGCCCTGTGGCTGAAGCAGAATGATTTTCGGCTCGATCAGGTGCAAACTTTTTTGCCGACACCGATGGCCATGGCGACCACGATGTACCACACGCGCAAGAACCCTTTGCGCAAAATTGCCAAAGATTCGGAAACCGTTGAGACGCCACGATTGGCGAAGATCCGCAAATTTCACAAGGCGCTACTGCGCTACCACGATCCGGCGAACTGGGAGGCTCTACGCGAAGGTTTGAAGCGTATGGGACGCACCGATCTGATCGGCAATGGACCGCAGCATCTGGTTCCGCGATCAGATACGACCGCACGCATCTCTGCCCGTGGCCACAGTGAAGAAACGCCGCCACTAAAAAAACTCGCCCGCAGCTTCGGGCACAAGCGACTGCGACCGGGAGCTGCGGTCAGTCGGAAGCGGACGTAAAAAAACCGGCGTGCACAAGCTGCAAGCCGGTTTTTTTTAAGACTGGTGGGAAGTGCTGGCTTCGAACCAGCGACCTATCGCGTGTGAGGCGATCGCTCTACCCCTGAGCTAACCTCCCAGGACGGCGCGCATTATCGCATAAACCCCACCGGGCTTCAATTCAGGTCGTCAATGGCTATCCTGTAGCCAGAGGCACGCACCTTTTGATTCTTTGTTCAGTGCCTGCAGCATCTCCTGATGCGCAGCTATCTCTTCCGGCGATGGCGGCAGCACGATGATCTCCGCCAGCGCAGATTGCCCGCTACCACCCTCGGCCGGGAGGTCGACATGCAGATCCATGCCCAGGCTGTCTTGCCCGCGTGTCATCGCAAGATACACCTCGGCCAGCAGCTCCGAGTCAAGCAAAGCGCCGTGCAAGGTGCGGTGCGCATTCGATACCCCGTAGCGCTCGCACAGCGCGTCGAGGGAATTGCGCTTGCCGGGATGAAGCTCTTTTGCCTGCAACAACGTATCCGTGACCGAACGCACATGCTGCTCGAATTTAGGCAAGCCGAGTTTTTCAAATTCTGCATCGAGGAAGCCAACATCGAATGGCGCGTTGTGAATAATGATCTCTGCATCCCGCAGGTAGTCGCACAGCGCTCTGGCGATGTCGGCGAATTTGGGTTTGTCGCTTAAAAATTCGCTGGTCAGTCCGTGAACTGCTAACGCCCCCGGATCGGAATCGCGCTCGGGATTAATGTAGTAATGAAAGTTATTCCCCGTCAGCCTCCGATTGACAAGCTCGACGCACCCGATTTCGATGATGCGGTCGCCGCTGCGTGGATTCAGGCCCGTGGTTTCTGTGTCGAGGACGATTTGTCGCATCATGTATCAGTGTTGGTCATGTTGATGGAGCGGGTCACTGCCGGGGTAACACTGCATTCCGGCTTTCGCCAGGGTGAGACAGGGGCTTCGCCACGCACGCGTGGCGCCTGTCGAAGCGTTCCGGCTTATGAATCGTCATCCTGGCGCAGGCCGGATTCCAGCACCAGCTCAACCCCACGATTGGCCAAGGCATCCGCACGCTCATTACCCTCGTGACCGGCATGCCCTTTCACCCAGCGCCATTCTATCGTGTGCCTCGACTGCGCCTCATCGAGAGCCTGCCACAGATCGACATTTTTCACCGGCGCCTTGCTGGCGGTGCGCCAACCCTTCGCCTTCCATCCTTCCAGCCATTCGCTGATGCCCTTCTGCACGTACTGGCTGTCGGTGTGCACAATCACGTCGCATGGACGCTTGAGCGCATTCAGCGCCTCGATGACGGCCTTGAGCTCCATGCGATTGTTGGTCGTGTTCAGCTCGCCGCCGCACAGCTCTTTGCTGTTCTCACCGGCGATCAACCAGGCGCCCCAGCCGCCGGGGCCGGGATTCCCTTTGCAGGCACCGTCCGTGTAGATTTCGACCTTGCTCATTTAGATTTTTTCGTGTTGGTGCTCGTTTTTCATCCGGTTCGTGACCGGTACGCCCTGCTGCACACGCGCGCCGCGCTTCTCCCACGCTGGCCCGATCAGACGCATGCCTTTCACGCGCTTGATCGCTTGCACGATATACAGTGCGCCCAGATAAGGCCACCAGCGATTACCGGCTTTTTCCATGAAAGCGAAACGCTCCAGCCATTTGTCTGTCATGCAGGGCGGTGCGTAGCATCCGAAATGCCCGCGATTGATTTCCATGTTCAGCAGTTTCAGCCAGTCTTTCAGTCGCGGCACGCTGATGAATTCGCCATTCAGTGGCAGAAAGTGTGCGCCCGTCATGCGCCCACCCACCTGCCGCATGCCCCACAGACTGACCGGATTGAAACCGCAGACGATCACCTGTCCTTCCGGGATCAGCACACGCTCGACTTCGCGCAGTACCTGATGCGGCTCGGCGGCGAATTCGAGCACATGCGGCAGCACCACCAGATCGAGGCTCTGGCTGGCAAATGGCAGCTCAGCAAAATCATGCACCAGCACGACCTGCCGCTCGGCCTCGGCCGGGCACAAGAGGCTGTCAGTGATCCAGCGGTTGGGCATGCGATTGGCGGCCAATGTATCGAAGTGAGGCATACCGATCTGCAGCGCGTTGTAGCCAAAAATATCTGCAGTCAACTCATTCAGCCGCATCTGCTCCCACGCGCGCGCATAGCGCCCCGGCGGCGTATCGAACCAGGAGGCCAGCGATATAATCGGATTTTCCAACGCGTTTGGGTTCATGCTCATGTCAGCCAATGCATCACTGCAAGTCACTGCTATCCCAGCCTTTGCCGACAATTACCTGTGGCTGATCCATGATGGCCGTCACGCTGTGGTGGTCGATCCTGGCGATGCCGCGCCGGTCGAAGCGGCGCTGTCTTCGGGACAGTTGACGTTGACCGCTATTGTACTCACTCATCATCACGGCGACCATGCGGGCGGTGTCGCCGAACTGCTGCGACAGCGAGATATTCCGGTCTACGGACCCACCAAAGAAAAAATTGCCGGGGTCACGCATCGGGTGTCCGAAGGCGACACCGTGCTGCTGACCAAGCCATCGATCTCGCTCAGCGTGCTCGATGTCCCTGGACACACTGCGGGACACATCGCTTATGTTGATCATCACGATGGCTGGCTGTTCTGCGGCGATACCTTGTTTGCAGGCGGCTGCGGACGTTTGTTCGAGGGCACTGCCGAACAAATGACGCAATCGCTGGCCAAGCTGGCCGCACTGCCCGATTCAATGAAAGTCTATTGTGCGCATGAATACACGGTGTCGAATTTGCGGTTTGCAGTCGCCGCCGAGCCAGACAATCCGGCGGTTGCCCAACGCTTGCAACAGTCACAAGCGGCGCGTGAGCGCGGCGAGCGCACCGTGCCCTCGACGCTGGGCGAAGAAAAGCAGACGAATCCTTTTCTTCGCTATCGCGAGCCAGGTATCGTGAACACCCTGCGCGCGCAAGCGCATCTGAGCAGCAATGATCCGGTCGCAGCATTCGCGGCACTCAGGGAATGGAAAAATTCTTTTCGCTGATCGGATGTCAAAGCTGACTTTGCAGCTATCGTTAGCAAAGTGTCACTCAAAATCCGATAATTCACCGACATTTCCCTTGACGGCCTTTCGTATGCTTCACTACACTTGCGCGAATTCAATTAGCACCGCGACAGGCCTCGCCTCTCGCTGGTGACTCTCCGAGGCCGATGTACCGAACCCGATCCACACCGCTGACATGTCTTGCGATCCTCTCCAGCCTGACACTGATCACGCCCGCCGCCTACCCAGTTGATCTGACGATTCCTCCCTCGACTGACGAGAGCGGGACCCTGAACAATCAGCCTGTCGGACTGGATGGGCTCAGCCTGCCTCCAGACTATGCGCTCGAGCTGAATGATATTCAGATCGAGAGCTTCGATCTGTGGGACCGGATACGCAAAGGCTTCGCCATCCCCGACCTGAACAATCCGCTGGTGGCTACGCACACCACCTGGTACAGCGCACGTCCTGATTACATACAGCGCATATCCCAGCGGGGGTCGCGCTATCTGTTCCATGTAGTACAAGAGCTCGAGAAGCGGCAGATGCCCACCGAGATCGCGCTGCTGCCCTTCATTGAATCGGCATTCAATCCGCAAGCCTTTTCCAGCGCCAAGGCCGCAGGGATGTGGCAGTTCATTCCCAGTACCGGGCGCGACTACAACCTGAAGCAGAATGCCTTCCGTGATGAGCGTCGCGATGTACTGGCATCGACCAATGCTGCGCTCACCTATCTGCAAAGGCTGTATGGCATGTTCGGCGATTGGCAGCTGGCACTGGCTGCCTACAACTGGGGTGAGGGCTCGGTGTCGCGCGCAATAGCCAAGGCCGAGGCCGCCGGGCGTCCGACCGATTTCAACAGCCTGTCGGCCTACATGCCCTCGGAGACGCGCAATTACTATCCGAAGCTGCAAGCGGTCAAGAACATTATCGCCTCGCCTGCACAATTCGGCATCAAGCTGCCGACGGTCGAGAATCAACCCTATTTCGTATCAATCAAGAAGACGCGCGATATCGATGTGAAGCTGGCCGCGCAACTGGCCGAGCTGCCGATGGAAGAATTCAAGGCGCTCAACCCGCAGTTCAATCGCCCGGTGATCACGGGCAGTCCCAGCACGCAGATCCTGCTGCCGCAATCAAATGCGGAGAAGTTCAAGGAAAACCTGTCCAATTGGACCAAGGCCTTGTCCAGCTGGACCGCGCATAAAGTGACTGTCGCACGCGAGCGCATTGAGAGCATCGCTGCCAGGTTCAAGACCACGCCCGAAGTGATCCGTGAGGCGAACGCTATTCCGCCGAACATGCATCCCAAGGCCGGCTCGACCGTGCTGGTGCCCAAGCCGCCCACAGCGCCCGACAAGGACATCGGTCAGGAAGTCGCGGATAACGCCATGCTGGCCGTCGAGCCGGATGAGCCGCCGCGCAAGAAAATCACGATCAAGGTCGGCAAGCGAGACACTATCGATACCATCGCCAAGCGCTACAAAGTCAAGGTCGCCGAGATCAGGCACTGGAACGAGCTGAAGAATGACAAGCTCACTCCCGGGCAGTCTCTGAAGCTTGAAATTCGTCAGCCGAAGAAGGGCAAGGGCAAAGCCAAAGCGGAAAAAACAGAAAAGCCCGCCGACAAGCGCCGCGCCGCCCACGGCGAATCAGAGCACAAGCGCACTCAGCGCTGATCTGAGCAGATCGGCAGGCGACAGGCGTCAGACCGGCGCTGTCAGTTCCCTGAACTCCGCCGCCGCCAGCAAACGCTGGGTGTAGCTCTCGCGTGGCGCGGAGAGCACCTCGGATGTCGTGCCACTTTCCACCACCCGCCCGTCTTTCATCACAATCACACGGTGTGCCATCGCGCGGATGACTGCCAGATCATGGCTGATAAACAGATACGCAATCCCGTGCTTGCGCTGCAGCTCAGCCAACAGCTCCAGTACCTGATACTGCACCGACACATCGAGCGATGAAGTGGGCTCATCGAGCAGGATCATGGCGGGCTTCAAGACCAGCGCGCGGGCAATCGCGATGCGCTGCCGCTGCCCGCCGGAGAATTCATGCGGATAGCGCGACATCATCTCCGGCGACAGACCTACTTCACTCAGCCCATCGGCGACCGCCTGACGCAGCGCCTCGGGTGACAGCTGCGGCTGGTGCAGCGCCAGCCCTTCGCCGACGATCTGCTCAATCGTCCGGCGCGGCGACAGCGACGCGAACGGATCCTGAAACACGACTTGCATCTGCGCGCGCAAAGGTCGCAGGCTGGCGCTGGACATCTCACTGATGCGCTTTCCATCGAAGTCGATCTGGCCTTCGGTCTGCGCAACAGACAAACGCAGCAAAGCCATGCCCAATGTGGACTTGCCCGAGCCGGATTCGCCCACGATGCCCAGCGTCTCGCCGCGTGACAGTGACAGATCGGTATGCTCGACCGCGACAAACTCGCGCTGACGGAACCAGCCTTGCGGTATGAAGAAACGGCAGCGAAGCGCTTTCGCTTCCAGCAGCAAGCGCGCGCCGGGCTCCGGATCGGACGCCATGCGCCGCGCATGGCTGGCCAGTAGTCGCTGCGTGTAGGACTCACGCGGCGCCGAGAACAACGTGGCCGTATCTGCGGTCTCGATCAGCCGGCCCTGCTGCATCACGCCGACGCGATCAGCAAAACTCCTGACGAGGTTGAGATCGTGCGTAATCATCAGCACCGCCATTTGCTCATCGCGCTGCAACTGGTTCAGCAGCTCGAGTATCTGCACTTGTATCGTTACATCCAGCGCCGTGGTGGGCTCATCGGCGATCAACAACTTGGGGCGGCAGGCCAGTGCCATCGCAATCATCGCGCGCTGCCGCTGGCCACCTGACAGTTGATGTGGATACGACATGGCGCGACGTGCAGGTTCAGGAATGCCCGTCTTGTCCAGCAACTCCACCGCGCGCTTCGCAGCCTCGCGCGCGGAGAGCGCTTCATGCAGCATCAGCACTTCCGCGATCTGGTTACCGATGGTGAACAGCGGATTCAGCGCTGTCATCGGCTCTTGAAAGATCATCGCAATATCTTTGCCGCGCAGACTGCGCATCTCGGGCTCGGACTTCTGGAGTATCGATTCGCCTTCAAACTTCAGCTCACCACTGATCTCTGCCTCGGGCAGCAAACGCATCAGCGACAAGGCACTGACGGTCTTGCCTGAACCGGATTCACCGACCAGCGCAAATTTTTCTCCCGCGTGGATGTCGAAGCTCACCCGGTCGACGACGGTCGAATCGCCGAAACGCACCGACAGGTTCTGGACGCTCAGCAGACTCATGCCTTCCTCCGCACATCCAGCGAATTGCGCAGCGCATCGCCGATATTTGTCAGCAGCAGCAGCGTGATGGTGAGTACGCCAAAGGTGGACAGCGCAATCCACCACGCATCGAGATTGTTCTTGCCCTGTGCGAGCAACTCACCGAGACTGGGTGTGGACGGCGGCACGCCCAGCCCCAGAAAATCCAGACTGGTCAGCGCAAGAATCGCAGCACTCATGCGAAATGGCAGAAAAGTGACGACTGGCGTCAGGCTGTTGGGCAGCACATGCCGCCAGATGATCTGCCCGTTCGACAAGCCCAGCGCTCGCGCCGCCTGCACATAGTCGAGATGGCGATTACGCAAAAAATCGGCGCGCACATAATCGGACAAGCCCATCCAGCCAAACAGCGAGAGCAGCAACAGCAGTAGCAAAATGCTGGGCTCGAAGATCGACGCAAAGATGATCAGCAAGTACAGCTCGGGCATCGAGCCCCAGATCTCCATGAAGCGCTGGAACAGCAGGTCTGTCCTGCCGGCGAAATAACCTTGCACTGCACCCGTGACTACGCCCAGTGCAATGCCAGTGATCGTCAGCGCCAGCCCGAACAAAATCGAGACGCGGAATCCGTACAGCAGCCGCGCGAACACGTCACGGCCGCGATCATCGGTGCCCAGCCAGTTGTCACCGGTGGGCGGTGCGGGATTAGGCGATTTGGCGAAATAATTGAGCGTGTCATAGCGATAGTGATTCATCGGATAAATCGCCCAGTTACCCGGCTTGCTGAATTGCTGCTGGATGAAAGGATCGAGATAATCCGCCGGCGAATCGAAATCTCCGCCAAAGGCAGTCTCGGAATAGTCGTTCATGATGGGGAACATCAGCTGGCCGTTGTAGCGCGCAACCAGCGGACGATCATTCGAGATCAGTTCAGCGCACAAACTGAGCGCGAAGAGCACAACAAAAATGACAAGACTCCAGTAGCCGCGACGGCTTTGCCGGAAACGTAACCAGACACGGCGTGACGGCGACACCGAGGGCGCGAGCGTGGACAGGGATTCGGAATTCATCGCGCAAGGCTCTCGAATTGAACGCGCGGATCGGCCCACACATAGCAAAGGTCACCCAGCAGCTTGACCACCAGACCAATCAACGTAAACAGATACAGCGTGCCCAGCACAACAGGATAATCGCGTCGCACCACGGATTCATACGACAAGAGCCCCAGACCATCGAGCGAGAACAAGGTCTCGATCAGCAAGCTGCCGGCAAAGAACGCACCGATGAACGCTGCCGGAAAGCCCGTCACCAGCGGTATCAGCGCATTGCGGAAGACATGCTTGTAGAGCACCGCTCGCTCGGACAAGCCCTTTGCGCGCGCGGTCAGTACATACTGCTTGCGTATCTCTTCGAGAAACGTGTTCTTCGTCAGCATGGTCATCACGGCAAACGAGCCCGCGACGGATGCCGTGACGGGCAAGGTGATATGCCATAGATAATCCTTCACCTTGCCAAACCAGGACAGCGTTTCCCAATCATCCGAGGTCAATCCGCGCAGCGGGAACCATTGCACAAAGCTGCTGCCCGCGAACACGACCAGCAGGAACACCCCAAGCACAAAACCGGGGATGGAATAACCGACCAGCACAATAGTGCTCGTGATGCTGTCAAAGCGGCTACCTTCGCGCACCGCCTTGGCCACGCCCAGTGGCACCGAGATGAAATACGTGAGGAAGAAAGTCCACAGCCCAATCGTGATGGAGACCGGGAGCTTGGATTTCACCAGCTCCCATACGTCTTTGTGATGATAAAAGCTCTGCCCGAGGTCAAACTTTGCGAAACCCTTCAGCATGCTCCAGAAACGCTCGACGGGCGGCTTGTCAAAGCCATACAGCGCCTTGATCTCTTGCACACGCTCGGCATCGACACCTTGTCTGCCGCGATATTCCGACGCGCCACCCCCCGAGGACTCGCCGGCGCCCGTCTGACCTTTCTTCAATTCGATCAGCACCTGCTCAACGGGCCCGCCGGGAACGAATTGGATCACCGCAAAGGTGATCGCAATCACGCCCAAAAGCGTCGGGATCATCAGCAGCATTCGTTTCAGTATGTAGGACCAAAGGTTCATGGGTCTGTAGTTCTTTACATTGAGGTTCAACGTCACTGGATCCCGGCCTGCGCCGGGATGACGTTTCAGGTACTGCCGGCCTGAACATCGTCGTCCCGGCGCAGGCCGGGACCCTGCGTCTTTCGACTTAATCAGCTTTACGCGGTTTGACCTGCCACCAGCTGGAAATCACATACGGATCCGCCTGATAATACTTCGGTGCGACCTTCGGTATGCCAAAGCGATTGCGATACGCGACTCGGTGTGTCGCCGAGTACCAGTGCGGCACCACGATGTACTTGTGCAGTAGCACGCGATCCAGCGCACGCGATGCCGCGACCAGTTCTGCACGCGACTCGGCTCGCACCAGCGCAGTCACCAGCTTGTCAACCGCTGGATCCTTCAAGCCCCAGTAATTGCTCGAGCCTTTTTCATCTGCAGCCTTGGAGCCCAGCATGTCAAACATCTCGTTACCCGGACTGGTCACATCAGGAAAACGCTGACTGGTCATGTCAAAGTCAAACTCTTCCATGCGTTTCTGCACTAGTGCAAAATCGGCCGTTCGCTGGCTGACCCGTATGCCCAATTTCTCGAGATTGCGCACATAGACCGCAATAATGCGCGACAGCGCTGACTGATCGTCGATGATTTCGAAACTGAATACCTCACCCTTCGCATTGCGCAGTGCGCCGTCGCGGTAGACCCAGCCCGCTTGTTTCAATAGCTCGCGGGCCTGCAGCAGGTTGGCGCGCAGCGAGGCTGGCGCATCGGTCCTCGGTGGCAGCGGTGCCGGACCGAACACGGCAGGATCCAACTGATCCCGCAGCGGCTCGAGCAGTTTCATCTCCGCCTCTGAGGGCGTGCCTCGCGACGCGAGCTCAGAGTTACTGAAAAAAGAGTCGATGCGGGTGTACTGGCTGTAGAACAGTTGCCGGTTCATCCACTCGAAATCCAGCGCCAAGCCAAGCGCACGGCGTACCCGTGCATCTTGAAACTGCGGCCGGCGCAGGTTCATCACGAAGGCCTGCATGCCTGCGCCATTTGAGTGCTTGAGCGTGGTCTTGATGATCTCGCCGTTCTCGAATTTCGGTCCCTTGTACATGCGCGCCCAGTTCTTGGCGCGATATTCAACAACGACGTCGAATTCGCCCGCCATGAATGCCTCCAGGCGCGCGACATCATCTTTATAGAAGCGGTACACAATGCGCTCGAAATTAAAGGCTCCGCGTCTTGCAGGAATATCGCTGCCCCAGTAGGCCGGGTTGCGCTTGTAGGCGATCGAGCGGCCGACATCGTATTTTTCGATCAGGTAAGGGCCGCTGCTGATCGGAGCGACCAACTGTATCTTGTCGAATGGCGTGCCTTGCGCCCATTTGCGAGAAAAGACCGGCATGCCGCCAACGATCAGCGGCAGCTCGCGGTTGTTTGTCTTGAAATCGAAACGCACCGTCAGCTCGTCGAGCACAACGCACTGCTTCACATCGGCGAAGATCATCTTGAACTGCGGCGCACCCTTGGCCATCAGCGTGTCGAAGGAATGCTTCACATCCGCCGCGAGCACTGGATCACCGTTGTTAAACCGGGCTTTGGCGTTAATCCGAAACGTCATCGCCATTCGGTCAGGTGCGAGCGTCATATCTTCCGCGAGCAAACCGTACATCGTCGCCACTTCATCCGCTGAGCTGATGGTGAGCGACTCGAACATCAGGTTGGCCACGCCGGCGGCGGCCACGCCTTTCATCGAGAACGGATTGAACTTGTCGAAACTGTTCGCCTGACCGGGGTTGGCGAGATACAGATCGCCACCTTTGGGCGCGTCGGGATTGAGGTACTCAAAATGCGCAAAACCGGGCGGATACTTGGGTACGTCATACAGCGAAAACGCGTGCGCGGCCCACGCGACGGGCGCGCATGCCGAGGCGGCGACAAGGATGGCACTGGCAAAGATCTTGATCATGAGCCCGATAGCGCAAGCAAAAACGCGTCAAGGATAGCGGTTTTCGCCAAAGGGCGGGCGGTCACGCGTTGCCGACACTCGGGTGACGCCCATTTGCCCGGCACCCACCGGAACCCCTACAATGGCGCGTTTTGGCCGGCAGCCTGCCGGCACACCGGGTTGAGGGAGTCTCAGATGGCATTCTTGCAAGGCAAAAAAATACTGATCACCGGCGTGTTGTCCAACCGCTCCATCGCCTACGGCATTGCACAAGCCTGCCACCGCGAGGGAGCCGAGTTGGCGTTCACCTATGTGGGCGAACGCTTCAAGGACCGGATCACCGAATTCGCAAAAGAATTCGGCAGCTCGCTGATATTCGATTGCGATGTCGGCAGTGATGAGCAGATCGAGGCCACATTCACCGAGCTGCGTAAGTCATGGGACCAGCTCGACGGTCTGGTGCATGCGATCGGCTTTGCACCGCGTGAGGCGATTGCCGGCGATTTCCTCGATGGTCTGTCGCGCGAGAACTTCCGTATCGCTCACGATATCTCTGCCTACAGCTTTCCGGCGATGGCCAAGGCGGCGCTACCGATGCTGTCGAACCATTCCGCGCTATTGACGCTCTCGTATCTCGGCGCGCTGCGCGCGCTGCCGAACTACAACACCATGGGGTTGGCAAAGGCGTCGTTGGAGGCTAGCGTTCGTTATCTTGCCGAATCGTTGGGTAAGCGCGGCGTGCGCGTCAACGGTATCTCGGCCGGCCCGATCAAGACATTGGCGGCGTCAGGCATCAAGGACTTTGGCAAGATACTCAACTTCGTCAAAGAGAATGCGCCACTACGCCGCAATGTGACGATCGATGATGTAGGCAATGCCGCTGCTTTTCTGCTGTCGGATCTGGCCGGTGGCATCACGGGCGAGATCACCTATGTCGATGGCGGGTTTTCGCAGGTGGTGGCAGGGATGGGATCAGACGAGTGAGCGCGACTCGCCAGCGCTAATTACCGCCCCATGGGCGATGTGGTTCCGGCTTTCGCCGGAATGACACTTCCGGCGCCCACCTCGCTTGGAAAAAATGTCACTCCGACCCAGATCGGAGTCCAGCGTCTTTGCCTCGAAGCGCCGAGCAACACATCGCTAACCACAGCCATCCCAATTTGCTGTACAATTCGGCTCGCGTTGCATACAACAGCGCACCGCTGCACGCAGACCCTGAGCAATATTCTGAAGCCCTCCCGCCCCCTGGTGCAGATCCACTAAGCACCGTCCCGGCGCAAAGCTTTTGTGCCGAAACCTTGATCCGTTTCGTTTGTTTCGCTGGTTGGCGTTGCTTTTTCTTTTGCTGCTACATCCTGTCGCGGGCGTACGCCTGCGCGCCGACTTTTTTTGAAAGACGAAACATGACATTTGAATCTCTTGGTCTGAATCCGCTGGTCCTCAAGGCGCTGAACGATGCCGGCTACACCGAACCCACGCCCGTTCAGCAGCAGGCGCTGCCCGCTGCAATGGCCGGGCGCGATCTGCTGGTGTCTTCGCAGACTGGGTCGGGCAAGACCGCGGCCTTCATGCTGCCATCGCTGCACAAGCTGGCTAGCGCGCCGGCCGAATCTGCCGGCAAAACGCCGAATCAGGCCGCCCAATCGGCGCGCTCGCGCGGTGAGCGTCCGCGCTTCATGCCGGCCCGCCCAAAAATGCTGGTGCTGACGCCCACGCGCGAGCTTGCGCTACAAGTGACAACAGCGACAGACAAATACGGCGTCCACGTGCGACGCGTGAAAGCGGTGTCCATCCTTGGTGGCATGCCCTACCCCAAGCAAATGCAGCTGCTGGCACGCAATCCCGAGATTCTGGTCGCCACGCCTGGGCGCCTCATTGATCATATGGAGTCCGGCAAGATCGATTTTTCAGCGCTGGAGATCCTGGTGCTGGACGAAGCCGACCGAATGCTGGACATGGGCTTCATCGATGATATCGAGCGCATCATCAGCAAGACTCCAGAAACGCGTCAAACCATGCTGTTCTCAGCCACGCTGGATGGCATGGTGGGCAATATGGCGCGTCGCATCACCAAAGATCCCCAGCTGATCCAGATCGCCAGCGCGGCCACACGCCACGAAAACATTCAGCAGCGTGTGCACTTCGTTGATGACCTGTCGCATAAAAACCGGCTGCTCGATCATCTGCTGCGCGACACGAACATCGACCAGGCCGTGGTATTCACCGCGACCAAGCGCGACGCGGACACTATCGCCGATCGCCTGACGATTGCCGGTTTTGCCGCTGCCGCGCTGCATGGCGACATGCATCAGGGCGCGCGCAATCGCACGCTCAATAGTTTGCGTCGCGGTCAGGTGCGCGTGCTCGTGGCGACCGATGTCGCCGCGCGCGGCATTGATGTGCCGGGCATAACCCATGTGTTCAATTACGATCTGCCCAAATTCCCTGAAGATTATGTGCATCGCATCGGTCGTACCGGACGTGCGGGCCGTAATGGCATCGCGGTCTCACTCGTGAACCATGCCGAGGGCGTACACGTGAAGCGCATCGAGCGCTTCACCAAACAACCGATTCCGGTCGATGTGATTGAAGGCTATGAGCCGAAGAAGGCGGCGGCACCTGCGCGTCGTCCCGGCTGGCGTCCCGGCGATGGTCGTGGCGGCAAGCCCGGCAAACCGGCTCAGCGCAGCTTTGCCAAACCCGGCGCCGCGCCGCGCAAGGAAGGCAGCGGCTATCGCAGCGAACGCGGTTCGCGCGGCGATACGCGTCGCGGCTGATACCGGCCAAAGCAGACCTCATGGGCTCCCTCGGGAGCCCATGTCATTATGACCGTATCAATGCAACACAGAGATCTCTGAACAACATCATGAACGCACCTCTGAAACTGACTTCGTTTTCCCATGGCGGCGGCTGCGGCTGCAAAATCGCGCCCGGCGTGCTGGCCGACATCCTCCGGCAGAGCAAGGGCTTTCCCGTACCACCCCAGCTGATGGTCGGTATCGAAACTTCGGATGATGCAGCGGTCTACAAGCTCAATGATGATCAGGCACTGATCGCGACCACGGATTTTTTCATGCCCATCGTCGATGATCCTTTCGACTTTGGCCGCATTGCGGCAACGAACGCGATCTCCGATGTGTATGCGATGGGTGGCACACCCATCATGGCGCTGGCGCTGGTCGGCATGCCGATCGACAAGCTGCCTGTCGAGACCATTGGCAACATTCTCGCCGGTGGCGAATCCATCTGTGCCGAGGCAGGCATTCCCATCGCCGGCGGCCACACCATCGATTCGGTCGAGCCAATCTATGGACTGGTCGTCATGGGCCTGATTCATCCGTCCAAGATCAAGCGCAATGCGGATGCCCAAGCCGGAGATGTACTCATCTTGGGCAAGCCGCTCGGTGTGGGCATTCTGTCGGCCGCACTCAAAAAAGGTGTGCTCGATGCCGAGGGCTACGCAGCGATGATCTCCAGCACGACCAAACTCAACACGCCGGGCAAGGAACTGTCCTCCATCACCGGTGTACATGCGATTACCGACGTCACCGGCTTTGGCTTGCTCGGCCACGCGCGCGAGATGGCGCTGGGTTCCCACCTGACCGTAAAGATTGAATCCTCGCGCGTGCCTTACCTGCCGCAAGCAGAGACGCTCGCTGCGCAAGGCTTTATCACGGGTGCCTCGAGCCGTAACTGGGCAGGCTATAGCGGCGATGTCAAGCTCGATACCGGCATCGATGAGGTTCGGCGAGCATTGCTCTGCGATCCACAAACCTCCGGCGGCTTACTGGTCGCCTGCGCTTCGGAATCCGCATCGCAGGTGCTGGAAGTTTTTCATCAGCTCGGTTTCACACAGGCCGCTGTCATCGGCGCACTGGCCCAGGGCGCGGCGGTGGTCGAGGTGACGGCCTGAGGCCTGCCCGAGGTTGTACAGCGGGTCGTCAGCATCTGCCGCCAACGGTTGTTACACTGGCCGCCTTGCAAATTCTTTCATCAGCATGACTACCCTCACCTCGCCCACACTGGAATGCCGACAACTGTCCAAATCCTTCGGTGGACGTCCGGTGCTCAGCGCAATCAATCTGCAGCTCAACGCAGGCGACTACATTGCCATCATGGGCGAATCTGGTGTGGGCAAGTCGACGCTGCTCAACGTGATCGCCGGCCTGGACACACCCGATAGCGGCGAGCTCTGTATCGATGGTGTGCCACTGCGCGAACTCGACGACCGACAGGCAACGCTGCTGCGACGTGAAAAACTCGGATTCATCTTTCAGGCTTTCCATTTATTGCCGCACCTGACGGTAGCGCAGAATATTGCGCTGCCTCTGCTGCTGAACCAGATGCCGACTGAGCGTGCCGATACGCTGCTGGAGGCGGTCGGCCTCGCCGGACGCGGACACGACTTTCCGCGTCAGCTGTCCGGTGGTGAGATGCAGCGTGTCGCGATAGCGCGCGCGCTGGTACACCGCCCACGCCTGCTGCTGGCGGATGAACCGACCGGCAATCTCGATCCCGACACGGCGAACGATGTTCTGCAATTGCTCAGACGCGAAATCAGCAGCAGTGGTGCGTCGGCGATCATCGTCACGCATTCGCCTGCGGCAGCTGCCAGCGCCGACCGCGTACTGCTGCTGGGGCGCGATGGCCTGCGACAGATCGAGGCGCCCGTCGTACCCAGCGCATGAGCACAGCGTCGAACTCTCCGGGCGCCTATACCCTGCACCGATGGCTGCTGGCGGGCGAGTGGCGCGCACATCCGGTGCGCGCACTGGTTGCGCTGGTGGCGATTGCACTCGGCATTGCGCTGGGCTTCGGCATTCAGCTCATCAATGAGGCAGCGTTCAGTGAATTTTCTGCGGCTGCGCGCAGCCTGTCGGGTCATGCCGATGCCCAGGTGCGCGGAAAGAGCGTCAGCTTTGATG
>JBEGNF010000046.1:0-18573 GCA_041182625.1 Pseudomonadota bacterium | reverse complement strand
GTGCGACCTCGTAGCCATATACCTCGCGAATACGGTCCACCATGCCCAGCGTTTCCTTGTGCAGACGGCCGGTCTCCAGTGTGAACACCTTGATCGGCAGTTGTGCGCGAAGGATCAGGTCGGTCAGCACCATGTCTTCGGCAGCGAGACTGGATGCCAACACTGCGGGCGCAAATTCAGCAGCAATGCGCTCCAGCGTCGCGCGCGTGGCGGCGAGCTTGTTGTCGAATGGGCTGTCAAGCATGGCGCTCACTGCAGTTCCTCAGCTGCTGGTCGGGCGGCGCGACGGAACAGTGGTGTCTTCTGATCCCACGAGGTCTGATAGACATCAGAGAAATCCGTCAGGCCCTTGAGTGCGTCTTCGATGCTGCGGTCAGGACGGGTGGCAAATGCGTTGAAGCCCACGCGCTGCAGGTAGAACAGTTGGTCGCGCAGCACGTCGCCGATCGCGCGCAGCTCGCCTGTAAAGCCGATACGCGTGCGCAGATTGAACGCGGTCGAGTAGCCGCGACCATCGGTAAAGGTGGGAAAGTCGACCGCAATAAGTGGCAATGTCGCCGCGTCGTCACTTAGCAATTCTGCGCGCTCGTCCGGTGCCAGCCAGACACCGATATCGGTGCGCTCGGCCAGTGCCGGCTTTTGTGCCAGCCAAACGGCGAGCGGCACGATCTGTTTGCCTTCAGGGACAGTCACTGATTCCGGCGTTTCGCCCTCGGCCAGCTTCAGCAGGTGCCAGTCGTCGGCAACGATGGCCTTGTCTTTGATGATCTTAGGCATAGGTGACTTCTCCTGCGGCGTCGGCGACTTCCTCGATGGGGGTCGCATACACATGGGCTTTGAAAGGGTCGATACCGATACGATTCACGGTATCGATAAAGCGTTCTTCCTCGATGCGCTCGCGCACGTAAACTTCCAGAAGGCGGCCGATCACCTCCGGCATCTGCCCAGCGGCAAACGACGGGCCGATGATCTTGCCGATAGCGGTGTCATTGCCCTGCGCGCCACCAATCGAGACTTGATACCACTCTGAGCCATCCTTGTCGACGCCGAGAATACCGATATTGCCCACATGATGATGGCCGCAGGCATTGATGCAGCCAGAGATATTCAGCTCGATCTCGCCGATATCATGCTGGAAGTCGAGATCATCGAAGCGCTGCGCAATCGCCTGCGCAATCGGAATCGACTTGGCATTCGCCAGCGAGCAGAAATCACCGCCGGGGCAGCAGATCATGTCAGTCAGCAGACCGATATTCGGTGTCGCCAGACCTTGGGATTTCAGGGCCTGCCAGATATCGAACAGGTCGGATTGCTTGACATCGGCTAGCACGAGGTTCTGCTCGTGCGTGACGCGCAGCTCACCAAAGCTGTATTGGTCGGCGAGGTCAGCGACGAAATCCATCTGAGCATCAGTCGCGTCGCCCGGCGGGACGCCGGTTTTTTTGAGCGAGACGGTGACGATCGAATAACCGTTGACTTTGTGCGGGCGTACATTGCGAGCGACCCAGTTGGAGAACGCCTTGTTCTCGTGGCGCAGGTTCTGCAGAGCGGTTTCGTCACTTGGCAGGTTATCGTAAGCGGGGGGCGTGAAATAGCCGGCCACGCGCTTGAGTTCTTCCGGTGTGATCGTGCTCGGGCTGTCTTTCAGGTCGACCCACTCGGCTTCGACCTGACGGGTGAATTCTTCTACGCCCAGTGCTTTCACCAGAATCTTGATGCGTGCCTTGTATTTGTTGTCGCGACGGCCATACTGGTTGTACACGCGCATGATCGCTTCAATATAGGTGAGCAGATGTTCCCATGGCAGGAAGTCGCGGATTACGCTGCCGATGATCGGTGTACGACCCAGACCACCGCCCACCAGCACCTGAAAGCCCAGCTCACCGGCGGCATTCTTTACCAGATTCAGGCCGATGTCATGCGCCTGTACGGCCGCGCGGTCTTCAGCCGCGGCGTTCACCGCAATCTTGAATTTGCGGGGCAAGAAAGCGAATTCAGGATGAAAGGTGCTCCACTGGCGCAGGATCTCGATATACGGGCGCGGATCGGCCAGCTCATCCGCTGCCACGCCGCAGAACTGGTCTGAGGTGATATTGCGGATGCAGTTGCCCGAGGTCTGGATCGCGTGCATCTCGACCGACGCCAGTTCTGCGAGGATTTCCGGTGTCTGCTCCAGCTCGATCCAGTTGTACTGAATGTTCTGGCGCGTCGTGAAGTGGCCATAGCCACGGTCATACTTGCGAGCGATGTGCGCGAGCTTGCGCAGCTGCGTCGATGACAGCAGGCCGTAGGGAATCGCCACGCGGAGCATGTACGCGTGACGCTGCAGGTAGAGGCCGTTTTGCAGGCGCAGCGGACGGAACTCATCTTCGGTCAGCTCGTCCGACAGGCGGCGTTCTACCTGACTCTTGAACTGCGCGACACGTTCTTTGACGATCTGATGGTCATATTGGTCGTAGCGATACATAAGCTTTCCTCAGTAGATTCTGTTACAGCACGAGCTTGGCAGCGACGCCGGTCAGCGTGGTGGCGAGCAGTCCGCGCAGGAATTTCTCAGGCACTGAGCGCGCGACCAGCGAGCCCAGTGTGATGCCGGGTACCGAGCCCAGCAGCAGCGTGAATAGCAGTTCCCAGTTGATCGACCCCAGCCACCAGTGGCCGAGCGCCGCGATGGCGGTCAGCGGCACTGCGTAGGCGATATCGGTACCGGCGACTTCGGCGGGCTTCAGGTGGGGGTAGAGCAGCACGAGAATGGTTGCGCCGATCGCTCCCGCGCCAATCGATGAAATGGTGACTAACGTGCCGATCACAGCGCCGGCGACGATGGTCGCAATCGCCTGTCTGCTGCCATGCAGCTGATGTTCGGGGTGCGCACTCATCCAGGCCACCATGCGACCACGGAAGACAATCGCCACCACCGTCAGCAGCACTGAGAAGGCGATGGCGTAGCGAATGATTTGGCCGATGTGTTTATCGAGCGCGCCGAAATATTTCAGTCCGAGAGTCGCCACCACGGCAGCGGGTAGGGCGCCGATGCACAGGCGCAGCACGATGTCCCAGTGAACGGTGTTGCGTATCCGGTGCGCGAGCGTGCCTGCCGACTTGGTAATCGACGCAAAGGCCAGATCGGTACCGACGGCCACGGTGGGGTTGATGCCGAACAGCAGGGTCAGCAGGGGGGTCATCAGCGAACCGCCGCCAACGCCGGTCAGGCCGACGAGCACACCGACGGCAAATCCGGACACCACATAAGACAAAGTCATAAAGCCTCGCGCGAAGAAGCCGAAATGCTAATAAACTTAGTCTTTATTCCAAACGACAGAGAATTTATTTGCTTATATGATCGCCAGCTATAAGCAGATCGGTGGGAAAATTTCAAAAAAGCATCAATTAACCAAAAAAATCGATTTTATTCAAGACCTTAGCCCGCAATCGCCGAGCACGGGGTCTGGGGAGTCACGATGAACCTTCATCAATTCCGCTTTGTGCGCGAGGCCGTCCGCCAAAAATTCAACCTGACCGAGGCCGCCAAAGCCTTGTTTACTTCGCAACCTGGGGTCTCGAAGGCCATCATTGAGCTGGAAGAAGAACTGGGTATTGATATCTTCAGTCGCCACGGCAAGCGCATCCGTGGGCTGACCGAGCCGGGTCGGCAAGTACTGAAATCGGTGGAGGTCATCCTGCAAGAGGTCGAGGGTCTCAAGCGCATCGGCAAAGAGTTCGCCGCGCAGGACTCCGGCAGCTTCACCATCGCCACCACGCACACGCAGGCGCGCTATTCCCTGCCCGCCGTGGTGCAGCAGTTTTCGCAAAAATTCCCGAAGGTGCGGCTCTCGCTGTTGCAGGGTAATCCCAAGCAAGTGGCCGAGATGGTGCTGAACAATCAGGCCGATCTGGCAATCGCCACCGAGGCGATTGCTGAAATAGACGGTCTGGTATCGCTGCCATGCTTTCAGTGGGAGCATATGGTGGTGGTGCCCGCCGAGCACGCACTGCTGAAATCAAAAAGCATCACGCTGGAGGAGATTGCTGCCTACCCGCTCGTCACCTATGATGCCGCGTTTGCCGGACGAAACAAGATCGATCAGGCCTTCGCGCGCCGCCATCTCAAACCCGATGTCGTGCTTGAGGCCATTGACGCAGACGTGATCAAAACCTATGTTGAACTCGGTATGGGCGTCGGCATTATTGCTGGGCTGGCGTTCAACGCAGCGCGGGACCCGAATCTGCGCGCAATACCTGCCGGTCATTTGTTCGGCATGAATTTATCGCGCATCGCGCTCAAAGAAGGCGCGTATTTGCGCGGCTACGTGTATACCTTTATCGAATTGCTTTCTCCGAACCTGAGTCGCAAGATGGTGGAGCAGGCGCTGGCTGGCGAGCGAGACAGCTACGAGTTATGAGGTAGTCATCTGATCGCGTAAGACAAACACCAACAAAACATCCCGCCAGTCGCTGACAAAAAATACCGAGCCGAACGACTATCCCCGCCGCCGCGGCCCACTCAGAATAGCCCCCTTGATGTGCGAGTCACTCGCATCCGCAACGACAACGGGGAATAGCATGAATAACACCGAAATTCTGAACGAGATCAGGGATGCCAATCTGAATTACCTGATGCTCGCCCGGCAGATGATACGCGCGGATCGCGCCGCCGCGATCTTTCGTCTGGGTTTGTCCACGGAGCTGGTCGATCTGCTCGACGGTCTGTCGAGCGCTCAGGTAGTACGCCTTGCATCGGGCAACATGATGCTGGCTCGTTTACGCCTCGACCATCAGGCCATACGCGGCATGCTGACACGTACGCATCGCGATATCTCGCTGTCGCATGCACATCTGGCGCTACTGGTGGCAGCGCAGACGGTTGAAGACATCGCTTGATTATTCACTCTTAGTCAGTAGGTAGTCTGTGACCAGAAAAAGTGTGATAGCCGACAGCATCCAGATACGGCTTGCGATGCAGCTGATCGAACTGGGTGCACGATTGCAATTGCTTGAGACTGAAACCACGCTCTCTCGCGAGCGACTTCTCAAGCTTTACAAAGAAATGCGCGGTAAATCGCCGCCCAAGGGTATGCTGCCTTTCTCAGCCGACTGGTTTATGACCTGGCAGCCGAACATTCATGCCTCGCTGTTCTTGAGTATTCATCGTTACTTGCGACAACATGCGCGACTTAAGGGCATCGAAGCCGTGATCAAGGCGTATCAACTCTACCTTGAGCACCTGCCGCCAACCCCTGATGAAGCACCTGTGTTGTCACTGACCCGTGCGTGGACACTAGTGCGTTTCTATGACAGCAAGATGCTCACGCTGGTCGAGTGCCGCGAATGCCACGGCTATTTTGTCGGGCATGCGCTGGATTTGCATCAGGCGTATCGCTGCGGGCTGTGTCACTCGCCGTCTCGGGCAGGAAAGAAGAAAAAAATGATCGAGGCAACTAGCTTGGCCGCTTGATTCAGACAGATGTTCAGCATGGATCGATGGTCGACGGTGGGGTCGATGTTCAGAGGCGGCGAGTGAATAACTCACGCGCCGCGGTAATCAACCGGTCCGCGATCTCTGCCGCATCGATGCGGTAGCTGCCATCGGCAATCTGCTGGCGTATTTGGGTCACTTTGCCAGCATTGACTGGCACGCCCTCGGGGTTCAGGAGCCCGTGTGCCGGACCGGACGGGCTGAACGGCTCGGCGCTCAGCCCAGCGCACGCGCCAGCGTCACCGGTTCCTGCCGGCGTTCTGCGTTCACTGATCGGGGCGACAGGCGGCAATTCACCCGTCGAGTCGTTGATTTTCATGGCTTTTCCCGTTGCGGGCCCGGTTTTGTGCGGGCCAGTAAGCTTGTCTTGTAAGCATTAACGGCAGCGGGAGGTCGTTCTTTAGGCAGACAACGCTTCAATAGTGCAAACACAGTACACGGATTTCAGGTCTGCCCGCGCGTGCGGTCCCACTCGAGATCTGACCAACAGCGCTCTGCGCGGATGCCAGCTCACCCTCGGCGCCCGCTGGGAGGCTTGCGCGCTTCGCTTCCCTCGGCACCCGGGACGCACATCATCGCCGCCCTTGTGCGAGCGGATGCGTCGCACGCTACTGAGCAATTGGCATGGATCATTGCGCCCGGCGTGGCCGGTAGGTCTCTAGAAGATGAACGATATCCGTGAGACCGAGCGACTTCGCCAGGCCCATCGGCGTGTGGCGCTTGTGATTTTGGATGTTTCGGTCGGCGCCCCTGTCGAGCAGGGTCGTGACCATGTCAACATCGCGCCGAAATACAGCCATGTGCAACGCAGTGTTTCCTTTGTGGCTTTGTAAATTAATATCGGCTTGGTAATTAATCAGCTTGTTGACGTGATCGAGCAAGCCACGTCTCGCGGCGTATATCAAAGGCGTGAAGCCCCGGTGGTTCCGGGCGTTCATGTTTGCACCATCGCCGTACTGTAGCCTGATCGCGCGAATCAATTCCGCGGGCGCGTTGGCGGCGCAGATCAGGTGCAGGGCAGAATTTCCAAGCGTATTCACCGAATCAATTGGCGCACCTGCATTGAGCAGAGTCTTTGCCAGATCGTTCTGCCTTTTTTTGATCGCGTACATCAGTAAGGTATTTTTTTTGGTATCAGATACCTCGAATTTCGTATGTCGAGAAACGGCAAGGCTGGCGATGGTCTGCTCACCGACATCACATAAGTGAAAAAACATATACGCTTTATCGAGCATGGGAAATGTTTTCCCAGATTCGACCTCATCAAAAGTAACCGCTATGTCATCGAACCCAAGAGACTTGGCAAGCTCGCGAGCTGTTTTTCCGTCCGTGTCCTTGATATCAGCAGTGGCGCCGTTCATCAGCAGGAATTTGACGCCATTGTCATCGCCAAAACGGCATGCCTTGTGAAGCGCAGTCTGCCCCTGTGAATCAACCGCATTCGTATCAAATCCAAGCAGTAGAAGTAATGCCAGTTTGTAATGATTTTCTTTTTCTGACAAGTAGGCATCGATGACGACATTGTTCATCTCGGGAACAAGGTTTTTCAGGTTGTCTACGCCAAAGCGTTTGAATAGCCTCAGCACAGATTGAAAACTGCCATGGGCAAATTTGTATCGAATATGCCGTCCCATTTGTGCGATTCGTGCATCATCAGCGAGGCTGATTTTTGGGCCGATGCGCTTGCGCGTTACTGTGCCATTGCCCGATAGGATGAGGTCGCTGCCGGAGTGGTTTCCTGCATACTTGAAGAGCGATTGTGCTGACGTTGCATGGTTATGTTGGCGAGACGAAAAACTCAGCTGAAGAGTCAAGACCTCTGTCGTAGAGTCACTCCAGATGGAATGGCTTCCGCTGTAAAACAAGAAGTGGTGGGGATAATTCTGCACGGCCTTGTGCAAGGGCTTGGACTCGCAGACTGCAAAATGCACGGCGCCATTGCTGGGGGGATCATGTTTTCCTCGTCCAAGGATCTCCAGTAATTCGATGGCATCGATATCAAACGCCTCTCCGGTTGTGCAAATATCTAATGTGCCATTACTCGCCTTGCCATGAGGCGTGATATAGATTTCAGTATCCGAAGCCAAATATCCAGCGCTTTTTAAATTGTTTATCAGTGCTTTAAAGTTAGCGATGTTTTCTTCTTTACTGTGTCCGGACAACTGATCAAGCCGAATTGAAATACCGCTCTGACCAGACAGTGATAAATGCCTTTCCAGTTCTTGTCCCTCAGTCGTTCCAAAAAATTCGCCCACTAACAGAAATTTAACGCCACGGGTTGCCGTTGCTACCTTTTCTTGTGATGGCGTGATCGCTGCCGCGCCTGGCGTACCGATCTTGACAAAATCAATCAGTGTCTGGCTGGGCGCAGGTGAGTCTTGTGTATGGATTTTTTGGTCTGCCGCGCGGGTCTCATCAAAGGACGTCGGTCTCCTGACTTGGCGAATGCTCACCTCGTAACTCCCTTTGTCAGTGTGTCGCGAAAGAGGTGCCGATTAGATAAAGCCGATAGCGTCTGTGACTCGCCAAATGTCGCTACAGTCGAATGCCACTCAGTTAGGCTCGAACACCCCGATACGCCAATAAAGACACTGGATCCCGGCATGCGCCGGGATGACGTTTTGGGTGATGTCGGTCTCAACATCGTCGTCCCGGCGCAGGCCGGGACCCCGTGTCTCGAGGATTGTTCGTGGCCAGTGATAATCTCCAAGCTAAACGGACGGCCATTACGCTAAAGTCCTGATTTTTATGAATTAACCTCGCATGAGCTCACAGGCTCGCGATAAACCGGGGACTGGTACAGCACCCCTATAGGTGATGCCGAGGGCTACGCCATATCATTTCTTGATGCTTCAACGATGTGCTATCTGCGGCGAATCCCTGAATAGATAAAAGGTCTTGTCTGCCGGGTTGTTCGGGTTTTCAGGGCGAGCGCGGTGTATGTTGACAGGCGCGCATGGGGCAGCGCGAGGTACTTTCCGCGCGCTCTGGAGGCACCGAATGACGAGACGCCGCTGGTGGGTCTTCATCGAAAATTCAGTCGTTGTTGTGCTTCTCGAGGTTCCGGTTTTTCTGGTGGCTGGCTTGATTTCGCCAGATGGGTGCTGGGCTGGGCAAGGAGATCAGTTCATATCAGGGACTAGTTGATGGCTGAGCGCATAATGCGTCAGTTGTGCATTGTTTTGCATGCGCATTTTTTGTAGCAGGCGCGACCGGTACATGCTGATAGTTTTTACCGATAGCGACAATTCGGAGGCGATCTGACTGACTGTCTTTCCCGAAGCAATCATGACCAGTGTCTGAAATTCGCGGTCTGATAGGGCGCTGTGTACTGTTTGCAGGCTACCCTGGTCGATATGATCGGCCAACGCTTGTGCCAGGGTCGGGCTGATGTACTTGCGGCCGGCCGCGACGGTGCGCATGGCAGTAATCAATTCATCTGGCGCGCTTTGTTTATTTAGATAGCCGGCCGCGCCCGCCCGTATGGCACGCAAGGCATACTGGTCCTCGCGGTGCATGCTGAGCATCAATATGGGCAGATCAGGTATTTCGCTTCGCGCCTGTTTAAGGACCTCGATCCCGTTGCGGTCGGGAAGAGAAATATCGAGCAGCACAAGATCCAGCATCTGCTCGCGCATGTACCGCAGCGCGGCCACGCCGGTGTCCGATTCAGCGGTCACGACAAACTCCCCGCTGTCGCCGATGATCTGCTTGAGGCCTTCGCGAATCAGTGCATGATCGTCAGCGATCAGCACTTTTTTGGGTAATAAATCGGTTGGCGTGTCGGCGTGCATATCCTGAAGAATTTATTTCAGTGTAGCCGCGACGTGAATCAGGAGTTTCGCAGTACCGGCACTCGCGCGGATACCATCGTTCCTTTGTCAGGTCTTGAGACAATCTGGAAAGAGCCGCCGATGGCGGCGACCCGTTCTTCCATACTCCGCAGGCCGAAAGATTGCGGGCTGTCACGCTGCTCATCGCTGATGCCCCTGCCATTGTCGATAACTTCCATCAGCAGCTCGCTGCCGTCGTAATGCAAATGGATTTCGACGCCGCTCGCATAGGCATGTTTACGAATGTTATTGCAGGCTTCCTGTGCAACTCGGAACAGTGTCGTTGCGAGCTTCGTATCCAACGGAATATCCAGATCCTTGCAGCGGAATTCGCAAGCAAGACCCGTCTGCAGCTCGAACTCGGATGACAGCCATTCAAGCGCTGCGACCAGACCAGCATCCAGAATTCCGGGCCGGAGATCCGCGGAGATCCGGTGTATTGAGGCGATTGATAAGTCGAGCAGATTCTCGAAGTATGCGTAGCGATCATCGAGATAGGGATTGGAGGGCAGGTTTGTCCACACGTGTTGCAGCATCATCTTGAGTGCGGTGAGATTACCGCCGAGATCATCATGCAGATCGCGTTCGATACGTCGTCTTTCTTGCTCTTTCACTTCTTCGATATGGGCGGCCAGTGCGGAGAGTTGATGTCGTGACTGACGGATATCGTCCTGAAGCCGCTTGGCCTGGCTGATGTTAGTCATCACGCCGGTCCAGCAGACCACGCCGTCTGCACGGCGAGTCGGCGTTGCACGTAGGTTGATCCATTTCAGGTCTCTCCAGGCATCGATACGCAGCCGGCCTTCCCAGTTGATCGGCTTGAGCTGTGCTGACGATCGCTCAAGCGCCTCCAGCAGTGCTAAATGGTCTTCATCGGTCAGCCGGTTGAGCAGCAGCTGCGGATCTGCATACAAAAGATCACGCGGGATGCCCAGCAAATCTTTGCACGCGTCAGAGAGAAAGGCGAATCGTAGACTGCCTACAGGCAGCTGCTCGAGCTCGAAGAGCAGACAGGGCAGGTGAGCATCGAAGCGGGCCAGCCTGTCCTCGCGCTCATGCAGATGCGCGTCATCCAGTAGTTCCTTGACCCAATGATCGTCGTTCATCATTTTTTCCTTGTGGCAGTGCACACAGACCTGTGCAAAGGCCCAAAGTTCCGTGGCTGTCAGTCAGCTTGTGCTTGGTCGAGTATCTTGCGACATTCCGTGACTGTCGCTTCTGATTCCACGCTTAAGTTTGATTTTTCACAAGTTTTGGGTTTTTCTGCCTGACATCACGATCATGGCGGCGCTCGGTTACAGTATGTCAGTGGTTTGGTTCGCGCAGACACGAGGAGACTTGCAGTGGAATGGGTGATGGTGGGACTGGAGCTCGGGGTGGCGCTGGTGATCGCGCTGGCCGTTTATCTGACGCTCAAAAAATAAGCGACCCCGGCGGGGTCGCTCTGGCGTTGGGCTGCTTGTATTGGTGGTCGGAGAGGAAGCTATCCGGATTTCTTCGCTGCCTGCATCAGACATTTCGAGAGCTTGTCGAAATGCAGCAATGCTGCCGGGGTCAGTTCAAGCTGCTTGCGGCGCGCATCGTCAGTTTCGGCCAGCAATATCCAGCCTTTTTCGCGCATGGACTTCAGCCGCCCGTGCAGCATCGCAGGCGAGCCCAGTTCACGCTTTCCCATCAGGTCTTTGACCGATAGTCGTTCCTTCTTTTGCCGAGCGTAGGCAACCAGCTCGAGAATACGCTCTTCGAGAGGTTCCAGCCGGGGCAGGGAGGGCATGCCACGCACGGCCTCCGCGAGCTGCAGGAAGCGCAAATACACATCGGCGGGGCGGGTACGTTTGCTCACAGCATCACTTCCTTGTTATGTGGTTGATATCAAACGGTTTTCTTAGCCCGAGGATGATACCCCATGGCCCGCGAATATGCACCACATCGTAGATCCCTTCGATAAAAATGGCAGGCTAGCGCAACGCTGTGTGGTTGGGTGAGTGCTTGATCATGTCGGCATCAATGCCAACCATCTTCCTCGGTAGCCAACATGAAACCGCTGCTCGGCCAGACACGAGGCTTGCAAGTCAATCTCGCAGAACAGCCGATGCATATCCTGCGATCCGTAGAGACATTCTCAGGGTCCTCTGGCGGCTGAGATAAAATCAAACGAGCACGATTTTTCATATTCTCTCAGTCCTAATTTGCAAACCGATTATTTACCGGCCGGTGCCGGCACGCGCTTGATTCCGGGCCATCCAGCGATACGCACGGCTTTGCTGGTGATGTTGCTGGTGTATCTGGTGCTGTGGCCGCTGGTGGCCACGCTGTCCCACCATAGTCCTCCGCTGGATATGGTCGAGGGCTTTGTCTGGAGTCTTCATCCGCAGGCAGGGTATTACAAACATCCGCCGTTGCCGGCTTGGGTGATTTCTGCGTCGGTTGCCTTGGCTGGCAAACAAAGCCTGGCCCTCCTGGTGCTGGGTCCGTTGTGCATCGTTGCTGCACTGGTGGTTTTGTGGTGGCTGGCACGCCAGTTCCTCGACGAGCGGCAGGCCATCGTGGCCCTGTTCCTGACCACGACACAGTTCTACTTCAATGTACTGATACCTGAGTTCAATCACAATGTGATCCAGATACCGCTGTGGGCGCTATCCATCACGCTGTTCTGGATGGCGACGCGGCGCGGTCAGCTGATCTGGTTTTTTTTGCTGGGGGTGTCGCTCGGTGTATGCGCGCTGGCCAAATACAGCGCCGCACTGCTGTATCTGTTCCTGATGATCTGGCCGTTGCTGGATATCGACTCGCGGCGCCATCTCCGCATCGGCAAGGTCATGCTCTGCGTTGTGACGGCAGCGATGGTGGCAGCGCCTCATCTGATCTGGCTGCTGAATCATGATTTTCAGCCACTCCATTACGCTCAGGAGCGCATGAGTGAGCACCTATCGCCGGCGGGTCGCGTCAGCGAGGTGATGTCATTTCTTGCCGCGCAGCTCGGCATTCTCGCGTTGATGCTGTTACTGACCGCGTGGTTGATGCATCGATATCGCGCGACCCAGGCATCGGTCGTATCCGCTCCACGGCAAGGTGTATTGTCATTCTCTTCGCCTGCCGTCTTTTTGTGCGCCGCCAGTCTCATACCCCTGTTGCTCAGCTGTGGCGTGCCGCTGATTGGTGGTCGACCATTGCGCGACATGTGGGCGATGATGATGTTCACGCCGATTGGCGTGGCGCTCGTCTGCTGGCGACCGGCCATGTTCGAGGTGCTATGTCAAAGGCGTTGGCTGGTCGCGTGGCTGATGCTGCAGGGTTTACTGATGGCCGTCTACGCTGGCAATGTGTACTACAAGACGCAGGTGCGACCGAGTCTGTCGCGTGCGAATTTTCCCGGACCGGAGCTGGCGCATCTGATCGAGAACGATTGGCAGAAAAAGACCGGGGCACCGCTGCGCTATGTGGTGGGCTCCACTTGGGCAGCGGGCAATGTGGCCTTTTTCGGGAAGTCGACACCGGATGTGCTGATCAATGGCGATTACGGCGTGTCACCCTGGGTGAGTCCTGAACGGCTGCAGGCCTGCGGCTATGTGTTGCTGTGGGCGCCTGAAAAACCAGGGCGCGAGCCCGGCCCGTGGATGCATGACATGAATCCCGGCCTGCCCGAAGCACAGACCGAGCTCAGCCTTCCTTCGCAGCCGGCGGTACGCTTGACTGTTCGATGGGTGGTCGTCTCGCCCGCTGGTCGGTGCGATGACTGAGCAGGTGCTGCAATGCTTGACCCGTGATCGCGCTGCCAGTACAGTCCGCGATATTTGCGTTGCAGCAGCGCGCGCCTGATCCTTGCATCACGCATTTCTCTCAATGACACCAGAACAAGTGACCAAGCTGGACGCACCGGCGGACGACAATGTGTCCGAGTTCGTCCTGCGTCTACGCGCTGCAGAGCGACCCGCCGATCCGCTGGTCAGCTGCCTTGTGCCTGCTTTCAACGAGGAGGGCAATATCCTGCCCATGCTCGACACCCTGCACACGCTGATGAAGGGCATGCACCTCAGGCATGAATTGATCGTCGTCGATGATGGCAGCCACGATGCCACGGTTGAAAAGGTCATGAGCGTGATTGATCGCTTGCCCGTGACGCTGGTCCAGCTGTCGCGTAACTTTGGCAAGGAAGTCGCGCTGACCGCGGGCATTGCGGAGGCAAGAGGCGATCTCGCGGTGCTGATTGATTGCGATTTTCAGCATCCGCCCGAATTGATTCCCTCATTCATCGATCAATGGCGCCGGGGCTATGACATGGTGTACGCAGTGCGCTCCGACCGCAACGACGAGACCAGGCTCAAGCGCGCATTCACCCGAGTGTTCTATGGCTTGCTGAATCTCGGCGAGCGCAACAAAATCCCGGAGAACACCCAGGACTTTCGCGTGCTGGACCGCTGCCTGCTGGATGCGCTCAACAGCATGCCTGAGCGGAATCGTTTCATGAAGGGTTTGTACAACTGGGTCGGTTTCACGCGGCGGGCGATGCGGGTGCGCACCGATCCCCGCCGGCACGGGAGCAGCAGCTTCAATTTCATCAATTTGCTGCGGCTCGCCGCGACGGCACTGACCGCATTTTCGAATGTGCCGCTGCGGCTCTGGACGGTGATCGGCGGCATGGTGTCGCTGGCATCCATCGCGTACGCGCTGTACATCGTGATAGAGACACTATTGTTCGGGAATGATACGAGCGGCTGGCCGACGATTGTGGTCGCTATTACTTTCTTGGGCGGCGTGCAGCTGCTGTCCATTGGGATACTCGGCGAGTACATCGGGCGTATTTTCACTGAGGTCAAGCAGCGACCTGCGTATCTGGTGAGTCGTATCACGCGCAGCAGTTCGGTGCCGCCACGCGATGGCGATACCCGATGAACCGGGAGTTGTTCTGGTTCGGTGCGGTCGGCGTCACCGCGATGCTGGTGCATCTGGGCTGCGTGTCGCTGATTCTCGTTCCCCTGGGACTGCATCCGCTGATCGCTAACATCATTGCATTTCTGATTGCCTTTCAGGTCAGTCATGCCGGGCATCAGCGGCTGACCTTCAGCCATCACGACGCGCCCGTTGCGCGCTCGCGAGCCCGTTTTTTTGGCGTGGCATTGACGAGCTTCATCATCAATGAGCTCATGTACTGGGTACTACTGCACTTTACCCCTCTGGATTATCGTGTTGCGCTGGCCATCGTGCTGGTGATGGTTGCGGCGCTGACCTTCGTGATCGCGCGGCATTGGGCGTTTGCCCCCGGGGAGAATGAATGAAAGACAGGCCGCGCAAGCTCGCGCTATGCGCCGATGATTTCGGCCAATCGAAAGAAATCTCCAGCGGCATATTTGATCTGATCGCTTGTCGCAGAGTATCCGCCACCTCAGTGCTGACCGAAGGTCCGGATTGGCCCGAGAGCAGCTGGCGTCTGCGCGAGTTGCAGGCACATGCGGATGTCGGTATCCACCTCAACCTTACCCATCCATTCGAAAACACCAGCGGTAACCGCCCGTTGCTGTACTGGCTGCTGCTGACGCAGCTGGGCATGGTATCGCGCGACTGGGTACTGCAGCGTTTTCTGAAGCAGATTGATTTGTTCGTCAAATATTTCAAGCGCCTGCCGGATTATCTCGATGGGCATCAGCATGTGCATGCGTTTCCTGTCATTCGTGATGCGATGATGGCGGCGATTGACACCCACTGGTCGCCGGGCAGTCGTTTGCCCTGGGTGCGCTGTCCGGACCGGTTGGTCGACTCGGGCGGAACACCGGGCAAGGCACTCGTGCTGCGCGCGGCGTGCCGAGGATTTGCCACCGTTGCACAGCAGAAGGGATTGCGTATCACCGAAAAATTCGGCGGTCTGTACGCGCTCCAGCCCGAAGCAAAATTCGAGCAGCGGATGCGGCGCTGGCTGCATCAGGTACCCAGTGGCACGCTGCTGATGGTGCATCCGGGTCGTCCGGCGGTGAATTTTGACGATCCCATCAGTGATGCGCGGTCGGCCGAGTTCAGCTACCTCGCCGGCACCCGTTTCGCCGAAGATTGCCATAGCGCTGGCGTGCGGCTTGTGCGCTTCGGCGAACTCTAGCGCGCTGGCAATCAGTTCATTGAGCCATCGCCAGCCGGCTCTCGCGTTCCCGCCGTATCGCTTCGGCCGCGCGTGCTTCGTCGATACCTATCGCTCGCAACACAAAGTGGGACAACTGCAAGCCGGCTTCCAGTGCCTCCGGCATCACCGTGCTTGCGCCAGCCTCGCTGAGCGCGTGCGCATGGTACTCGTCGTGGGCGCGAGCCAGTAGCGGCACGTCGCTGAACTCGCGTCGTATTGCGCTGGCGGCATGCAGAGCCGCCTCCGGATGATCCATGGTCAGCACGATGGCGGCTGCGCTGCTGGCATGCACGCGGTGCAGCAGCTCGGGCCGACTGACATCACCAAAATAGACCGGCTCACCTAGCGGGTGCCGCTTGGTCGATCGCATCAGGTCGATATCGATCGCCACATAGCGCACGTGCTGCGCTGAGAGCACTTCCGCGATCAGTTGCCCCATGCGACCGAAGCCGACGATGATCACATGATCTTTCATGACGGCGACCCTGGCTTTTGACAGCGGTGCGCCGTCATGATGCTTGCACTGCCATGCATGACCGAGACCATGCCCAAGGCGCGCCGCTAGCGGCGTGGCGAACATCGATAATGCGACCACCAGCAGCACGAACTGCGCGAGTTCCTGAGGAAACAGACCGCGCGCAGCGGCATCGGCCGCGATGATGAAGGCGAACTCTCCGGCCTGTCCCATGATAAGACTACCTTCAATCGCGCTGCCCCAGCCCAGACCGCCCAAGCGCAGCAGGGGCGCGAGTACGGTGGCCTTGATCAGCATCAGCCCAAGCACCGACAGCGGCAGCAGAATAGGTGCAGACAGCAGCAATCGCATGTCGGTCTGCATGCCCACCGAAAAAAAGAATAATCCCAGCAGAAGGCTCTTGAAGGGCTCGATCGTCACCTCGACCTCATGCCGGAATTCTGTCTCTGCCAGCATGAGCCCGGCAAGGAAGGCACCGAGAGCCATTGAGAGTCCCGCGTAGGCTGTCAGACCCGCAACCCCCAGCGTGCACAACAGAATCAGCGCGACAAAGGTGGCGGGCTGATGTTCTCTACCCAGCAGCTTGAACAGCGGCCGAATGACACGCCGCCCCAGCAGATAGATCAGCAGGATCGCCAGCACCGATTTGATGAGAGCGCCCGCCAGCAGCGGCAGCCAGCGATCGATATCCCCAGCGGCCAGCATGCCGGTCAGCAGCAGGATAGGCACCACGGCAAGATCTTGAAACATCAGGATGGAAAGATTCGCCTGACCGACCTCAGTATCCAGCGTATGGTGCTCCGTCATCCACTGCATCACCACCGCGGTGGACGACAACGAGAGTGCCAGACCGAGCACGATGACGGCCTCCGCCTCGCCCCCGAACATTGCGGCCATGAATCCGATCGCCAGTGCCGAGAGCAGCACCTGTGCCGTACCTGCGCCAAATACCCAGCGCCGCAACTCACACAATCGCTCCGCCGATAACTCAAGACCAATGCTGAACATCAGGAACAGCACGCCCAGCTTGCCGAGCGCGGCCACTTGTTCGACGCCCAGAAAGGTAAAATTTTGCAGCCAAGGTAGCTGGCCCACCCAGAGCCACAATCCGAACGGACCCAGCAGCACACCGGCTGCCAGAAAGCCTAGCATCTGGTTGACACGGTAGCGCTGCAGCAGAGGAATCAGCACGCCAGAGAGCGCGAGGAAGATCAGCGCTTCGCGCAAATAAGGCAAGCCGTCGTGATGTTCGGGCATGATGAGTAAAGGCAGACAAAATCCATTCTAGTTCGTGTCTGCCGGCCGCGATATGCGCAACCGTATAATCATTTCGCGATTAATAATGAGAAACCGAACATGCAACTACTGACGCGACTCTTGCTGAGACTCGGCGGTGTCGGCCTGCTGATGCTGGCGCTGGCATTCGTGCTGACTCTGTTCACTGCCCGCCAGGACATCGCTGACGAGATACAGGGTAGTCAGCGTATCGGCCAATTGCTGGCGGCACTGTCGGCGTTGCAGGACGATATACCGCTGGATCAGCATGCGCAACGTATCGATGCGCTCAATCGCAACGATACGCTCAGGCATTTTCATGTCGCGCTGCTCGATCGCCAAGGGCAGCGGCTGACGGCCAGCCCGCAACCCGTACCGGCGAGCGAACTGCCGTGGCTGAATCGCTTCGTCCTCAGCGAGCTCAATGTACCGGTGTATGCCTTATCGCTGCGGCGTCCCGATGGTGACATCGTGACCGTGCGGCTGGAGCCGAATCCCCAGCCAGAGAGCACTGAGGCGATCGGCAGTGCGCTGGTGCAGCTGGTGCTGTTTACGGCGTTGGTGGCGGTACTGATTGCGGCGTTGGCGTTTAGCCTGCGCCGCTCGCTGCTTCCGCTCAACGATATTCTGGCTGGCATTGCCCGTATTGAAGCGGGTGATTACGGTGCACGCATCGCGAATTGTGCGACACGCGAGCTCAACCAGATCGCGCAGGCGCTGAATCATCTCGCCGCCGCACTGACCGAGCAGATTGCCAAGCAGCGAGAATTGCTCCATCGTCTGCAGGATGTGCAGGAAAACGAACGCCGCAAGCTTGCGCACGAGTTGCATGATGAATTCGGTCAGCGGCTGACTGCGATGCAGGTTGATGCCTCGTACTTGCTGAAACAGACGGCCACGGAGCCTGTACTGGCCTCTTGCGCGCAGGCGATGTTTGACAATAGCAGCAGCATTTTGTCGCAATTGCGCAGCTTGCTGGCGCAACTGCGGCCCTATGGTTTGCAGGGCGATGAGGAGCACGGCATCGCGCTTGAAGAAGCCTTGCGCGAACTGGTACGGCAGCGTCAGTCTCGGGGTGAGAACGCGCTCGAGTGTCATCTGCACACCGCCCTGGAGGGGGAAACCTTGCCGCCGCGGTTGGCGGTCGCGGTATACCGCATCGCGCAGGAGGCACTGACCAATGTGATGCGACACAGTAGCGCCACCCGGGTCTGGATCTCGCTGGAGTTCGAGCGAGAGCGGGGTCAGCTGAACCTGGTCGTGACAGACAATGGCAAGGGCATGCCCGAGAATGTTTCGCCGGGGCTCGGTATGGCGGGCATCCGAGAGCGGGTACTGGCGAATCAGGGCGAACTGGTGCTGTCGAGTGCAAAACCGTCCGGACTGACGCTCAAGGCAAGCTTTC